>JANNMC010000246.1:0-23644 GCA_031397435.1 Candidatus Eiseniibacteriota bacterium
CGACCTGGTCGAAGAGGCGGAACGTCCCCCCGTACATGTTGTTCGACGCCACGACGTGGTCGCGGGGCCGGAGCAGCTGCGTGACGGTGGTCGTGGCCGCCATCCCCGAGCCGAACGCAAAGCCCCGCTCTCCACGCTCCAGCGTCGCCAGGCAGCGCTCGAGGGCAAGGCGGGTCGGATTCTGCGTGCGGGCGTACTCGAAACCCTTGTGCTTCCCCAGCTCCTCCTGGACGTAGGTGGAAGTCTGGTAGATCGGCGTCGTGATGGCGCCGGTGCTGGGGTCGGGCTCCTGCCCGGCGTGGATGGCGTCGGTCGCGAATCCCATGCTAAGGCGCCACGTATTCGAGAAGGTCGTAGCGCGTCAGGATGCCGACCGGCTTCCCGTGGGCATCGGTGGCCACCGCCGCGTTGCTCCCCGCGAGCAGCTTGAACACCTGTGGAAGCGTGGCGTCCATCGAAACGGTGGGAAGCGGTTTCTCCAGCAGATACTCCACGCGCGCGTCCTCGGCGACGGTGCCGCCGAGGATCTTCTGGAAGAGGGCGCCCTCCGACACGGAGCCGACGACCGCTCCGTCCTTGAGTACGGGGAGCTGCGAGATGTTGAACTCGCGGATGAGCGCCAGCGCGCGCGCGACCGGCTCGTCGAAATTGACCGAGACGAGCGCCGGCACGCGTGTTCCCTTCCCGCGCATCACTTCGTGCACCGACACGGCTCCCGATTCGAGGAGCCGGTTGTCCCGCATCCACTCGTCCGAGTGGACCTTGGAGAGATAACGCTCGCCGGTGTCGGGGATCAGGACGACGACGACCTCCCCCTCCTTCGCGCGCCGCGCCACCTGGAGCGCCGCGAAGAGCGCCGTACCCGCGGAGCCGCCCGCGAGGATTCCTTCCTCGCGCGCCAGCCGCCGGGCCAGGTTCAACGACTGCGTGTCGTTCACCGAGATCATCTCGTCGATGACCGCGAAGTCGTAGACGGAGGGAATGAAGTCCTCGCCGATTCCCTCGACCTTGTACGACTTCGCCGGCACCATCTGCTTGGTATAGAAGTAATCTTTCAGGATCGATCCGACCGGGTCGGCGCCGACGATCTTCACGTTCGGATTCTGAGACTTGAGGTAGCGGGCGGTACCGGTGATCGTTCCGCCCGTACCCATCCCCGCGACGAAGTAGTCGATCTTGCCGCCGGTCTGCCGCCAGATCTCCGGCCCGGTGCTCTTCTGGTGCGCCTCGGGATTCGTCGGGTTGTGGTACTGATTCGCCAGGTAGGCACCGGGGATCTCGCGCGCCAGCCGCTTCGCCACTTCGTAGTACGACTCGGGCGAATCGGGCGCCACCGCGGTCGGCGTGATGATGACCTCGGCGCCGAACGACTTGAGCAGGTTCCCCTTCTCGACGCTCACCTTGTCGGGCATGCAGAGGATCGCCCGGTAGCCCTTCACCGCGGCGACCATGGCCAGACCGGTTCCGGTATTGCCGGAAGTGGCCTCGATGATCGTCCCCCCCGGCTTCAGGAGGCCCTTGGCCTCCGCCTCGGCGACGATGGCGACCGCGATGCGGTCCTTCACCGACCCGCCCGGGTTGAAGTACTCGACCTTCGCCAGCACCGTCGCCTTGCAGTCGCGCGTCAGGCGGTTGAGGCGGACGAGCGGCGTGTCGCCGATCGTGTCGAGAATGTTGTCGTAGATTTCGGGGGACGGAAGGACGCCCGTGACGCGCGCTGGCGCGGCAGGGGCCGAGGTCTCGGTCGTGCGGTTCACGATTGGTCTCGCCGTTGAGGGTGGAAGGGAGGAAACGCCCTTCCACGCTACGGCCCCGGGCGGGGCCGGGTCAAGGCGGGACTTCCCGCGGGGCGTCCCTGCCCGCCGCGGGTGACGCCTTCGCTACGAGGAGATGGAGGGTGTCTTCAGCAGGGCCTCGATGTGGGCCAGGATCTCGCCGAACTCGTACGGCTTCGTGATGAAGCGATTCGCGCCCATCTCCTTCGCCAGCATCTGGTCCCCCTCCTGGGTCCGCGCCGACAGGATGATGATCGGGATTTGCCGGTAGCGCTCGTCGAACTTGAGGAGCCGGCAGACCTTGTAGCCGTCCAGCTTCGGCAGCATCAGATCGAGCAGGATGATGTCGGGGCGCAATTCCCGCGCCTTCTTCAGCCCTTCCTGCCCGTCCGCGGCGATGTCGACGTGATAGCCGGCCGCCCGAAGCCCGAACTCGAGAATGCGAATCAGATCGGGTTCGTCATCCACTACCAGCACGCGCGCACGAGGCGCTTCCATGGTCATGATGTCCTCCCTAGGGGCTGATCAGATGAGGCGTGATGAAGATCATCAGGTCGACTTTCTGCTTCGACGTGGTCTTGTGCTTGAAGAGCGCGCCCAGGAGCGGAATGTCGCCCAGGAACGGCACCTTTCGCGTGGTCTTCACGTCGACCTCCTTGATGAGGCCGCCGATCATCACCGTCTCTCCGCCTTTCATCACGACCTGGGTCGTGGCAGAGCGCGTCGCGGTCACGGGCCGTTCATTGAACTGGCCTCGGTACTCCAAGATTTCGCTGATCTCGGGACTCACCGAAAGAACAAGCGTGCTGTCGGCGCCCACGTGGGGCGTGACGAGGAGCCGCACACCGACCTTCTTCTCGTCGTATCCGGTGATCTCGAGCACGCCGGTCTCCTTGTGCCGCTCGTAGCGCGCGATCGGGACGACCGTTCCGACCACGATCTCCGCCTGCTGATTGTCGAGCGTCGTCACCTTCGGTGCCGAGACGAGGTTCGTGCTCGACTGCTGCTTCAGAAGTTCCATCGTGACCGAGAACTCCTGGAAGGAGAGTTTGCCGAACGTGAAGTCGGCGGGCGACGCGTAGGGGAACGACTGTCCCGGAGGGAACGCGGGGCCGCCGCCGCCGATCTGGTTGTTCGGATTCGACTCGGCGGTGAAGTCGCCACTGCCGGCATCCTTGGGAAAGGGGAACGTGTGCGGCAACACCGCGCCCTTGGCGCTCGCACGCATCTGCCAGTCGAGCCCGAGCCGTTCCTCCGAACCGAGCGTGGTCTCCACGAGCTTTGCCTCGATGGCGATCAGCCGCGGACGGCGGTCGAGCCGCTCGAGCACCGCCAGGACCGCTTCGAGACGCGCCGGCGTGTCGGTCACGATCAGGGCATTCTCCTTCGTGGAAGAGGAGATGACGGAACCGACCCCACCACCCGTGTAGGGCGCCACGGTCCCCTTGTCGCTCACGACGCTCGCGACCGCGTCGGCGGCGGCCTTCGAGTCGATGTAGCGGAGCGGGAAAACCGCCGAGCGGAGCGCGGCCGGATTCACGACCAGGACCTTGCCGTCGATGCGGTAGTCGCAACCGGTCGCCTCGGCCACATAGGAGACCGATTCCTCGAAGGTCAAATCTGTAAGTGTCGCCGTGAAGGTCCCGGACACAGGTTGTCCCATGACGAACGAGTAGCCGAACTGCACCGCCACCAGCCGCAAGGCGTCCTGGGCGCGCGTGTCCTTGAACGAGAAGGATGCCGTGGAGCCGTCACGGGCGCCGGCGGGGGTGCCCGCCGCGAGCACCGCCGCGAGGGCGAGAAGTGCGACAAGGCGCCTCATGAACCTTCTCCTTTCAACGACAGGGTAATCACCGTTCCGTGGTCGAGCACGAGGACCGAGCGGGCTCCGATCTGGAGCACTTCCCGGCCGGCAATGCGATCGCCTTCGCGCACGACTTCTCCATTCACCAGCGCGGTCCTGCCGCGCGGGCCACTCATGACTCCCTGCAAGAAGAGGCCCGACGCTCGCGCGGAGGGCTTCCCGTTCGACACCGACTCCGAGTTCGGCTCACGGCCGAGGCGGAAGCGGCGGTCGAATGGATCGCCGCCCCAACCCGGCGGCGTCGGCGTCGCAGCGTCGTTCCGTCCGGACGCCGTCGCCAGCACGGCCGGCGCCGGCGCCGCGCCTCCACCGGCGGCGGTGCGAGATCGGAGCGAGCGCGTCTTCTCATCGAGCGAGTGAATCCAGAGGAGAACCGCCAGGAGCAGTCCGACAAGGACATAGGTCCGGGTGTTCATTCCCTCCCGCATCTGCTTCCGCAGCCATTGCATGTCCGGCTCCTAGGGCGTCCCGTAGATCCAGAGCGACACGTCGGCCACCAGGCGCGGCGCCAGCGACGCCTCGTGCCGCAGCGCCACCGAGCGGACCACGACAAGCTGATCGAGCGACTCCACTTCGGTGAGGTAGAGGCCGATCGCCTGATACGGCGCCTCGAGCCGGAGCCTCAGATCGACTTTCCGGTAGGCGACCGCCGCCCCGGAAGCATCGGGAATCACCTCTTCAACCGGCAGCCCCGCGGGGCGGATCAGCTCCGTTCGCACTCCATGCCGCACACCGATCTCCGCCAGCGCGTCGAGGAGCGATGCCACCATCGTCCCGGCGGGGAGTGCGTGCTTGATTCGTCCGCGCATCCCGTCGGTCGTGGGGTGAGCCCGCCGCCACGACTGCATCTCGCCGAGCCCGGACTGGAGATCGGCCAACTCTGTTCGAAGCGTCGACTCCCGCGTGGCGAGCGTCTCTCGCTCCTTCTCGCGCGGCGCGATCCAGGCGGCGTTCACCAATCCCAGCGCCACGACGAGGGACGCCATGACGAGCGCGTGGCCGAACCACGGCGCCCGGGTGATCGCTTTCATCACGAACCCGCCCTCTCCGTGAGCCGCACCGTCACCGTGAAACCACTCAGTTCAGGCGCCACCCGTTCACAACCCTCCAGCCGGACCTGATCGAGCACCGGCGAGGAGCCGAGCGACTTCAGGAGATCGGCCAGCAGCTGCTCGGCTGGCACCCCTTGCGTCCGCATGAGCCCCGAGAGCCGAAGCGATCGGGGCTCATGCGGCGCGGGCGCCGCGCCCGGCGCCACGGTCGGCGCGGCCGATTCGAGCACCTCTACCGCGGTGAGCCGCACGTCCTGCCCGACACGGTGGCTCAGGTCGCGGAGGACGGTGGACCAGACGACCTGGCTCCCCGTCAGCCGCTCCAGCAACGCCTCCAGGCGAGCCTCTTCCTCTCGTGCCGCACGGAACTGGGCCACGGCCGCGCTCTGGGCGCTGAGCGCCTCCAGACCACCGCGTAGCGAAGCGACCCGCTGGCGTGCCTGCGATGTCTGAATTTCCGCGGGCGCCGCGATCGAGATGACCAGGAGTGCCGCGGCGGCCGCGACCGCCGGGGCCGGCACCGCATCGGCGATCCAGGAGATTCCCTCGCCCGGGCCGCCCGAGATGAAATTCAACGTCTCGCGCGAGATGGACGAGAGCGTCACGCCCGTCGCCGTCTCCTCGGTGAGGGCATCGGAGCCCGATTCGGCCACGGCGCCATGCCCCTGGGACGGATCATCGGCCGCGCGGACCGGCATCTTGAGAACGCCGCCCAGGTACGTTTCGAGGTTGCGGAGCCGAGCGCCGGGCCCTAGCAGGACGACACGCGTCACCGCTTCACCCTGAAATTGCTCGTTGCAGTAATCGAAGGAGTTCCAGACATCCCGGACCAGTCGCTCCAGCGTGGGGCGGAGCATGATCCCGACTGCCGCGAGCGGCACGCCGTCGACGAAGTTGGCCTCCTCGGCGCCGATCGGCACGCCGCTCTTGGCCAGGAGTTCCTCGGCCTCCCCGGGAGTCCGCTCGATCGTCCCGACGCCCGGAACAACGATCTGGCGAAGCGCGGCCGCCATCGTTTGACGGCCGAAGGCGAGATCGCGCGAGAAGCGGATGTCGCGCCCCTTCAGCACGACGATCTGACTCGCCTCGGAGCCGATGTCGAGATAGGCGACGACTTCACTGGAGGCGAGCACGCCCCTTCGTTCGAGATCGGCGCGGAGCCCGACAGCGGGAACGGTGATGGCCCAGGGGCGAAGGCCCGCCGACGCCAAGAGCGACCGGCGCTCCTCCACGCGACGACGCGGCGCGATGACCACGAGCACCGAGAGTTCGCGTCCGGAAGCGGAGGGGCCCAGAACTTCGAAGCGAATCTCCGCCTCGGCGACCGGGTAGTTCACGTGCCGCCGGCACTCGAGTTCCAGGGCGGAGCGGAGGTCGGAGTGCCGCATGGCGGGCATCGAGAGCCGCCGCACGACGACGTCGGCGCCGGAGAGTGCCGCGACCGCCGGACGGCCTGCCGCTCCAAGCTCCACGACCATGGCCGCGAGCGCCTGGCGTTCGGCGAGTTCGCGGGCCGTGGGAACGAGGTCAGGATTGACGGCGCGCACGGCGCTTCGGACTCGAGGCGCGCTTCCGCGCCGGCGCGTCACGCGTGTGAGGCGAAGTCCTGCTTCGCTTCCTTCGACCACCAGCAGATCGGAGGGGGCCGCCTGGCTCGATCGCCGCCAGCGCGCTGCCCAGACCCGGACGAACGGAGGAAAGCGGAGTTGAACCGCCGACAGTCGCTGCGCGAGATTCATCTTCACCTTTGGTTCCATCGTTTCCCTTCGCGCTAAACGCGCGTCTCCACCCACCCCACGATGGAGAGGAGGCCAGAAATCTTTCGGATCCGCTGATTCGAGGTATCCGCGATGTAGATGACGCCCGAGGAATCGACGGCAATCCCCGCCGGCCCATTGAGCCTCGCGGCGGTCGCCGCGCCACCATCCCCCGAATAGCCGGCCGTGCCGGTTCCCGCGATCGTCGAGATGGACCCGCCCACGGCGAACCGGCGAACGACGTTGTTTCCCCGATCAGCCACGTAGAGATCGCCCGACGCCGACAGGGTGACCGACTCCGGACCGTTCAGTCGGGCCGCGGTGGCCAATCCCCCGTCGCCGGTATAGCCGGAGGTCCCGGTCCCGGCGACGGTGCTGATCACCCCGGTCGCCGCCGCGACACGCCGGATCGCATGGTTGGAAGTGTCGGCAATATAGAGGTCTCCATTAGACCCAAGCTCGACCCCCTCGGGATTTCGAAGTCGCGCCGCGGTGGCCAGGCCCCCATCGCCGGTGTACCCGTTGGTCCCGGTGCCGGCGTAAGTCGTTATGATTCCGGTGGCTACAGTCACTTTGCGGATCTTGCTGTTGCCCCGATCGGCGATGCAGTAGTCGCCGTTCGCCGCCAGGACGATCCCGCGCGGGGAGCTCAATTTTGCCAGCGTGGCGTCGCCCCCATCTCCGGAGGAGCCGGGCGAGCCGCTCCCCGCCACGGTCGTGATGAGGCCAGTCGCCGCGGTGACCTTCCGGATCGAGTGGTTCCCCGTGTCGGCGATGTAGAGGTCGCCATTGGCCGCGACCGCGAGATCCTGGGGGAATTGAAGCCGCGCTGCCGTTGCCGCCGACCCGTCCCCGGACCAACCGGGCGAGCCGCTCCCGGCGACGGTCGTGATCACGCCAGTGAGGGGCGAGATGCGACGAATCACGTGATTGTCGGTGTCGGCGATGTAGAGCGAACCGTCGGGCCCAACAGCGACACCCTCGGCATTCTTGAACGTGGCCAGGATCGCGGCGCCGCCGTCGCCGGTGTATCCGGCGGAGCCGGTCCCGGCGTAGGTGGAGATTCCCCCCGTGGCGACCTGGATCTGGAGCACGCGCGTGGCCTCTCCCACAACCCCCGTCGCCACGAGGCGTTTTCGTCCTGACGGGAGCGGCGCGCCGTTCTCGTCGAGGGTATCGGGCGGCGCGATCGTGAACGACCCTGGCCCAACGGCCTTCCCGGGCGAGGAGAGACCGCCCCATGCCGGGTTCGCGCTCAGTTTTTTCACCGCGTACTCGAGCCCGGCCTGTGCCACGTAGAAGGCCTGGCTCGACTGGACATGATGAACCGAGAGACCTGAATTCTCCGCCACGAGCGAGACCATGGCGAGTCCCAGGATGAGGAGAACCAGAATCGTGGCGGTGACCAGCACCACCGAGAAGCCGGCGTCCGGCCGCGGCGCCATCGGCGCGTTCCAGCGCGGCGTCATAGCGACCTCAAGGCGGCGGCGCCGAGCGTCGCGATCGATTGCCCGCCGCGGGCCAGGCGGATGTAGACGGCGACCCGGCGAATGTCGGTGCTGGAGGGGGCGACCAGCGGGACGGCCGCGCTCCCATCTTCCTTGAAGTAGGAGAACGCCAGAGAATCAACACTCCCAGCCAGTCTCTGCGACACGCCATTTCGCGTGAAGAGGAGATCGGTCCCCTTGGTGCCGTTCCACGAGACGACGATCGGCACCGCGTCGCGGTCGACGAAGGCGAAGGTCTGAGCGCCGGCCGTGGTGACGCTGGTCCCATCGCGCAGGCGGCGAAGCTCGCGCGCGATTCGCTCCTCGGCGAAACGTGCCTGCTGCAGGAGATCGGCCTCCACGTCGACGAAGCGGTAGGTGCCGATCGCCTCGCGGAACATGCCCGCCAGGAGCACCCCCGAGATCGAGATGACGACGATCACCATCACCAGCTCGATGAGTGTGAAGCCCGCCGGGGCGCCCGTTCGGCCGGGCTGGCGGTTGGCACTTGCGTGGCGCCGCATCAGTAGTTCACGAACCAGGTGGCGAGCGTCACGGGCGGAATTCCGGAAGTGGTCACGGTGACGCTCACCGTGCGAAACGTGACACCGTCGTACGTCGAGTCGGGCGCGACGGCGACCGAGCGCTGGAATGCGGAGAAGGCGGGAATCGGCGTCTCCGCCGGATAGTTTCCCGCCACCACGTAGGAGAAGCCGCGCGTCGATGCGTTTCGATCAGCCGTGATTTCCTCCAGCTTCGCCTGCGCCAGCTGGGCCGCGACCGAGGCGCTTCGCGCGTCCGAGGAGCGGATCGACGTCGTGGCGAAGAGCATGGCGAGCGGGAGGATGGCGATGCCGGCGATCACGATCAGGATCACGACTTCCACCAGCGTGAATCCCGGAGCCGCCGCGCGTCGCGCGCGCGCCCTGGCCAGCCGCCGCCGCGTCGCCCGCGTCATGGCACGCGGATCGCGCCGGTCTGCGGCGCGACCTCCACCGTGTCGCGCTGCCCCTGAAACAGGAGCACGACTCGGCCCGGGGCGAGTAGTTCGACACCCGCGCTGTCGCGCGGCACGCCGTAGAAATCGAACGTGACGCCCGGTGTGGCGCCGAAGGCGGCCGATTCGATGCTGACGCCGCGCGTCTCGGCGAGCGCGGCAAAGGTAACGGCGAGGTTCTTCCCGCGATCGGCGGGATTCACGATCGCCGCTCCGCTGTTTCCCGCGTAGACGATGTAGCGGCCGGCGCCGACGTCGAACCGGACCCCATGGATGGTGCGGCTCCCGATCGCACGGTTCTGCGCGTAGCGGAGATCGGACGCAACGCGGCGCGCGGCCGCGTCGAGCCGGATCTCGTTGATCGAGTTGAGCGACGGATAGGCGACCCACGACAAGATGGCGAGCAGCGTGATGACGATCGAGAGTTCGATCAGGGTGAATCCCTCCACGCGCGCGGCCGGCATCATCCGATTCTCCCGGCCGCCGCGGCGCGATCGTTCCACTCCCGCGCTCGCGCGGGATCGCCGGCCAGATCCCACGCCCGCGCCGCATCTTCCGCCAGCGCGGCGGTGGGATCGCTCCGAAACGCCCGCTCGAACCACCGCGCCGCGTCGGCATGCCGCCCGGCGGCGGCGAGGAAGAGCGCCAGGCGCGACGCCGACTCCGCGCGGCCGGGCGCCAGCGAGCGCGCCGTCAGGAGCGCGTCGAGGGCGCGGTCGGGATCGCCGGCCGCCGCCGCCGTGAGCGCCACGTTCCAGTGCGCCTCGGGCATGTCGTACCCGACGCGAGCGGCATCCTCGAACCAGGGAAGCGCGTCCGCGAACCGACCCTGCGCCAGCAGCGCGCGCGCCGCCGCGTCGGAGTAGGAGACCGCCAGTTTGCGCGTCACGAAGTCGTAGCGCTCCGGGTGCCCCCCAAGGAGATCCGCGCTCCGTGGCCACGCCGCCGGTGGTGTCCACGCCTCCGCGCCCGCGGTGGAGGCGCCCGCCGGGAAGGCGCGCGCCAGGAGTCCGGCGGAGTGGAATCGAACGCCGGCTTGCTCGAGATCGGCCGGCGCGGTCGCGAAGTAGACGGCGCGGCGGCAATCGGAGATCCGCTCCAGATCGGCGATGCGAGCGCGGCCGGCCCACTCCGCACGCGGCCGCGTGGCGAGCCCGTTCGCATCGCCGAAGACACAGCCGCGGCGATGGATCAGCGTGAGATCGGGGCGCGCCCCCTGGTGGCGAATCAGGTAGGCGGCGAGAAACGTCTCGTTATCGCCATCCACCACGAGCGTGGCCCCTTTCGGCGCGGCCGCAAGGAAGTCGCGCGCGTAGCGTTCGGGGAGATCGAACCCGCTCCGGTCGCAGGAGACGTAGTGGTGCGCCCCTGTCAGGAGAACCGCCAGCACGATCGCCGCGAACGCCGCACGAGGCCGCGGCGCGCGACGCGCGATCCAGGCGGCGCCGCACCCCGCGCCGAGCGCCATGACGGCCAGGAGCGGAATGAGGAATGGTTCGACCTGCGACAGGTGTTCGGCGTCGGGCGTGAAGACAAGGAGCGCCGCAAGAGCGACAGGGATGGAGAGCGCCGCGAGCGCCGGCACGCCGAGGAGCCGCATCGTGCGGGCGCCCTGGCGCCGGACGGCCGCCACGACCGCCACGATCAGCAGCGAGCATGACAGGAGCCCGGCGCCAAAGGCCACCAGGCCGGCCATGCCCGCCAGGTCGCCGACCACCAGATCGATGCGCCACGGGTTCTGCGACATCGCCCCGTAGGCCTGTCGCGTGAAGACATCGGCGAATGCCTGAAGCGGAGTCCGTTCCTTCCAGAGGAGCGCTGCGCCCTCCGCCACGCGCCAGGGCGCGATCAGCGCGGGCGTGAGTCCCACCGCCAGCCACGCGGCGCCGCGCGCGAGGCGCGGCCAGGCGAATCGGCGCTGAAGCACCCACGCGCCGAGGACGACCGCGGGCGCCGCCAGCGTCTGATGCGCGAGGAAGGCAAGCCCGGCCGTGAAGAAGAAGAGGGCGTCGGCCCGCGTTCCCGCGCTTCGAGCGGCGCGCGCCTGTTGAGCCGCCAGGAGGAGCGCCAGGAACATGACCGCGGCCAGTCCGTAGACCTCGGCCTCCACGGCGACGCGCCAGACCGGGATGGAGATCGTGAAGAGGGCCGCGGCCACCGCGGCGCCAAACCGCCCGGCGCCAAATCGGCGGGCGGTGACGTAGAGGAGCCCGGCGGCCACCGCCGTGAGGAGTGCGGAGAGCGCGTTCACGCGCCAGGCCAGAGTGCCGAAGGGAAGCGCCGCGGCGAGTCGCGCGAAGAGGATCCAGAGCGGATACCCCGGCGGATGCGGAACGCCGAGCGACTCGGCCGCGAGCAGAAGCTCGCCCCGATCACCCGCGCCGACGCCCGGCGCCAGCGTGCCCGCGTAGAGCGCTCCCGCGGCCACCGACGCGACGAGAGCCTCTGCCGCCATGGTCCGGCGCATGCTCATTCCCCCATTCGGCCAACCTCCCTGAAAACGGTGGAGCGAGGCAGGGTTCCCTCCCCGCCTCGCCGCCGCTCAGGTCCGCCGTGAGGCGGGTACATTCGATGAAGCTACGACTCAGTACGACGAGTAGGCGTTCAGATTCGCCTTCACGATTCCCGTCGTGGAGTTGTACTGCCAGCCGCCGGCGTTATCGATGCCGGGCGTGGCCTTCACGGCCAGCGAGTTGTTGACCGGCTCCTTCGGGACGCGGCCGTCGGCGAAGATCGTGCCGTCGAGCGTCGGGAAGGTGGCGCTGCCGTTCAGTGCGTTGCGCGCGTACTGAATGGCGATGGCCGACCGAATGCCGCCCAGCTGGCCCTTCAGCGTGGCGACGCGCGCCTGCTCCCGCATGTCCTCGTACTTCGGGATCGCGACCGCGGCGAGGATGCCAAGGATCACGATCACGATCACCAACTCGATGAGCGTGAAGCCCGACTCCGAATGCTTCCGAACCATGATGACGACCTCCCTGATCTGCGGACCTGAGTGCCCAGCCCCCCCAGGGCTGTGTGATTGCCTACGGGATGAAGGATCGGCCGAACCGGATCGGTTCTTTAGCCCCCCAAATGGCCCCGGCTAGTGCCGGAAGGCGTTCATGAGATTCCAGAGAGGCAAGAAGACGGCCAAGGCGGTGAAGAGGATCCCTACGGCCATGACGACCAGGAGGATCGGCTCCAGGGCGGAGGAGAGGTTCTTGAGCGCGTAATCGACGTCCCTGTCGAGATATGAGGCGCCACGGGCCAGCAACTTATCGAGGGCGCCGGTCTCTTCCCCGACCCCCACCATCTCCACCACGAGGGGTGGAAAGACGCGGCTTCCCCGGAGCGGTTCGGTCAATCCTTGGCCGGCAATGACGCCATCGCGCATCTTGTCGACGTCGGCCTCGGCCACCTTGTTGCCCAATACCCCACGGGAGATCGCGAGCGCCTGAACCACCGGGATACCGGCCGCCAGAAGCGCCGAGAGGACCCGGATGAACCGCGACACGATCAGCTTCTGCATCACGACCCCGAAAATCGGCATGGTCAGGATCCACGAGTCGATCTGCGCTCTCCCGCCGGGAGTGCGCGACCAGAGGACCCAGGCGGTAATCGCGGCGACAATGCCGAAGAGGACCAGGAGGAACTGCGCCTCGAAGAAGTCGCTGACCCCAATGAGGATCTTGGTCGGCATCGGAAGGTCGGCGCCGAGTCCCTTGAACAGACTGGCGAATCGGGGCAGCACGAATTTCACGAGCACGAGGAAGGCGACGACGAGCTCGATACAGATCACCATCGGATAGAACGTCGCCGAGCGCAGCCGCTGGTCGGTCTCCTCCCCGTATTCGAGGATGATGGAGATGCGGTCGAGCATCTGCGTGAGAAGGCCGCTCTCCTCACCGGCGTGGACGAGGCTCGCGTAGAGCTCCGGGAAGCAGCGCGGATGGCGCGCCATCGCTTCGGTCAGGGTGCTTCCCTGGGAGATGTCGCTCCGGACCTGCGAGATCGCCTCCCGCAGCGGCACACTGGTCGACTGCGTTTCCAGCAGGCCGAGCGCCGAGACCAGCGGAAGCCCGGCGTCGAGCATCGTCTCCAGCTGACGTGTGAAGAGAATCAGGTCGCGGCTCCCGACGCGCGGTTTCAGGAAGGGGAGTGAAATGGCGCGCGACGCGCGGGAAGCGGTGGCGGAGCGTGGGCCGGCTCCCCCGGCCGTGGGCGCGCCCTTCGCCTCCAGGCGAATCGGGGTCAGCCCGCGGGCCTGCATCTGCCCGATGGCGGCGTCGAGGTCCGCGGCCTCCAGAACACCCTGCTCGGCGCCCCCCGAAGCCGCGAGCGCGCGATAGTGAAAGGTCGCCACGGACTACCGGCTCGCGTCGGCCGCGGCGCTCTCGAAGAGCGCGGTGTCGCGCACCGTCACGCGGAGCGCCTCCTCCAGCGTCGTCTGGCCGCGCGAGGCCTTCCTCGCCGCATCTTCGGATAGGAGCGTCATCCCGCCGCGCCGGGCGGCGCGCGCCAGTTCCTCCATCGGCGCGTGCGCGGCGATGAGGGAGCGGATCTCCTCCGAGACGTCGAAAACCTCGTAGATTCCGATTCGCCCCTTGTACCCCGTGTTCCCGCAGGCGCGGCAGCCCACCGCCTCGAAGTACGTCCCTTCCCCCGGTGTGAGGCCCAGCGAGGCGAGGAGTTCATCGGGCGGGGTGACCGGCCGCCGGCACTTCTCACAGATGCGCCGCACCAGCCGCTGCGCCACCACACCGTTCAGCGCCGAGGCGAGGAGATAGGGGGCGATCGTCATGTCGAGAAGGCGCGGAATGGCGCCGACCGCGTCGTTCGTGTGAAGCGTCGAGAAGACAAGGTGCCCGGTCAGCGCCGAGCGGACGGCGATCTCCGCCGTATCGCCGTCCCGGATCTCGCCGACCAGGATGACGTCGGGATCCTGGCGCAGGAGCGCGCGAAGCCCTCGCGCGAAGGTGAGACCGATATCGGGATCGACCTGCGTCTGGCGAACCGTCGCCACGTAATACTCGACCGGATCTTCCAGGGTGACGATGTTCCGGTTCATGGTGTTGATGGTGTTGATGCAGGCGTAGAGCGTGGTCGTCTTACCGCTTCCCGTCGGCCCTGTCACCAGCACGATGCCGTTCGGGCGCGAGATCATCCTCTCTAGGATTGCCAGCGGCTTGGGAGCAATGCCGAGATCGGAGAGACTTCGCAGCGGCGAGGAGAGATCGAGGAGCCGGAGCACCACGTTCTCGCCGTGGATCGTCGGAAAGGTCGAGACGCGGAGATCGAACTCCTTCCCCGCTGACGTGACCCGGATGCGCCCGTCCTGAGGCAGGCGCCGCTCGGCGATGTCGAGGGACGCCATGACCTTGATGCGGGAAACGACCGAGGCGTAGAGCGTCTTCGCCTGCGTCGCCACCTCCCGGAGTTGCCCGTCGACACGGATCCGGATCCGGAACGACGACTCTTCGGGTTCGATGTGGAGATCGGACGCCCCTTCGCGCACCGCCTGCTCGATGAGCGCGTTCACGAAGCGGATGATCGGGCCGTCCTCTTCGGGACGGGCCGCCACAGCCGCGGCCGCCTGCTTCAGTTCCTGCTCGCGAACGAGCGAGTCGAGATTTCCCGAGACCGGCGCGTAGCGCTCGATCGCCTCGCGAATCTGGGTGCCGGATGCCACCACGACGTCGACGTCGAGACCGGTCGTGAGGCGCACCTCGTCGCGCGCGACCACGTCGAGCGGATCGGCCATGGCGACGGTGAGCGTGTTCCCGATCTTGAAGAGGGAGACGATCTGGTACTGGCGCGCCACGCGTTCGGGTACCAGCCGGACGATCTCGGGTTCGAGCACGTAGGTGGAGAGGTCCATCCGCGGCACGCCCAGTTGCTCTTCGTAGTAGTCGAGGATCGCGGTCTCGGAGACGAGTTCCAGACGCAGGAGAACCTCGCGCAGGGTCGCGCCGGTCCGCCTCTGCTCATCGAGCGCGCGCGAGAGCCCCTCGGGCGCCAGGCTTCCCTGCTCGACGAGGCACTGGCCGAGCGGCTTTCGTCCTCCGGAATTCATCGGGATACCCTCCTTCAGCCGCGCGGATGGAGCAGGCTGTCGGACGGGTTATCGGCGCGCGGGGGAGGGTTCTGTAGGGCTGCCGGGGCGAAGGCGTTCGGCGGGGAGCCACCGCCGGGCGATCGGCGCCGTTTCGGCTATTCCTGGAATCCCGAAGGATCGGTTCCGGAGTTCTCCAGATCGGGAGGAAGCTCTGGTGCTTGAGTGATTTCGGGCTTCGCGTCGGCGCCAAGATCGGTGAGCGCCAGCTCGGTCCACGCAAGAATCGGCCGTAAGGGATCGGAGCCATAAACGCGCACCGGATCCGCCGTGAGAATCTCCGCGGAAGTCTCCGCCCGAAGGAGGCTATCGGCCTGGGCCGCCACCGCCATGGCGTCGGCCAGGTGCGCGGAATCGGGTCGTGCCGTCAGCGGTGCCCCCGACAGGAGGCTGTCGCTTCGGCTGCTCCAGGGAAGCCGGCGCATCTCGGCCTCGAAGATCGAGCGGGCGAACCCCGTAATCGGGACGGCGCCGTTTCGCCAGATCGTCTGCGTCAGGACCAGCCGCTGGATGCCGGTCGAATCGTCGTTCGAGGGCCAGCGGTCGCTCCCGTAACGGCGCACACGCTCCACCAGCGCCGGCACGACACGGCGGCCAAGGCGAAGGGTGTCGGTCCCAACCGTCGTTTGAATGGGAGTCACGCTGGGGTCGTACTCGAAGAGCTCGAAGCTCGAGACCTCGCCCCCCTGCCGCGCGTGGCGGGTCGCCCCGATCGGATATTCATAGAGTTTCCCGCCGCTCAGCGCCTGGTAGCGAACGAGGACGAGATCCCCACTCTCTCGGCTTCCCTCCACGGCCGGCGCGTCGGTTTCTCCGGCAGGGTCATTGGCGCGAAGCCGTTCCTCGATCTGCGATCCATCGCCCCCGGGGAGCAGGTCCTGTCCCCGCAGCGAGGCCGGGGCGAAGAGCCCGCGCTCGATGCGGGATGAGCCGCGCGCATCGGTCGTCTTCAGCTCGACCCAGAGTCCCCATCGCCCCTTGCCGAGGTCTTCCTTCGAGACGACGGCGACGCGCTGGTCGAATTCCCGGATGGACGAGTGGCGGCTCTGCGCGCGGCCGTGGAACGAAACCCACGTGCCGACCAGATCCTGGGGCGGTAGGTGAAGGGAGCGCAGCTTGAGTGTCTGGGCGGAGGCGGAGGAACCGGCGCCCGTCGCGATGGCGGCCGCAAAGAGCGCGATCGCCGCGACGCGGAAGCGCCTAGTCCCAGTGATTGATGTGCTCCAGGGCCTCGTCATAGTTGAAATTCGGACTCTGCTCCTTGGAGTGGCAACGAATGCACGCTTCCGGTCCCACCGAGGTCGACGCGTCCGGATGCTTGGTTCCCATGCCATGGCAGTTCTCGCACTGGACGTTCACGAGGTCCGGTGTCGTTTGCTTCGAGATGAACCCGCCGGCCTGTCCCAGTCCGACCACATGGCACGTGAGACATTCCGGCGTGGCGTCGCGCTCCGCCTTCACGAGCGTCTCGAAGGCATGCGCGTGACCCTGCTTCAGGTACTTCTGATACTCCACCTCGTGGCAGCGGCGGCAGGTCTTCTCGCCCAGATAGCGATCGCCCGCGAGTTGCTGCTGCGTCGCCACTTCCTGCTGCTGAGCCTGCTGCTGGTTCTGTTGCGCGAAGCGCCGGTTCAACTCGTCGTTGAAGGCGTCGACGGTCTGATTCATGACCTCGTCCGCGGGGATCTTGTCGTCCAGCACGACGACTTCACCGTCGTACGACGCGATCTTTCCATCCTCCACCACCAAATGAATCCCCGGAATGTGCTGTCCCCGCTCTCCGCCCCGGACATTCACCACGCCCTGCGTCTGGACGATCTGCTTGAAGAGTCCCGCCTGGTGGCCGAAGACCATCACATCGATCCCCGGCACCTCCACCGTCAGGCGCTGGCCCTCCGGGAGCCCCAGGTGCGAAAGGACAACGATGATGTCGGCCTTCTTCCGCAATTGGGGGATCAGCGTTCGGGCTGTCTCGATCGGATCGAGGATCTCCAGGGCCGCTTCCGAAGGCACGGTCCGGAGCTTCGCGTCCTTCCAGATGAGGCCCGTGAACGCGACACGAACCGATCCGGCTTTCCGGATGACGTACGGCTTCACGAACGGCTTCTTCGTATCGGCATAGACGAGATTCGCCGAGACGAGGTCGATCTTCGTCTTCCGGAACGTCTCGAGCAGGTAGCGCTGTCCGAAGCTGAACTCCCGTTCCCCCAGCGTGACGACGTCGTAGTGCAGACGATCCATCATCTCGACCAGGAAGCCGCTCTTCAGCGAATCCTGAACGCCGCCGAATCCGAAGTAGTCTCCCGCGTCCACGAGGAAGCGGTTCGGGAACTTCGTCGCACCGATCTTGAGTTGACTCGCCCTCCGGGCAAGTCCGCCTAGCGGGTGCGCGTGTCAGCCACAGGGGGCGAGCTCCCCGAAACCATCGGTCGTGCTCTGGATGAAGATGTCGGTCGGGGCGCTCTTCCCTTGAAGCGACGCGGCAGCTGTAAGCATAAGCGCGACAACAAGAAAGAGCAGATATCGAATGCGAGCCAGCGGAATCACCTCCTCCCAGGGTAGGAATGAATCGGCATCGTGACGCAAAACTATACCCCGCTGCGCTTCCCGGGTTCAAGGCGGCAGGGGGAAAAAGAGGGCGGGGCCGCATTTTCTCCGGCCCCGCCCCGAAATCGTCGATGGGGGGACTCTACTTCTTCACGCGCTCCTTGAGCGCCTTGCCGGCATGGAAAGCCGGGAAACGCGACGCGGCGATCTTGATCTTTTCGCCGGTCTGCGGATTGCGTCCGTCACGTGCCTTCCGCTTGCGGGTTTCAAAGGTCCCGAATCCGGTGATCTGGACCTTCTTCCCCGTCATGAGCGCGGCGGCGATGACACCCTCTTTGCCGGGCGAGAAGATCATCTCGACAACGGAGCGTGCCTGGCGGGAGGAGATGCTCGCCTTCTTCGCGATCATCGCTACGAGTTCGGTCTTGTTCATGTTCGTCTCACCTCCTTTCGAAGTACGAGGCGTACGCTACGCCGCACCCCAGGGAGGGTCAAGGGTATTCAGCCTCCTGGAGCTTCCTTTCGACGACTAGTAGAGCCGGTCGATGCCACCGAAGCCACGCAGTCCGCGCGACCCCTGCTCGTAGTAGACCTCGGGGAGATTCTTCACGCTGATCTTGAAGTAGTACTCCTTCGTGTCGCCCGAGATGCTGCGCGTGAATTGCGCCTGCCAGCAATGGAGGTCGCGCGTGACGCTGAAGTTCTGGGAGACGAGCTGGCGATCCAGAAGGTCATACTGCCCCGCGTACTCCACGCGCCAGTTGCGGGAGAGGTTGAGGCCCAGGAAGCCGTTCCCCCGCGCCGTGGAGCCCCACGCCTTGTACCCGCCGAGGGTCACGTCCCGCGCGCGCGACCCGTTGTAGGCAACGGAGAGCGTGAGGTTCCATGGAAGCCCGGCACCCGGTTGATCGGGGCGAAAGGGATCGCCCAGGGCGCCCGCGAACCCACTTCCTCCGGGACTCGCGGCCGCGGCGCCAGCGGCAGGGTCCGACCCCGCCTGATCCACCGCGGCCTTCGAGCTGCCCGTTAGTGAGAACCCGGTCGAGGCGCTGAATGATAGGAGCCGTCGGTCGTACGGGTTGTGAAGGAAGAAGAAGGAGAAGTCGCTTCGCGGTGTTGGCGACAGGCGGAGCGACGTGGAGAGGTCCGAGAGCGGCTTTCGTCCTAAGCGCTCCGCCAGGAAGTCGTACGAGCCGGTCGTGTTCATCTGGATGAAATTGTTGACCACCTTCGGCTGGGCGGGATCGCCCCACTTGAGGTGGAGATCGTTCCGCAGGCCGAACTGAATCGACCGCTGCTCGCTGGCGCCGAGCGCGCCGATCCCGGCCACGCCACCGAAGCGTGGAGCCAGCGCCCCCGTCGAGGTTCGGTAGGAGAGGTTCGGATAGGACGGCTGAAAGGCGAAGGAGACCGACGGCGTCATCACGTGCCGGAGCGCTCGCAGGGGACCGATGGGGCGGCGAAACGTACCGAACACCTGCGTGTTCAGACCGGCGCTCCCCCGCCAGACACCGGCGCGCTGATTTCGATTTCCCTCCTGATCGCGTGTCATGAAACTCTCCGAGTAGTTCATCCGCGTCTCGATACCAAGGAAGCCGAGAAACCTCCGCTGGTCGCGGATCGAGAAGTCGTGGCGTGCGGCGGTTCGGGCATCGATGACCGAGTCGCGGCGCGCCGGCGTGGAATCCGCGGGGAACGCGTTCACGGAGATGTTTCGCTGACTCACCATGCTGGTGGAGAACGAGACGAGGGTCTGCGCGAGCCAGGGGAGACGCGCCGGCTCCCGCCCGCGCGCTTGGTGACCCAGCGGCCGCTCCGAGAAGCGGAACGATGCCGACGGCAACTGTTGCTGGACTCTGGATCCCAGGGGCTCGGGATCGAGGTCCTGGTTCCGAACCAGGCCGATGTTGAGCGTGGCGCCCGGCCAGGTCTTGTCGAGCGAGAAACTCGACTTCAGATTGCGCTGCACGCGCACCGAGACGGGCCGGCCGAAATCTCCGTCCTGGAGGTAATCCGACGAACTGAGGAGATTGGCCTGCCCGCGCAGCGTGAATCCGGGGCCGAGGCTCTGGAAGTGATTCCCCTGAAGATCCCACGACGACCGCCGGACGTCCGACCCCAATGACTTCTTGTAGGAACCGCTCAGCTGTCCCTGGAACTCGTAGAGCTTGTGATAGCGGACCTGCCCGTGCCCCACCCAGCTATTGCCCTGGTAGTAGTCCCCCCATCCGGTGGCGTCGAGGTAATCGTTGATGGCCCAGTAGTAGCCGAGGTTTCGGATGAACTTCCCGCCCGCGCTGGAGGAGCCAAACTCCACTTGTGGAAGCTGAAATCCGGAGTGCCGGCCCGATTTGATGGGGAAGATGTAGAACGGAAGTCCGAGAAGCGGAATATTCTTGAAGTAGAAGACGACCGGTTTCACCACCACCTTGTCGCGCAGGACCAGCCGCATCTTCGACGATCCGAAATGGAAGTGCGGCGCTTCCAGGTCGCAGGTGGTATAGGTCCCCTCGCGAACATTGAAGACGCTCTCGGAGACGCGCCTCACCTCCCGGCCCGCGAAGAAGCCGCGATCGTAGTTCGTGCGACCCGAGAAGACGGTTCCCCGCCGGATCGCCAGGTCATAGGTCATCGTTTCACCCACGATGCGATCCTTGCCGTCCTGAAGAACCGGCTCTCCCTCGGCCCGCATCTTCTGGGTGCGCGCGTCGAAGTGGACGCGGTTCGCCTGGAGGTTCATCTCCTTGTACGTCACGTCGGCCGTGCCGACGACATCGACCAGCCGCGTCTCCACGTCGTACTCGATCCGCTGGCCCCGGTACCGGATCTTGTCGAGCTTCGCTGCCGCCGCCGTGTCGCCCTCGGCCGACAGATGATAGGTTCCCTCGCTTCGCCCCATCACCGTGGCCCGCCGCGGTCTGCCATCGTCGAAGGCGACGCGGATCGTATCGCCGGTCGCGCTGTTTCGTCCGCCCTCCGCGCTGTCCGCGGAGGCCGGCCAGTAAAGGCTGGCGGCATGCCCCACGATGAATGCCTCGCGCGCCTCGTCGTCCTCCAGGTAGAGGGTGATCGTGTCGCCAGTGGCCAGATTCCGCTCCCCGCGGCCGAATGCCGCGCGTTCCTCGTAATCGACGGAGGCGTGGGGGCGCATCTGGAGCGAGGCAATTCGCCCGCCGCGGAAGCGGACTTCCATGCTGTCGCCGCGCGCGATGCCCTCGGGGCTGACCGCCCGCGGTTCGCCCGTCAGGAGCGCGCGATCCTCGTTCCGGTAGAAGAACGCGGCGCCGCTCGTGGCGTGAAGACTGTCTCGGTCGATGCGAACCTGCCCGATCGCGAAGACCTGGTTCTGGGCGTTATCGAAGCGAAGTGTGTCGGCGGCAATGTCCGTGGTCCGGCTATCCTTCTCGATGAGCGTGAGCGTCGGCGAGTCCTCCGCCCAGGCATAATCGGCACGCCGGTCGTAGCGGATCCTCCCCGCGCGAACCCGCGTGCTCTCAGCGCGGTCCTCCGCGTCGACCTTGCCGATGGCCGTGACGATGTCGCGCCCGCGGTCATACTCCAAGCGATCGGCGTGCAGCGTGCGGGAGGAATCCTGGAGCATGGCGTTTCCGGTGATCACCGAGAGATTCCGATCTCGATAAAAAGTCGCCTCCTGCCCGGTGATCACGGCCCCCTGGTCCTCGATCCGGACATTCCCGCGCAGGATTGCCAGTCGCTTCTTCCGATCGTACGACGCCTCGGTGCCGCTCATGACGGTCGTGCCGTCGAAGATCTTCACGTTGCCGCGGAAGACGACGAATTCGCGATTCTGGTAGATCTGCGCGGAGTCGCCCGTGACCCGGGTGGCGCCGTGAACGACGGTGACCTTCGTGGCGCGGAGGACATTCTCGTCCGACGTGGCCGAACCCTCCAGCCGGTCGGCATCCAGCCGGTAGGACTCGCTCGCCGGAGCGTCGGGAGCCGTGGTTTGCGCGCGCGCGGGGAGGGTAAAGCCAAGGAGTAGCAGCGCCCCGGCGATGCCGAAGGCGACGGTGCGACCGATCCCTCGAGCCGGGCGCCTAGAGCGCACGCGGCATCTCCCGGTGAAGGTGCGCCAGCGCTTCGCCGATCAGGAAGAACGACCCGGTGACGAGCAGGGCGCCTCCGACGGCGCTGGCCCATTCGCGCCCCATCGCCAGCGCCTCGCCGGGCTCGCGAACGGCCACGCCCTCCGGCTGCCGCGCCGGGGCGTGGGAGATGAGATCGGCCACCGGCGTCGCCCGCTCCCCCGCGAACTCGGTCAGGATGAAGCGCGCGGCGCACGGCCCCAGCGCGCGGAGGATCGACCTATGATCCTTGTCGCGCGAGAACGCGGCGACGACGGCGACGGGACGCTTGCCGAAGAGCGCCGATGCCGTGGCGGCGATCGACTGAGCGCCTTCAACGTTGTGGGCGACATCGAGCAGGATCGGCGGATCGCCGGGGAGGAGCTCCGCGCGACCCGGCCAGTGCGTCGCTTCCACGCCCGCCACGATCGCCGCTCCGATCTCCCGTGCGTCACGCCCCTCCGCGGAGAGGATCGCCTCGGCCGCCAGGGCGGCCAGGGCCGCGTTCCGAGCCTGATGAACGCCGATCAGCGGCGTCCGCAGCGTCCCGCGGTACGAAGCGGTGGCGAGATGGAATGTCGTTCCCGATGCATCGACCGTTCGCGCGGCGTAGCGTGCGTCCGCGCCGAGGCGAAGGACGCGAGCGCCCTTCGCGGCCGCGAGGCGCAGGATTTCCGCGCGCGGCCCCGGCCGGCGAACCCCGAGGACGAGGGTGCCTCCCTCCTTCACGATCCCCGCCTTCTCGGCCGCGATCCTCCCGAGCGATCCTCCAAGGATCTCGGCGTGGTCCGAGGCGATCGTCGTGATGACGGCGACGCGCGGCGTCAGGATGTTCGTGGCGTCCAGCCGGCCGCCGATGCCCACCTCCACGACTCCGAAGTCGATGCGCGACGAGGCGAAGTGATCGAAGCAGAGTGCCGTGGCGGCCTCGAAGAAGGAGGTCGGCGCTTCCTCGAACCGGGGCCACCAGCGCGCCAGGAGCGATTCGAGCGCCTGGTCATCGATCTCGGCGCCGTCGATCCGGATCCGCTCGTGGAACCGGACCAAATGAGGCGAGGTGTAGAGGCCGACGCGCATGCCCGCGGCGCGGAGAATCGAGGAGAGATGCGCGGCCGTGGAGCCCTTGCCGTTCGTTCCCGCGATGAGCGCGCTGGGAAACGCGCGATCGGGGCGGCCGGCGCCGGCGAGGAGCCGCTCGATTCCCTCGAGGCCGGGCCGCATGCCGCTCCGTTCGAAGCGGTAGAGCATCTCGAGCCGCCGCGCGAGCGGCAGGCCGGCGATCACCGTCATTCGTCGGTTCGGGTCGCTCCGGCGGGTGAAGCGGGGCCGGCGGCTACGACGGGGGCCGGCGCGGGCGCGGCCGAGAGCGAGTGCCCGACCGGGGACGGCACCGGCTCGGAGGCGGCACGGAATCGTGCCAGCGATTCGCCCGCGCGACGGCGCGGCGGATGCGGCAGGCGCTCGGCGGCGGCGAAGAACCGCAACAGCCAGGCCAGCGTCCTCCGCATCTCGGACCGCGGGACGATCTGATCGATCATCCCCTTTTGCAGCAGGAACTCCGAGCGCTGGAATCCCTCGGGCAGTTCCTGGTGGATCGTCTGCTTGATGACGCGCGGTCCGGCGAAACCGATCAACGCCTTCGGCTCGGCCAGAATGACGTCGCCGACCGACGCGAACGAGGCCGTCACTCCCCCCGTGGTCGGGTGGGTGAGGATGGAGATATAGGGGATCCCCGCGTCGGAGAGCCGCGCGAGAAGCGCATTCGTCTTCGCCATCTGCATGAGCGAGAGGATCCCCTCGAACATTCGAGCTCCCCCCGACGCGGCGAGAATGACGAGCGGACGCCGGAACTCGATGGATAGCAGAATGGAACGGGCGATCCGCTCTCCCGCCGCCGAGGCAAGGCTGCCGCCCAGGAAGTCGAAGTCCATGATGGCGACCACGAGCGGCATCTCCTCGATCAGCGCTTCGCCGCAGAGAACCGCC
>JANNMC010000323.1:0-1850 GCA_031397435.1 Candidatus Eiseniibacteriota bacterium
GAGCGCGGCGTTCCTCACGGCGGCGCCGAACGCGGAGGGCGCCTCCGGGTCGTTCGCTGGCGGCGCTCGCGTGCCCGAAGGCCTGGCCATTGCGGTTCGCGCGAGGCCAATCCAGAGTCCCGCCAGCGCCAGAAGCCCCACGGCTCCCATCGTCGCTCCGACCTGGACGACTACATTGTGCAGGTGGCCGTGCGTCTCGTGAGCACCCGGCTTTCGATAGCGCTCGATCAGCGGATGAAGATCCTGAAGCCCCACTCCGGTCACCGGGTGGTCGCGGAACATGGAGAGGCCCGCGTCCCAGAGGAGAAGCCGTTCCACGTTCCAGGAGCTGCGGAAGTCGATCGAACTAAGCGCGCGGGTCCGGTAGCCTGCCGGGAGGATCAGGAGCGCCGCGACCGCCGCGGCACCGAGTATCGGAAGCCAGCGCGCCCTCGTGCGTCCCACGATGACGGCGAAGGAGACGAGCGTCCCGATCCAGGCGCTGCGCGTGAAGGATCCAAGGAGCGCGGGCGTGACGAGGAGCGCCAGCAGCAGCGCACCCCCGCGCCAGGCCCGGTCCTGACTCCGGACGCGGAGCACGATCGCGGCGCAGAGCGACAGGAGGAACATCGCCTGTCCGCCGTACGTCAGCGGGTGGCCGACCAGACCGCGAACGCGCGCCGGGAAGGCGCCTCCGTCGTGCGCGAAGCGGAAGAGCGCGTAGAGGGTCGCCGCGGCGGCCGAGATCAGCAGCGCCGCCAGGGCCCGCCTCGCCGTCCTCACGTCACGCGCGTGATACGCCGCCACGGGAACGACCGCGAGGAGGAGCCCCTTCTTCACGTTCGGCCAGGAGCCGGAAGGATCGAGCGCGAAGAGGCTCGCGAGGACGAGCGCCACCATCCACCCGATCGCCGGGAGGTCGAGCGGGGTGCGGACCCATCGGGCACCGCCGGGACGCCACCAGCAGGCGATCGTCAGCGCGCCACAGAGCACCACGCCGATCGAGATCGGCGCGACCGACCAGGGAAGCGTGGCCGCAAAGAGAATGAACGCGATCGCGGCGGCATTCTCGAGACGCGCGGCACCAGTGGAGAGCGGAGCGGGGATCATGAGCGCCGATGTTCCCCTACCCCCCGGCTCCGGGTCAAGGCGCTCCCCTCGCTTGACTTTGAGGCTCCCCCTGGCCGAAACTCGACGCCGATGAGAACGTCCGCGATCACTTCCGACACCCGCATCGTCGTCACCGGAGGGTCCGGTTTCCTGGGTCGCCACGTGATGGCCGCGCTGGAAGCACGCGGCGCGCGAAACGCGGTCACCTTCCGCTCCGCAGAATACGATCTCACGCGCGAGGACGGCGTTCGGGCCATGCTCGCCGATCTCCGTCCCGAGATGGTGATCCACCTCGCCGCGACGGTCGGCGGCATCGGCGCCAATCGCCGCTACCCCGGCACGTACTATTTCCGGAATCTGCAGATGGGCGCGCTTCTCATGGAACACGCACGCCTGCAGGGCGTGCAGCGCTTCCTCTCGGTCGGGACGATCTGCTCTTATCCCAAGTTCACGCCGCTCCCCTTCCGCGAGGAGGAACTCTGGAACGGCTACCCCGAGGAGACGAACGCCCCCTACGGCCTGGCGAAGCGGATGCTCCTGGTCCAGGGGCAGGCCTACCGCCAGCAATATGGCTTCAACTCGATCTACCTGCTGCCCGTCAACCTCTACGGCCCGGGCGACAACTACGACCCGGCCAGCTCCCACGTGATCCCGGCGCTCATCAAGAAGTGCGTCGATGCTGTCGAGAGTCGGGCCGATCACATCGACGTATGGGGCACGGGAAGCGCATCCCGCGAGTTCCTGTACGTCGACGACGCCGC
>JANNMC010000341.1:0-3540 GCA_031397435.1 Candidatus Eiseniibacteriota bacterium
CTCCGCCAGGTGAGGAGTAGCACCACCCAGGCGAGCCAGGAGCAAAGAATCGTCAATTCCAGCGTGAGGATTCCGGTGTTGTAGTCGACGAACGTGGCGAGGAGAACCGCAACGACGAAGGCGGCACGGATGTCGAGGAGCGACCACGTCACGACGGACGCCACGACACCGGCCAGAATGAGGAACCACCACGCTC
Organism: Candidatus Eiseniibacteriota bacterium; assembly: GCA_031397435.1. GTDB lineage: Bacteria > Eisenbacteria > RBG-16-71-46 > SZUA-252 > SZUA-252 > SZUA-252. Next base: position 197 of record JANNMC010000341.1, read on the forward strand.
CGGTCGCGAGTCCGAGATAGAGTAGCGTGGGAGCGACGAACGCGGCCGTGGCGAGCAGCGCACCGCTCCGGACCCTCGTCGTTCCCCACGCTCGCGTCGCTATATCCGTTTGCGCCATGGGCGAAAGTGTACGATCAGGAGAGGCGCGGCATAAGGTGGAATCGGTGCGAGGCTAGCGGGGGCCCATGATACGCTCCGCGGCGATGAACCCCGTACCCGTGGAACGGAACCGACCTGGCGAGGAAATGACCGCGACGCCGAACGTCGTCGTCGTCGTGGTGAGCTACAACTCAGCGCACGAACTCCCCGCCTGCCTCTCATCCCTCGAAGCTCAGCGAGGCGTGACGACCGAGATCCACGTAGTCGACAATGCCTCGAGCGACGAGAGCGTGGCGCTCACACGCCGTGACTTTCCCCGCGTGCGCCTGACCGTGAACCGCGAAAACGACGGCTTCGCGCGCGCCAACAACCAGGTTCTCGAGTCGAGCGTGGCGGACTTCTACGCACTTGTGAATCCCGACACCGTCGTCTCGCCGGGGGCCATCGCGGCGTGCGTCGCGGCGCTGCGAAACGATCCCCACGTCGGGGTAGCGGGCACACGATTGCTCCACGCCGATGGGTCGCTCCAGACTTCGTGCTACACGTTTCTAGGGCTCCGGAATCTCTTCGGCGAGACGTTCGGCATTCACCGGCTTCTCCCCGGTATTCGCTCCATCAGTTCCTTCCGCATGCCGTGGTTTACACACGATCGCGTCGCGGAGGTCGACTGGATTCCCGGAGCCTTCCTGGTCGTGCGCGGCGAGGTGGTTCGAACGGTCGGCGCCTTCGATGACTCGTTCTTCATGTACGGCGAGGAGATGGATTGGTGCCGCCGCATTCACGACGCCGGCTGGAGCGTCCTCTTCCTCCCGGAGCCGACTGTGCTGCACTTGGTCGGGGCGAGCAGCAAACCGAATGCCGGGCCGATGTTCGTGCAGAACTTGATGGGGCGAATCCGCTTCCTAAGAAAACACCGAGGGGAAAACGTCGCAGCCGCGGCACGCGCGTTGATCGCGGTCTCCGTGCTCCTCCGCTTCGTGTGGTGCGAGGCCAGGGCGCTGGCGCACTCGGCCGTGGGACGGCCCTCCTCGGAGTCCCAGCGTTTGGCTCAGACGATGTTCCGAGCGGCCATGCGCTGGGTCGCGCACGGGCTTCCCGTCACGGATCGGGACACGACTGCGAAAAGTCCTCAGCCGTCCCTCTGACCGTTTCTCGGTTTAGGATTCGGCGGCGCCAGTTTGGGGAGGGCTTGAACGGAATATCCGGTTGCTGGAGCCGGAAATCTTTTGCGATGAATAGCCAAGTCCCGCGAGGTAGCAGGGAACCTCCGCATCGTTGTCTTCCACGAGCAAGACCGGCTGATCCCTGCGAAGCAGTTCTCTCATTCCTCGCAGGACCGCCAGCTCATGCCCTTCGGTGTCGATCTTGACGAATCGTATCGGATGGGGAAGCGCAAGCGAGTCCACCGTCAAGCATAGGACCCGCAATCCCGACTCGTTCTGCGACAGTTGGGCCAGATAGAGATTGTCGAGTCCGCTCGATTCATTTTTCGGGATCACCATGCCTGAAATGAAAGTCGAGTCCGAGACGGCCGCGTTGATGAGTGTCATGTTCTTCTGCACCGCTTGGGCCGCATTCGCGACCAGCAGTTCGAAGGCATCCGGCACGGGCTCGAAAGCGATCACTCGACCTTGTTCTCCAACAAGTTCGGAGAGCCGCAACGCGTAATGGCCCACGTTCGCGCCGATATCGAGCGCCCAATCACCCGCAGAGACCATCCCCGGCAGCAATTCATACTCCGGCTCCGGCGCCTGGAAGGAGTGCTTGCCAATTTGCCTGGCGAAGTAAGCCCGCTTCAACGCTTGCTGCCACCGACGCGGGAGTCGTGCCGCGAACATCTTCAATCGTCGCTTCATTGCTTGTGCTCCTGAGGCTGGACGAGGATGTATCCGCGAGCGGGAACCACGTCTTGCCCCCCAGGCCGACTTTCGGACCGAAATTACCTCGAAGCCTACGACTTCGGAATGCGGGGTAGCGACCGTGTCGCATTGACTCGACTGACAGACGTTGCAGCGAATCGCGATCAACCCTCTGAGCGCCGGACGGCCCTGCGGGTCCCCCGCACGCTCCATGCGATCCAGCACGCCGCGGCGAACGACGAGATCGCGAACCCGAGCACGATCAAGAGCCCCCGCCTCGGCCAGATTCTCCGGTCGGGCGGTTCCGCCCGGTCGAGCACTTCGACGGTGGATACGTCGCGCGCTTCCGTGATGCGCGATTCCTCGTATTGCGCGGAAAGGAGCGCGAAGACCTGCTCCTGGATCTTCACGGTCCGCACCAGGCGGACAAGTTCGAGGCCCAGATCGGGGAGCGCCCCGATGAGGCGATTGACCTCATTCAGTTGCTGGCGCAGCCGGCGAATTTCCGTGCTGGAGTCCGAGGCGTACTGACGCGCCACGCCGAGCTGCACCTCCAGCGTGACCTGGCTGGCGAAGAGGCGCGCCGCGCTCTCGACCGACGAGAGCTGATCGGTCGAGAGAACGACCGTGCGGTGCTGTTCCCCGTAGCGGCGAAGCGCCTCCTCGGCCTTCACCAAGCCGACGCGCGTATCGTCGAGGCGCTTTTCCACGAACAGCCGCGTTCGCCGTCCCTTCGTCATCCGGATCTCGCGATTGAAGCGATCGAGTTCCTCGGCGAATGCGTTCGCGAGATCGGCAGCCCGTTTCGGGTCACGATCCTCGACCCGAACGATCACGGTGCCGCTCTCCCCCAGCTTGAACGACGACCGTTCTTGGAGTTGGCGGATTGCCGGCTCCACCCGCTTCAGCTTGTAAACCTTCATGAGATCGAAACGCTCGACCAAGGTGGCGGTGATGCGGCGACTTCGGAGAATGGCCATCGTCACGTCTTCCGGACCGGTCCGAGTTGGAATGCGAATCCCCGGGACGTTCAAACCGCGCATGACGGAAGCGACGCTGAATCCAGTCTCCTCTTCCGTGGGAGGAAGGAGGACCGTCTCGCCACGAAACGTCGGAGGCCAGAGAAACGCGAGAAGGGCCGACAGGATAGTGCCGACGACGACCGCAAGGGCCGCGGACCGCGCGAAGGGCTTCGCGCTCGAGACGTAGTCGGAGGGGGTCGGTTCGTGGCTCATGAGATCCGAACGAGTCTACCCTCGCGCTCCGGGTGGCGCCACCATCGGATTGGGCGTCTCCACGGAGGAGAGGAGGCGCGCCTGGAGGGCGGAGACGGCGCGGATCGACCAGCGCGATTCCGCCACGGCGCGTCCCTCCGCCGCGAGCGTT
>JANNMC010000345.1:0-11026 GCA_031397435.1 Candidatus Eiseniibacteriota bacterium
CGTAGGGACCTAGTTTGGTGCCGGGTTCGAGGGCCATGGGGCGGAAGGATAGCATGGGATGGGGGGAGGGCGGAGGGGGACATGAGGTGAGGGAGCTGGCGGCAGTTTTCCGCAAGTTCGGCGTATTCTCCGGACCTCCCCCGCCACCAACCGGAGGTTTTCCATGCCGATCTACGTCGACCTCTAAGCGGGTGCGGGAGACTTCGTCAGTCCGTTCCCGCACGCAGGCGGTCGAGGTAGCGGCCATAGGCGTACCAACGGTCTCGCCGCCGTCCGCTGCTTTCCACGAGCACGCCGGATTCGACGAGCAGATCGATGCTGCGGCCCGCGGTCGGTCTGCTGACCTCCAGCAGGCGCATCACGCTCGCTGCTGTCACGATGGGGTGATCGGGAAGCGCGTCGAACAGTCGGAGCGCCACGACCGAGGTGGTTTCCATCTGGAGCACGCGCTCACGATCTCCCTGCACCGTTTTCGAAAGGTCGCGGGCGGTTGCAACGGCTTCCTCGGCGATTGTCGCGACTCCGTCGAGGAAGAAGTCGAGCCATCCCTCCCAGTCGCCCTCCACTCGCACGGCGCCCAATCGTCGATAGTACTCCGCTCGATGCCGCTTGAAGTGCAGGCTGAGATACAGCAGCGGAGATCGGAGCAGCCCCCACTTCTCCAGTAGAAGGGTAACGAGCAGACGTCCCATCCTCCCGTTCCCGTCGAGATACGGATGAATCGTCTCGAACTGGACGTGAATCAGCCCCACGCGAACTAGCGGGGGAGTATCGCTATCGGCGTGAATATAGCTCTCGAGGGTATGGAGGAGGTCGCCGAGAAGGTGCGGCGGCGGCGGCACGAAACTGGCGTTGCCCGGGCGCGAACCGCCGATCCAATTCTGACTTCGGCGCACCTCACCGGGTTGCTTGTCGGCGCCACGGACACCCTGCATCAGGCGATGATGCACTTCGTTGAGCAGCCGGATCGAGATGGGGAGGCCTTTCGGGCTAGCGATCTGCTCGCGCGCGTAGGCGAGCGCGGCGATGTGGTTGCAGACTTCTTGAACGTCCGCGCTCGGCGGCGCAGTCGTTTCCGACTCATAGTGAAGCAGATCGACCAAGGTGGCCTGCGTCCCCTCGATCTGCGAGGAAATGACGGCCTCCTTGCGCACGAACGCGTAGAGGAACCAATCCAGCGAGGGGATGATGTCGCTCGCTTGATCGAGATGTCGTAGCGCCGCCTCGGCGAGGGCGAGGCGGTGGAGAATTTTCTCGTCGAGCACGAGCGTCGGGGTGGTTGGCGGGAGCGGCAGGGGAACGAACGCATCGACAGCCTCTCCGGCGACCAATGTCCGTTCGTAGCGGCCCGTGCTGCGCTTCATCGGCACCTCAAGCGATCATGTAAAATATTGCAAGACAATAGATTGACTGATAAAAACGATTGTGTAATTAGTGCTGCCCATTAATAACGATATCTTATCTAGCTAGCCGCTTTAGTCAAGCCTTCTCGGCAACCACGCTCATGCGTGGAGCGACACGAAAAGGAGAAGGCCCGCGCATCCTCGCGCGGGCCATCCCGGTTTTCGATTCGACGGCTTTGACGACTAGTTGTTGACGATGATCTGCGCGCCCAGCGCCTGCGCTCCCGCGCCGCCCACGAATCCCTTCGCGAAGACCGTGTAGATCTTGCCCGCCTGAAGGGCGATGCCGTTCAGCGGAAGGACCGACGTCATCGTACCCGCCAGCCGCACTTCCAGGTCATACGTCCCGGCATCGAGCGGCGTGAACGCCGTGTACTCCTTGAAAGCCTTGTTCCCGAACACGACGCCACCGCCCTGGACCCCGATGTCGACCGCGGGAGCGTTCGGCGAGAGGTGAACGAACCGCACGTGGGCCTTTCCGGCCGCCGGCGTCGCGAGATCGTCGACGAGGATTAGGGAGCCGATAGCCGCCACCGAGTCGACGGCGAAGACCGTGTAGCTCATCCCGCCGGTCACGGAGGCCGTCTCATTGATGACCGTGGTCGAGGTCCCGGTGACGTTCACCTTGATGTTCCGCGAGCCCGCGGTGACGTTCAGGTATCCCGTGTTGTTCGGGAAGGCGAGACCGGTTCCGGCAATGACGTTGTCCACGAGCAGATCGACCGCCGGGGCGTCTGGGGACGCATGGACGGCCATCACACGGGCCGGCGTGGCCGGGGCCAACGGGTTCTTGTCATCGTCATTGCAGCCTGTGGCCACCATCGCTCCCACGAGAGCGATGGCGATAAGGGCACAACGCTTGAACAGGTTCATTGGGGCCTCCTGGTGTTGTTTCCCGGACTACCGGTGCCGATCGGCGCCTGGCTCCGGGGTGGCTTCACGAGATTCGGAACGACATCCGCTACAGCCATGCAGATGTCGTCCTGGCGGAGGGGATTCAAGAAATGCGTAGATATTGAATAGCTTTAGATTGTCTGGAGGGTTGAAAGCCGGCCGGGGGCGGTAGCCTATCACCATAAATATCTTTAGTTTGCGGGGTATCCGGCTGATCTCTTTGGGGTTAGAGTTGCCAGTGGGATCCGACACTACTGGCGACGCCACCTTCGGATTGAAGCGCGATTGGAGCAGACGATGAAGGACCCGAAGCGACTTTTCCTCTACGAAGAGATCATGCTTTTGTCGCTGCGCAACGACAAGGGCACCCTTTCGACCTCCGTTGCGGAGTATGCCGTCGCGGGCGCGCTGATGGCCGAGCTGCTGCTTGAGGGCCGCATCTCCTTCGGCGATCCGCGGAAGCAACTCATCGATGTGCGCGAGAAGGCGCCGACCGGCGACCCGATCCTGGACGAGAGCCTGAAGCGGATGGCGGAGAGCAAGAAACGCGCATCGCTGACGGTATGGATCACCCGGCTGGCCACCGCCAAGGATCTCCGGCACCGCGTGGCGCGGCAGCTCTGTGCCCGGAACATTCTTCGCGCGGACGAGGAGACACTCCTCCTTCTGTTCAAGCGGAAGATTTATCCCGAGGTGAACTCCGAGCCGGAGCGGCAGATCGTCGACCGGATGCGGGCGGCCGTCGCCTCCAGCGCCGGCCCGGTTGACCCACGCACCGTCGTGCTGATTTCCCTCGCGCAGGGAATGGGGCTCTTGAAGGGTGTGCTGGGGCACGACGATGCGAAGCGCTTCAAGCAGCGAATCAAGCAGATTATCGAGGGCGAATTGACCGGAAAGGCGACGAAGGAGATCGTCGAGGCTAGCCACGCCGCCATGACCGTCGCCATCGTGCTCCCAACGATCATCGCTTCGACGTCCAGGTGAGCGCGCGGGCGCGGTAGATCTTTCCCATGCCCGCCGCATGGACGGCGGGCCCCGACAAACCAACCCTCAAGGATTGGAGCCGCTCCATGGCCATCTACGTCGACGGTTATCTCCTGGCACTCCCGAAGCGGAAGATTGACGCCTATCGCCGCATGTCGCTGAAGGCCGGAAAAATCTGGAAGGAATACGGCGCGCTGGAGGTTCGCGAGTGCATCGGCGACGATCTGAAGCCGAAGAACACGGGCGCCTTCCGCCGCGGCCTGAAGCTGAAGCCGGGCGAGACGGTGGTCTTCTCCTGGGTCGTCTACAAGTCACGCGCCCAGCGCGATCGCATCCTCGCCAAGGTCATGAAGGACCCGCGGCTAGCGAGCATGATGACTCCGGGCGCAATGCCGTTCGACATGAAGCGGATGGCGTACGGCGGGTTCCGGGCGATCGTCGACCTTTAGGCCTGCGGGGAGCGGGGAGCGGGGAGCGGGGTTCGAAAACTAGCGCTTCTTCGACATCAGCTCGGCGACCACACCCTCGATGTAGCGATTGGCCAGCGCGGGCTCGGGCAGCCGGCTGTGGGGTATCGGCTCCGTCACGTAGGAATTCTCCGTGAACCGATCGCCGAGGATGTTCTGCTCTAGATGGCGCGCGAGCACGTCTTCCGCCTGCGCGGCTTCCGCGTCGGAGAAGACGAAACGGACGCTCGCGATTCGTTCCGTGGCCATGCGATACCAGCCCGGCATCGGGTCGCCGCCCCCCACGAACGGGGCGATCAGCTCTGCGGAGTAGCGCTTCAACGGCTCCAGGTCGGTGGCGAACTTCATGAAGGTCTGCGAAATGTAGACCTGCACCAGGAGCCATCCGGATAGCGAGCGCGCCCCCTCGCCGAGCGACTTGAGCACGTCGAGAATGCCGTCGGGATTCCCCGCGTCCATCTCGGCGTAGATTCTCGAGACGAAGCAGGTCTCGAGACTGATGTTTGTCCCCAGCGCCACTAGCCCCGCGATTTCGACGCCCGCCCCTTGATCCGAGTCAAGCATGCGCAGGAACTGGTCTGAGCCGGCCGAGAAACCGACCAGAATCGTGCGCGCGGGGCGGCACTCGCGCACGAACTCCGCGAGGAGGATCCGCAACAACTGGGAGTGATCGTCAAAGGCGAGCGCCGGCCGATACGTGTCGCCCGGCGCGAATCCGGCGAGCGAGATGGAGATGGCTCGATACGGCACGCTCCGCACCGACGGCTCGAATGCCCTGTGGTCGCCGCCCACGTGGTGAACGAACACGATGAGCGTTTCCGATTCGACGCGATTGTCGATGTAGGTCAGGGGGTATCCGATCAGGCGCGGATTGCGCACGGAGAGTTGCCTCACGTGGGCTGCCGTGAGAATGAACTGCCGTATCACCGGCTCGGCGGTTTTTCGATTGGCGGACGATTCCGCCGAAATGCCGAGCTCCAGGTCGCGAAGCACTTCCTCGAGTTCGTTTCGCACGTCGAGGCTCGTCTGGGCGCGGCGATCGGGGTCCTTGGCGAGGCAGCGCCGCACGAGCCACGCGAGTTGCGGCGGTGCGTCCGGGAGAAGCGTGGTGAGCGCGGGCGCGTCGTGGTTGAGAATCGCGCTCATGATGTCGGCCGAGCTTCGCCCGTCGAATGGCCTGCGTCCCGTGAGCATCTCGAAGAGGACGATGCCGAGCGCGAAGACATCGGCGCGGGCATCGGCGGATTCTCCGCGGATCTGCTCCGGCGACAGATAGGCGGTCGTGCCCAGGATCGCTCCGGGGCTGGTCACCGTGTTCGGCGGGGTCGTCTCGCCCATGGGTGCGGACGCTGGCGTCTCCGCGGCCGTCAGCTTGGCTAGGCCGAAGTCGAGCACCTTCACCCGGCCGTCCTTCGTGACGAAGAGATTCTCCGGCTTCAGGTCGCGGTGAACGATCCCCTTCGCGTGCGCCGCGGCCAGTCCCTCCGCCGCCTGCGCGATGAAGCCGATGGTCTTCCGAAGCGGGACCGGGCCGGCCTGGAGGATTTGGCGAAGCGTCTCCCCTTCCAGAAGCTCCATCACCACGAATGGCGAGCCCTCGTGGGTTCCGAGGTCGTAAATAGCGCAGACGTTTGGGTGGCTCAATGTGCCGGCCGCACGCGCCTCCTGTTCGAAGCGGCGAATGCGCTCGGAGTCGAGCGAACTCTCGCGCGGGATGATCTTGACCGCGACGTCACGCCCCAGCCGGCTGTCGCGGCTGCGGTATACCTCCCCCATGCCGCCCGCGCCGATCGGCGCGAGGATCTCGTAGGGGCCGAGCTTGGAGCCAGGGGTGAGGGGCATCGGGGGAGTTTACCTTATATACCGGCATGGGCGGCCAGTTGCGATGCGCGAGATCGGACTTCGGCGGGAAGGGATGGCGAACTAGGACGATCTCGCGGGAGTTCCGTCGGGGTCCGCATCTCCCCTGCGAAGTGCAACCACTTGGTTCACAAGATTGTGTGAACTCATTGGTTGCACTTCCTGGCGGGGCATCATGACCTCTCGCGTCATGAGAGGTGCTGTCGACGGGGGCGATGGGGCGGGAGACGCTTCCGCTGCGTCGGTAATTGGCGGCCCCTAGAGCGCTTCGCGCTGACGCCGCGTCCGGACCTCCAGAGCTTCCACGATTCTTAGAAACGCAGGGTCGCCGCGCACGGGGCCCCAGATCGGATCGTGCTCGAGCGTGAAACGCCAGTTGGCGATCCACCCGGCATCGACGTCGCGGGCGAGCGCCGCGAGCGCGTCCGGAATGCGATCCTCCAGCATCGCGAGCTGCGCGTCCGCCACGCCCGGCCCGAAAGAGCGGAGGAACTTCATCTGCGGCTCCCGCTCCAGCGCCGCGCGCACGAGGGAGATGAGCGCCAAGGCGCCCGACGTGTCGCCCAACGCGCGCCTCAGGGTGGCGAGATCGAGCGCCGCGCCCACGACTTCGCCGTAGCCGCCGTACTGCGGGTGTTCCAGGGGCGCATCGAAGAGGCTCATTCCACTGGCCACGGTCGGGTAGGCGCCCTCGTACGCCCGCGCGGCATCGGCCACGCGGCCCTCCCGGAGCCAGCTCTTCCGGACGATGCGCAGGAGCGGCAGGCGACTGCCGAACCGCTGAAGTACGTCTGGCTGGAGCGCCCGCTCCGCCAGGCGTCCAGCCGCTTCATCCTCTCTCGCATAGACGTGCGCCAGGGCGCGCGTGAAGAGGGCGAGCCCGTTTCTGGGTCCGATCTCGACACCACGTTCGGCGGCGGCCGTGCCGAGCGCGTATTCGTCGAGAGACAAATAGGCGTGCGCTAGCCAGGCGAAGAGCTCGGGGTCGGCGGGATCGACTTCGGTCGAGCGCTGGAACAATCGCACGGCCTCCACCGCGTCGCCGCGTGCATCCAATTTCAAGAGGCCGCCATTATAGTGGCCCGTGGGGTTCTCTGGATTGATGGAGCGCGCACGCGCGAAGTCAGCTTCGGCTTCGTCCAATCGACCGAGCGTCTGCAGCCCGAATGCCCGGAACGACTGCAGCGTCGCGTCGAGCGGATCGAGGCGCAGCGCCCGGGTGAATACGTCGGCCATCCCGGCGACGTCCCAGTGATGCCAGAGCATGAACCCGTACAGGTGGCTCGCGGACGTGTTGCCCGGATTCAGCTCGAGCGCGCGTTCGAACGCGGCCTTCGCGGGCCCGAACTCCCGCCGCGCCGCAAGAATGCCCCCTCGAGCCGTCTGCGCTTCGCTCAACTCCGGGTTGAGCGCGATCGCCCGGTTCATCGCGGGCTCCGCCACTCGTAGCAGCTCCGCGAGCGGAATCGCCGACGTCTCGTAGGCGAAGAGATAGGCGTTGGCGATTCCGGCATGAGCCTTCGCGAAGGTAGGGTCGAGCTCGGCGGCTCGGCTGAACGACCGCGCCGCTTCGAGGACCGTCTGGACACCGTACGCGGCCACCTGCTGCAGGCCGTGCAAGTAGGCGTCATAGGCCGCCGCGTTCTGCGTGTCCGGGCTACGCAGGCGCTCGGCGTCAGACTGGAGGAGGGTGACGCGGAGTGCTTCGGCCACCCGCTCGGCGATGTCAGCCTGGATGGCGAAGACATCGTCCAGCTCGCGATCGAAGCGCTCCGACCAGAGCTGGTAGCCGTCGGAGGTGGTGACGAGCTGCGCCGTGATGCGGACGCGCGCGCCCTGCCGCCGCACGCTCCCCTCGAGCACGCTATTCACGCCGAGCCGTTCACCGATCGTCTTGAGATCGGTCGTGTGATTCTTGAAGGAGAAGCAGGAGGTGCGGGCGGCCACCTTCAGACCCCGGATCTTCGCGAGGGTGTTCAGTAGCTCTTCGGTGATCCCGTCCGAGAAGTATTCGTTCTCGGGGTCAGCGCTCATGTTCACAAAGGGAAGAACGGCGATGGAAGGAGCCGATGTGGCGGCGATATAAGGAGCCGTCGCGGCGACGGGCACGGGAGCAGAAGCCGGAACGGGCGCGGCGGTCCCACTCGAGGCGAGCGCCATGCGGGCGGCCGTGAGCGCCTCGCACACCTCGCGTGCGCCTTGGGCACGTCGCATCCGGTCCTTCTCCAGGCAGCGTCCGATGACACGGCCGATCTCCGGCGGAAGATCGGAGCGCACTTGTTCCACCGGCTCCGGCGTATCGCGCAGGATCGCCGAACTCACCTCGGCGAACGAGCCTCCCAGGAACGGTCTCCGCCCCGTGGTCAGCTCGTAGAGGAGAATCCCCAGCGAGAAGAGATCGGCGCGCGCGTCGACCGCTTCCCCGCGGAGCTGTTCGGGAGCCATGTAGGGAAATGTTCCCATCACTTCGCCCGGGGTCGAGATGTCCGCGACATGAATCGTCTCGGCCGCACCGGCTGTCGCGTTTTCGCTCCCCGAGTCGGCCGCCGCCGTGGCGAGCCCGAAATCGAGCACCTTCACCCGCCCTTCGCGCGTCACCATCACGTTCGCGGGCTTCAGATCGCGATGCACCACGCCGCGATCGTGCGCCGCTGCCAGCGCATCGGCGAGCGGGATCGCCAGATCGAGTACGCGCGCGGCCGGCAGCCCTCCCGGTGTCACGAGGAGATCGAGACTCTCCCCCTCGATCAGTTCCATCGTGAGGAAGCGGATCCCGCTCGCCTCCTCGACCGAGTAGAGGGTGACGATGTTGGGATGGTTGAGGGCCGCAACGCTCCGCGCCTCGCGCTCGAAACGGGCAAGTCGGTCGGGGCGCCCTGCCACCGCCGTCGGCAGCACCTTGATCGCCACCTCGCGCCCCAGGCGCGGGTCGCGTGCGCGATAGACTTCCCCCATGCCGCCAGCCCCGAGGGGCGCGAGAATCTCGTAGGGGCCGAGGCGTGAGCCAGGGGTGAGGAGCATCGCGGGAGTTTACATTAGAATGGTCGGGCTTGGTTCTGGAGAGGACCGGAGGGTTGAATGGTGAGGTCAGAGCTACGGGAACTGAACATCAAAGCAGGGATGCCCACGGTGGACGAGGCGAGACGGATCCTCCTCGAACAGCTTCAAACGGCCAAGTCAGGCGGAGTCCGAGTGCTGAAGGTGATCCACGGTTACGGCTCCACCGGCGTCGGAGGCAAACTGAGGGGCGCGCTTCGCCGGTCGCTAGAGCTGCGGAAGAAGGAAGGCGCCATCCAGGGGTTCATCAAGGGCGAGGAGTGGACCCTCTTCAACGAGGAGGCCCGCGCGCTCTGCGATCGGTTCCCTTCCCTTCGGGACGATCCGGACTACAACCGCGAGAACGCCGGGATTACCATTGTGGAGTTGTAGTCTTGGGTCCCGATGAGCCATTCGGCACGTTTTTCTCGCGTGAACGGGTGGGGATCGTACGGGCGGTCCTGGCGCCGCCTTCGCAAACTTTCGCCCTCGGACGCATCACCATCTAAGGAGTCTCTCCACATGACCTGCCGACCCGGTACCTTCGCCTGGACGAGCCTGTTCCGCACGGCCGCCATTGCCTTCTTCGCAGTCTGCCTCGTCACCGCGACCCCTGCCCTCGCCGGCATCGGTAATCCGCTGAAGAAGATGAAGGAGAAGCTCGCGCAGAAGGTGGCTCCGCCCGAGGAGGAAGGAGCCATCGGCGACGACACTGTCGTGTTCGATGAGCAGGTCGTCGAGCTGACTGACGCGCGCCTCGACCGCATCGTGGCCGCCTTCAAGGCGGCGAAGTCCGCCGGAACCGGACGTCCCGCGGCAGTCGAGAAGCTGAACAAGGCGATGGAAGAGCGCGGCAATCTCTGGGAGAAGCACGGGGAAGCGATCATGGAGCTGCAGCGAAAGCGCGGCGACCTCGATGTTTGTTACCACGATGGGTACCAGGAAGCCCAGGAGCGGAAGACGCAGGAGTATACCCAGAAGGCGCTCACCGATCCGGCACTCCTGGCGAAGTTCTCGCGCGCGGCACAGGAACACAACGCTGGCGCGGCGCGCGGCGACAGCACGGCGACCGCGAAGCTCAACGCGGTCCTCCTCTCGGAGATGCTGCCCAGCAGCGCCGACTCCCTCGCGGTCCGAAAGAAGTGCGGGCCGATGCCGCCGCCCATGCCGGCGGAGACGAAGATCGCGGCTCTGGACAAGGAAATCGCCGCGCAGACAGAGACGATCCGGACGATCGACATGGCGATGGCCGACGCGCAGGCCAAGGAACTCAAGATGAAAAACGAGCAGTTCGCCATGGCGATGGAACGGATTCAGGTCTACATGGCGTGGAAGAGCTGGAAGTCGAAGAACAGCGACACGCGGCCGCTGCGAGGATTCACCCAGGAAGAGCTCGACGCGCTCGAGAAGCACCTCGAGGAACTCCGCGGCTCGATCGGATAGGTTGGTGTCCGCGGCGCGGCGGTCCCTGGCGTTCGCGCTGGTCTTCTTGCTTCAGGTCGGAGTTGCGGGAGGTTTCGTTCCGGCGGTCGCCGCCGCGAGCGGGCCCGCGACAATGTCCTTCTGGAGCGCCGGGACGTGGCACCCCTTGTGGTGGGTCGACCGCGCGCCCGAGCGCTGGGACGCTGCGGATTCGGCATTCACCGGCTCCTTGGAGTGGGAGCGCCTGGCACCGGGCCTCGAGTGGACGAGTCTGCGCCTTGCCTGCCCCGCCCCCGCGTGGCGCGCGCGCCTGATCGTGACGCGGCTCGACCCGCGCGTGGTGTCGCTCTCGCTCGAGATGGACCTCACGCCCGATCAACGTCCCCGGTGGACCATCGATCGCGCGCCTCGTGAGGCGCTCCTCGCGGTGAACGCCGGCCAGTTCGTCGGTGCCATGCCGTGGGGCTGGGTCACGATTGACGGCCGGCAACTCCTTCGGCCCGGATACGGTCCCCTGGCGAGTGCCATCACCATCGACGACGCCGGCCATGTCCGGTGGAGTCATGGCGACTCGACCCTTTCGCCGAACGGGGCGAAGATCGGATTTCAGTCCTACCCCACCCTGCTCTCCGGCGACGGCGTCGTCCCGCGCGCACTCCGGACGGGCGAAGGGGGCGTGAACCTCCGCCACCGCGACGCGCGACTGGCGCTCGGCGGGACGCGGGATGGGCGGCTCCTGGTCGTGCTGACCCGATTCGACGCCATGGGGGAGATCATGAGCGGCGTTCCGCTCGGCCCCACCACGCCTGAGATGGCGGGAATCATGGGGGCGCTCGGGGCGGCGGACGCGGTGATGCTCGATGGGGGGATCTCGGCGCAGCTCCTGTTGCGCGGCGCCGTCGGGGCGGCGCCGCTCCGCTGGCCCGGGTGGCGGAAGGTCCCGCTCGCGCTCATCGCGCG
>JANNMC010000352.1:0-3463 GCA_031397435.1 Candidatus Eiseniibacteriota bacterium
CGGGCGCGAAGCGCGTCGTGGTCACCATGCTCCACACCGCCAAGGACGGCTCCTCGAAAGTGCTGAAGAAGTGCACGCTTCCGCTCACCGGCCGAAAGGTCGTCGACCTCATCATCACCGATCTCGCGGTGATGGAGGTGACGCCGCAGGGGCTCCGCCTGCTGGAACACGCGCCGGATGTCACGGTGGAGCAGGTGCGCGCCGCGACGGAAGCGGATCTCATTCTCGACGACGTGACCGTGATGCCGGTTTGACCGGCGCCCTGGGGGCACCATGACGATTGTGACGCCAGCAAGCGACATCGACTTCTACGAATTGACCGACGAACAGGCGCTCCTGCGCTCCACGCTGCACGAGTTCGCCCAGGGCGAGATCGCGCCGCGCGCGGCGAAGGCCGACGAGACGGGCGAATTTCCGTGGGAAAACATCCACAAGATGCGGGAACTCGGCCTCTTCGGGATGCTCTTCCCGCCGGAGTACGGCGGCGCCGGGCTCGACACGCTCTCCTACGCCATCGCGGTGGAGGAGATCTCGCGCGCCTGTGCCTCCACCGGCATCACGCTGGCGGCGCACACCTCGCTCGGCACGTGGCCGATCTACCGCTTCGGCACCGAAGCCCAGAAGCGGAAGTACCTCCCCGCGCTCTGCTCCGGCGAGAAGCTGGCGGCGTTCGGTCTCACGGAGCCCGAGGCCGGTTCCGACGCCGGCGGCACGAAGACGCGCGCCGTGAAGGAAGGGGACCGCTACACGGTCAACGGGCGGAAGATCTACATCACGAACGGCTCCGTCTGCGGCACGGCGGTCTTCACGGCGGTCACCACGCCGGGCATGGGAGTGCGGGGAATCTCGTCGTTCATCGTCGAGAAGGGGACCGCTGGATTCTCGGCCGGCAGCAAGGAGCGAAAACTGGGACACCGCGCGAGCGACACGGTCGAACTGCTCTTCGACAAGGTGTCGATCCCCGCGGAGAACCTGCTCGGCGCCGAGGGAGAGGGTTTCAAGCAGTTCATGATGACGCTCGACGGAGGGCGGATCTCAATCGGCGCCATGTCGGTCGGGATCGCGCAGGCCGCTCTCGACGCCGCGCTCAAGTACTCCCAGGAACGGCGGCAGTTCGGCAAGGCGATCGCCGAGTTCCAGGCGATCCAGCTTCTCCTGGCGGAGATGGGCACCGAAGTCGAATCGGCGCGGCTCCTGGTCTACCAGACCGCGCGCTTCAAGGACCGCGGCGGACGCTTCACGCGCCATGCCGCCATGGCGAAGCTGAAGGCCTCCACGATCGCGATGCAGTGCGCCAATCTCGCGATCCAGATCCACGGCGGGGCGGGCTACATGACCGACTACCCGGTGGAGCGCTACTTCCGAGACGCCAAACTGATGGAGATCGGCGAGGGAACCTCGCAGATCCAGATGCTCGTCATTGCTCGGGAAATGCTACGCGAAGCCGCGAGCCGTCCGGGACTCTGACCGGGGCCGCGCAACCGAATCGAGAGGAGAGTCCGTCGTGTCTGATCGTGATGCATTCATCGTCAGCGCTTGTCGCACCGCCATCGGCGAGTTCCAGGGGACCCTCGCCGGCATGACCGCGCCGCAACTGGGCGCCATCGTCATTCGGGAAGCCGTGACCCGCGCCGGCATCGAGCCGGGGCAGGTGGAGGAAGTGCTCATGGGGAACGTCGTCCAGGCATACGTGGGGCAGGCCCCCGCGCGCCAGGCGATGATCCACGCGGGCATTCCAAACACCGTCGCCGCCATGACCGTGAACAAGGTCTGCGGCTCCGGGCTGAAGGCCGTTATGCTGGCCGCCCAGGCCATCCGCGCCGGCGACGCCGACATCATCGTGGCGGGCGGCATGGAGTCGATGTCGAATGTCCCCTACTACCTCCCGAAGGCCCGCACCGGCTACCGCCTGGGCCATGGGGAACTGGTGGACGGCATGATCCACGACGGCCTCTGGGATTCGTTCAACAACTTCCACATGGGAAGCGCGGCCGAACTGATCGCGAAGAAGTACAACGTCACGCGCGAGGATCAGGACCGCTTCTCCATGGAGTCCCACATGAAGGCCGTGAAGGCCCAGGCGGCGAACGCCTTCAAGGACGAGATCGTCCCGGTCGTCATTCCGCAGAAGAAGGGCGACCCGAAGCCGTTCCTGGCCGATGAGCGGGTCCGTCCGGAAACCACGATGGAGACCCTCGGGAAGCTCCGCCCGGCCTTCCAGAAGGACGGCACGGTCACGGCGGGGAACGCGCCCGGGCTGAACGACGGTGGTTCCGCGGTCGTCGTCATGTCGGGGGCGGCCCTCAAGCGGACCGGCTCCACGCCGCTTGCCCGCATCAACGGCTACGCCACCGGTGGCGTCGCGCCGGAACTGGTCTTCTACGCACCGGTCATCGCGGTGCGGAAACTGGCGGAGAAGCTCGGGCGGAAGACGAGCGCGTGGGATCTGGTCGAGGCCAACGAAGCCTTCGCGGCACAGGCGATCGTCGACGCGCGCGAGCTGGAATGGGATCCGGCCACGCTGAACGTCCGTGGCGGCGCGGTGGCGCTGGGCCACCCGATCGGGGCGAGCGGTGCCCGCATCCTGACGACGCTCCTCTACGCCATGCGCGACATGAAGAAGAAGTCGGGACTGGCGACTCTTTGCCTGGGCGGCGGAAACGCGGTCGCCCTGAGCGTGGAGGCCGCATGAGCGCCACGACGCAAGACCTGAAGCCGGTGCTCGTGGTCGGAGCCGGCACCATGGGGAACGGGATCGCCCAGACCTTCGCCATCGGGGGCCACCCCGTGCTTCTGCTCGAGGCGAACGAGGCGGCATTGAAGCGTGGAATGGCGACGATCGAGAAGAGCCTCGCCAAGTTCGTGGAGAAGGGGAAGCTCGACGCGGCGAAACGCGATGAGACGCTGGCGCGCCTGGTGACGCGCGAGTCGGACTTTCCGATGGATGCTTGCGCCATCGCCGTGGAGGCGGTGCCGGAGAAGATCGAGATCAAGCGCGCCGTCTTCCAGTCGCTCGACGCGAAACTCCCGCCCGGCGCGATTCTGGCCACGAACACATCCTCGCTTTCCGTCACGGAACTCGCCGCCATGACCAAGCGCCCGCGCCGGTTCATCGGAATGCACTTCATGAATCCGGTCCCGCTCATGCCGCTCGTGGAGATCGTGCGCGGGCTCGACACCAGCGACGAGACCGTGGCCGAGACCGTGGAACTCTCCAAGGCGCTCGGGAAGACACCGGTCGTCGTGGCGGACCGCCCCGGCTTCGTGAGCAACCGCGTTCTGATGCCGATGATCAATGAGGCCGCCTTCACGCTCCTGGAAGGGGTGGCGGACCGCGAGGCGATCGACACGGTCATGAAGCTCGGCATGAATCATCCGATGGGCCCGCTCGCCCTGGCCGACCTGATCGGTCTCGACGTGTGCCTGGATATCCTGGAAGTGCTCCAGCGCGACCTGGGCGATC
>JANNMC010000371.1:0-1281 GCA_031397435.1 Candidatus Eiseniibacteriota bacterium
CGCGTCGGCGAGCCCCTCTGGCGACTCGGCCGCGGCGAAGTGCGTTCCCGCCTCCAGATCGAGCCCTTCCGCTCCAATCGAGGTCGACACGACCGCCAGCCGCGCCGCGAGTGCCTCCACGATCTTCACCCTCGCTCCCGCGCCGACCCAGATCGGCACGAGGAGGAGCGTGGCGCGCGCGTACTCGGCCGGCATGGAGGGAACGTCGGCGGCGAGTTCCACGCCGGCCGCGTCGCAGGCATCCCGGAGCGCCGGCGGCGGCCCCTTTCCCGCCAGGCGAAGCACGGCGGCCGGGGCGCGTGCGTGGAGTCGCGGCCATCCCTCACGGAGGAAGCGGAGCGCGCCCTCCACGTTCGGCGGCCACTGAAACGACGCCGCGAGAAGCACGACCGGGGGCATGGCGGGCGTCGGCTCGGGAAATGCCGCGAGATCGACGCCCACCGGCAGCGTTTCGACCCTCGTCCCCGGCGCCATGGCGCGGAGCACGCGTGCTTCCTCGTTCTGGATCGCCAGCACCAGCGCCGCGCGCCGGCAGAGTTCCGCCTCGGCGCGGCGGAGGCGAGCGGCCTGGAGCGTCGCATAGATGCCCCGAGGCGAAGCCCCCGCCGCGCGGGCGTAGCGGGCCATCCAGAGGAACTCCACGTTGTACTCGCGCAGCACCATCGGCACGCCGTCCAGCGCGTCGACGTAGGTGGCGAGATGGAGATTCTGCACGTAGGCGACCGCCGGGCGCCTCCGCGCGATCTCCTCGCGGATGGCGCGGTCGAGGGCGCCGCTGCGATAGCGGGCGAGTGAATAGGGCCACCGCCCGAAGAGGCCGCGCCAGGCGGCCACCACAGTCGATGGAGGCGTGAAGGGGACGCGGATCACGCGAACTTCTCTCGCGATCAACTCCGGGGGCAGAGGCAGGGACGTGTCCCCAGGCGCGGCGAAGGAGATCAACGTGACGTCGTGCGACTCCGCCGCCGCCAAGAGCCCCTGCCAGGCCACGACCCGGCCGCCGTCGTCCGGGGGCCAGGGAGTTCGCGGCGTGAGGAAGAGGGCGGCGGGGATCAGGACGCGTTTGCGGAGCAGCTTCATCGGAGCATGAACCACATCGGCACGAGCCAGAGGAGGAGGCCGGCGACGGACCAGAGGGCGCTTTTCCAGGTGATGCGGCCGAGGCGGGGGAGGCTGATGGGGTTGGGCAGGACGGTGGACATGAGGAGGACGAGGAAGCTCGTGAATAATTGTCCGAGCGGGAGGGCGCCGAGGATGAGGAAGAGGCCGACGCTCAGGTCG
>JANNMC010000393.1:0-2747 GCA_031397435.1 Candidatus Eiseniibacteriota bacterium
GGACCTCGTTGTGAAGGAACTCCGCGTGCCGGTGGGACTGGAGCGGAAGAAGCCCCAGGAGCACCGGAATTCGCGGCGACCCGATGGCTTCCAGGAAGCGCGAAAGCGTCTCCAGTTCGTAGATCGGCTGTGTCATGGCGAACTCGGCCCCCGCCTCGACCTTCTTCGCAAAGCGTTCCAGCTCGCGGTCGAAGTTCTCGGCGGTCGGATTCACGGCGCATCCGAGATGAAAGTGCGTCGGCTCTCCGATCGAATTGCCGTGGAGATCGACTCCCTCGTTTAGCCGCCGGAGAATCCGGAGGAGCCCGATCGAATCGGTGTCGAATACCGCGGTCGCGTTCGGATAGTCCCCCGCGTTGGGCGGATCGCCGGTCAGCGCCAGGATGTTCCGGATGCCGAGCGCGTGCGCCCCCATGAGGTCGGACTGGATTCCCATGAGATTCCGGTCTCGGCAGGTGAAGTGGAGGATCGTCTCGATCCCCACCTGGCTCTGGATCATCGTTGCCAGCGCGATCGACGACATCCGCACGCGCGCCATCGGCGAATCGGCCACGTTGATCGTGTCGACACCCGCGCGGCGAAGGAGGTCGGCGCCCTCGATCATCTTCTTCGGCCGGGCGCCTCGCGGCGGATCGACTTCCACGCTCACGACGAACTCGCGCGCGGTGAGTTTCCTGGCGAGAAGACTTCGCTGCGATGGATCGGTCGGAGGCGGCGGCTCTTCGATGATGATCGCGGGCTTGGCGGCCGCGGGCCGATACGACGCGGCGTTCGCATCCGGAGCGCGCTCCGGTGAATCGGCGGAGCCCGGAAGCGCTCCGGCAGCCTCCCGCGCCGCGAGCGCCTCCTTCATCTTCCGAACGTGAAGCGGCGTCGTGCCGCAGCAGCCCCCGATCAGGAGCGCGCCCGCGTCGGCGAAGCGGCATGCCATGGCCCCGAGATACTCCGGCGAGGAGAGATAGACGAAGCGACCGTCGTGATAGCGCGGCATCCCCGCGTTCGGCATCGCCGCGAGCGGGCGATCGGTGCGGCTCCGCATCCGCTCGATCACGTCGAGCACGCCCTGCGGCCCAACGCTGCAATTCGCGCCGATCAGGTCGACGCGCATGGCCGCGAGCGTGCGGACCACGTCTTCGGGATAGGCGCCGTGGAGCGTGCGGAGATCCTCGGTAAACGTGAAGAGGACTACGAGCGGAAGATCGGTGACGGAGCGGATCGCGTCGATCGCGATCGTCGCCTCGACGAGATCGCTCTGCGTCTCCACGATCAGGAGATCGACGCCTCCCTCCACCAGCCCCTCGGTCTGCTCGCGATAGGCGTCGAAGGCGTCTTCCCGCGCGATCGTTCCGAGCGGCGCCACCGGCTTTCCGAGCGGCCCGATGGCTCCGGCGACGAAGGCCGCCTCGCCCACTTCCTCGCGGGCGTTTCGCGCCAGTCGCGCTCCCGCTCGGGCGATCAGGCGCGCCGGCTCCACGACGCCGTGGGCGCCCAGTCGGAAGCGGTTCGCGCCGAACGTGTTGGTTTCGATCACTTCGGCCCCGGCGCGCAGATACTCCCGGTGAACCGACTGAATGAGCGCCGGATCGGTGAGATTCAGCGCGTCGAAGGAACGGTCGAACGACATCCCCTTGTCGTACAGAAACGTCCCCATGGCCCCATCGGCCAGCATGGGCCCTTGGGTCAGACGTTCGACGAAAGGATGCGTGGGACGCGGGCGCTCGGAGACGTTCGGCCCGGGGGCTTTCACCATGGGAAGCATCGTACTATACTGGTCGGCTCATCGCTGACGTGCTTTTGACCTGGGGGTTTTCCGTGAACATCCTCGTTTTCGTGAAGCAGGTCCCGGACACCGAGACCCGAATCCAGATCCAGAACGGCGCCGTCGATACGGCGTCGGTGAAGTGGGTGGCGAATCCGTACGACGAGTACGCCATCGAGGAGGCGCTGCGCATCCGAGAGCGGCTTGGCGCCGGCAAGGTGACGGTCGTGAGCCTCGGCCCCGACCGCGTGAAGGAAGCGATCAAGTACGCCCTCTCCCTCGGCGCCGACGAAGGCGTGCACGTAAAGGGCGACGGCATCGCGCTCGACGATCCCCTCTCGGTGGCGACGGTGCTGGCGGCCGCCGCGACGAAGGCGGGATT
Organism: Candidatus Eiseniibacteriota bacterium; assembly: GCA_031397435.1. Taxonomy (GTDB): domain Bacteria; phylum Eisenbacteria; class RBG-16-71-46; order SZUA-252; family SZUA-252; genus SZUA-252. The sequence goes on from JANNMC010000393.1 coordinate 2,142, forward strand.
CGATCTCATCCTGGCCGGGAAGCACGCGGTGGATCAGGACAGCGGCGCCACGGGCGTGATGCTGGCGGAGCTGCTGGATGTTCCGCACGTCTCGGTCGTGATCGGACTGGAGATCGACGCGGCGGCGAAGTGCGGCACGGCCAAGCGCGAGGTCGAAGGGGGCACGGAAACGGTATCGTTCGAACTTCCCGCGGTCATCACGGCCCAGAAGGGGCTGAACGAGCCGCGCTACGCCTCCCTCAAGGGGATCATGGCGGTGAAGAAGAAGGTCGTTCCGGAGTGGGCGCTCGCCGATCTCGGGGTGGACGCGGCCACCGTCGCCCCCGCGGGGGCGGCGCTCCGAACGCTCGAGGCCACGCTTCCCCCACCACGCGCCGCGGGCAAGATGCTCGAAGGCGAGCCGGCCGATACCGTGCGGGAGCTGGTTCGCCTGCTCCGCGAAGAAGCAAAGGTGATCTGACCATGAGCCAGATGATCGCGGTCGTCGCGGAGATGAAGGACGGGCTCGTACGGAAAGCAACGCTCGAGGCGCTTGCCGAGGCGAAGCGGCTCGCGGGCGAATCGGGTGGAAGCGTCGCGGCGGTTCTCCTCGGCGCCGCCGGCGCG
>JANNMC010000394.1:0-1374 GCA_031397435.1 Candidatus Eiseniibacteriota bacterium
CAGTACAACGAAGCGCGCGCTCGTTACGTCGAGCTCGTCGGCGAGCTGCGCCAGGCCGCGATCGATCTCGAAGCCGCGACCGCTGCGAGCCCTCACCTGAACGCATTCCGACTCGATGGAGAAACCCCATGAGATCTGTCGTCTTCATCGCACTGATCGCGGCGACCTTGCCGGCGCCCGCTCTCGCACACGGCGGCGAGGACCATGCGGCGGCGCCGGGCAGCGAGGCCGCACATACGTCCGTCGCGGGTCCGATCGAAGTCTCCGAGGCCGCGCAGCGAAATCTCGGGCTCGCCGTCGAGCCGGCAGCGCTCCGCCCGATCGAGACCACGCTGCGCGTGATCGGCGAGATCGCGGCGGACCCGGAGCGCTCCGGCGCGATCTCGAGCCGTATTTCAGGGCGAGTTTCGGCGGTGTTCGCGCAAGAGGGCGAGCGCGTCGAGAAGGGCAAGCGACTGGTCGAGGTCGAGAGCCGCTTGCTCGGCGACCCGCCGCCGCGCGTCCAGTACGCCTCGCCGATCAGCGGCGTCGTGGTAGACCGCCATGTCGTGATCGGGGACGACGTCGACCCGAGCCAGCATCTGTTCGAGGTCGCGGATCTCACTGAAGTGCTCGCGATCGGCCAGGTCTTCGAAGGCCAGATCGGCCAGGTCGCGATTGGCCAGAAAGTTCGGGTGGAAGTGCCGAGCTATCCGGGAGAGCTGTCCGAGGGCGTGATCGAGCGGCTCGGCAGCACGCTCGATGAGGAGAGCCGCACGCTCGGCGTCTTCGCGCGCGTCCGAAACCCGGAGGGACGCCTGCGACCGCACATGCGCGCAAGCATGAGCCTAATCACCAGTGGCGGAAGCCGCGCGCTCGCGATTCCGAAGGCCGCGTTGCTCGGTGAGGGCGGCCAGCGCTTTGCCTTCGTGCAAAGCGAAGACCGACCCGATCGCTTCGAGCGCCGCGAGCTGGTGGTCGGCGTGTCGGATGATCGTTACGTCGAAGTGGTCGCTGGGCTCGCGCCCGGTGAGCGCGTCGTGATCGAGGGGAACTACTCGCTTCAATACCTGACGCCGATCGCAGAGCCGAAAAGCGACGGCGCCGTTGCCGGAACGACGGGCGCGGGCGGGACGGAAGAGGGCGCAGGCACTTGGCGCGTCGGTGCGCTGCTCTGGGCTCTCGGAGCCGCGGTGTTTGCCGGGGCCGCCCTGATAGGTGCGCGCGCGTGGCGGAGCCGCGCGCAGGCTACGCCCGAGGTGCGCTAGCCGTGCTGAATCGCCTGATCGCGTTCTCGCTGCGCAACCGGTTGTTCGTGCTTGCGGTCTCGCTGCTGGTCTTCGTCTACGGCGTGTTCGTCATTCGCGATCTACCGGTCGACGTTTTCCCGGACCT
>JANNMC010000002.1:0-10802 GCA_031397435.1 Candidatus Eiseniibacteriota bacterium
GCGCCCTCGGGGACGATCGTGATGGGGGGCGTCTGGACAGTGGTCGAGGATTCATCCGCCGAAGCGTCCTCCGGATCGGCGGATTCCGTCTCGCGGCGCCCGCATCTTCTTCGGCAGGTCTCGGGAGACGAGGGGAGGGCATCGAACTGGATTCGCCTCGTCCGGCCAGTTCTCGAAACAGGGGAGGTCTCGGTTCGATTCCGGATCAATTCGGGAGAGATCGATCCCTCGGTCGGGATTGTCTTCCAGGTCGACAAGAAGGGGCGGAACGGCTATCTGATCCGGATCAGCGGCGCCGACGACGAACTGGTAGCGCACTATCTCCTGTCCGGCAAGCGGCGCGACATCAAGATGGAGGCGCTGAAGGCGCCGGCGGCCGGTGAGTGGCACACCCTCGGAGTACGCCGCGAGAGGACGAAGATCGTGGTGACCTACGACGGCGTGGAGAAGATGGATCTTCGAGACGAGCGCTTTATCCGCGGAACGGTGGGACTCTGGACCGAGGACGACACGGTAGCGGACTTCGCGGAGTTGAAGATCACGGCGCGGTGACTCGAGGAGCGGGGCCCGGAGGAGTTGAGGGGCGCGCCGATTCGGCAACTTTGGAGTCGGGTGCCGGTGAGAACCGCGAGCTCCGTGGCATGCCGCCGTACGCGCCCCGTCATCCTTGACGTGTGGCCCTTCGGCCTTCCTTGGCCGAGGCGCATCCGAATCTACCTGTTCGGATGCGCCTGTTGACCGAACGATACTGCAAACCTGGGACGCGTGCTACCAGAACGAGTTAGGGGCGTAAAGTTTTTTCGCCCCCGCTAGACTCCCGCCGGGGCCCCGATCCGGGCCGCCACCTCATAGAGGTAGGCCGCCGCCGCCCGGGCGCCGTTTCGAAACGCCGCCAACTGGAAGTGCTCATTCGGCGCGTGCAGATTATCCCCAGGCAGACCGAACCCCATCATCACGCAGCGCGCCTTCGTCGCCTCCACGAGCGGGGCCACGATCGGGATCGACCCCCCCATGTTGTAGATGACCGCCTTCTTGCCGAAGCCGGCCTCCATCGCCCGTAGCCCCGCCTGCACGTAGGGGTCGGTCATGTCGGCGCGGAACGGCCGTCCGTCCCCGTAGCGTCCGAAGGCAACGGTCCCCTTGTCGCCCACCAGCTCCGTCACGTACTTCACGAACGCGGCGTGGATCTTCTCGCCATTCTGGTTGTGCACCAGGCGCATGCTCACCTTGGCCATCGCCTTGTTCCCGATGACCGTCTTGAAGCCATTCCCCGTGTAGCCGCCCATGATTCCATTCACCTGAAGCGTCGGACGGACGGTTCCCGCCTCCCGCACGGTGAATCCCTCTTCCGAGAAGAGCCGGGCCACGCCGATCTCCCGCGCCTTCTCCTCGTCGTTCCACGGCCCGGCGGCCAGCGCGCGGCGCTCCTCGGCTCCCGGAATGATGACATCGTCGTAGAAGCCGGGGACCAGGACCTTGCCGGTCTTGAAGTCCTTCAGGTTCTGAATGACCCACCGGAGGACATCGATCGGCTCGTAGGTCATCCCACCCCATTCACCCGAATGAAGGTCGCCGTTGGCTCCCGTGATCGTGATGTCGGTCGTGACGATGCCGCGAAGCGTCGTGCAAATTGCGGGGTGCTCGAGCCCAGGACTCGCACAATCCGCGACCACGAAGACGTCGCAGCGCAATTTGTCCATGTGTTTGGGGAATTCGAGCGTAATCGCCTCTCCGTCGAACTCTTCATCCGATTCGATGATGAACTTCACGTTCACCGGGAGCCGCCCGGCGCTCTTGATGACCGATTCGACGCCGGCGATCTGGGCGTAGTGCTGCCCCTTGTTGTCGTCGGCGCCGCGAGCCCAGATGGCCCCGTCACGAATCTGCGGTTCGAAGGGGGGCGTGGTCCAAAGTTCGAGCGGATCGACCGGCTGGACGTCCACGTGACCGTAGATGAGCACGGTCGGCAAGGCGGGATCCTCGATTCGCTCCGCGTAGAGCCCCTTGTGGGCCCGCGTCGGCCAGACCTCCGTCTTGAAACCGAGCGACTCGAGCTTCCGTTTATCGAACTCCATGGCGGCCAGCACGTCGGCGTCTCGCTCCGGGTGCGCGCTGATGCTTGGAATGCGAAGGAACTCCATCAATTCGTCCACGAAACGGGCCTGGTTGGCGTCGAGATACTGAAACGCGGCGTCGCGACTCATCGGAACTCCAAGCGTGAAGGGTTGATTGGCTGGATCGGAGCGCCCTGATCCTAGCCGGTTGGAGGGTTGGGGGCAATTCCGACGAGTGTCTGGGCCTTCTCACCCAAACCAGCCTCGCTGATTGCAGGTCGCGGCGAGTCGATGCGCGGTTGTAGGCGACCAACCCCATGAATCCTCTGCCGTTAGTCCCGCACTCCTCTGCTCCTCCACGTGCGGCCCGGAACTTGCCAAACGAATAGGACACATGCGACAGAGGCGCTGCTTCCCGCGGCGGGGAGGAGTAGCCGACGACGCATCAGAGAGTAGCCTGGCTCGGTAGAGACCAAAGTGAGATCGGACCGAGGGACAGGCAAAGGTGAACACCTCAAAGCGGAGGAAAACCCCATGTTGAATCTGAAGAGCTTCATTAAGGACGAGCGTGGCGAGGATCTTATCGAGTACGGCCTTCTGGCGGCGTTCGTGGCTGCCATCGCGCTGGCCGTCATTATCGCGGATCCGCTCGGCCTGAGCACCGCTGTCGAAGGCGCTTACCAGTCGGCCGTCGACGCGCTTACCGACGTCACCCCGTAAGGCAAAGGAACCACGGTCCCGTGCAAACCTCTCACTGGATGACCGGCGGCGCGGTCCTGGTGTGCTGCGCGGCGACCTACTGGGACCTGCGGGAACGTAGGATCCCGAATGCAGTGACCCTTCCGGCCCTGGGAATCGCGCTCCTTCTACATGGCGCGACCCAGGCCGGACAGGGCCTTCTCTTTTCCGTACTCGGCGCGCTCGCGGCGGGGGCCCTGCTCCTGCCGGGCTACCTCCTTCGGGCGACCGGAGCCGGAGACGTGAAGCTCCTGATGGCGGTCGGTGCCTTCCTCGGATGGCCCACCGCGCTCCTGGCAGGCCTCCTCTCCCTCGTGGTGGGAGGCGTTCTGGGTCTTGTCTTCGCGCTCCTGAAGGGGCGCCTCGGAATCGTTCTCAGCCGCTCGTTCGGACTGGCTCGCTGGATGGCCCTCAAGGCCGCCGGCACCCCCCTGGCGCGCCCAGGGACCTCCGGATTGAAGCTTCCGTTCGGTGTGGCGATCGCGCTCGCCACCGCATGGGTCGCTTGGGGCCCCCCTTTGGGAGGTATCCGATGAAGCTATGGAACGCTCCGCCCCCGGCCGATATCCCGGGAGACGGAACGAAATGCCGTCGCAATCCGGAGTCGGGAGTCGCGCTGATCGAATCAGCCTTCGTCCTGCCGCTCCTGCTCGTGTTGACGATGGGAATGCTCGACTTCGGCCGAGCGTTCCATACGAAGAGCGTCCTCGATCAGGCGGCCCGGGAGGGAGCGCGGATCGCGGTCGTGACCTCGCCCGACACGGACCTCGTGACGGACAAGGTAAATGAAGTCCTGGCGTCGAGCGGCGTGACGGCCTCCTCGGTGCAGATCACGGGACCCAATGCCAGCAAGATGGTCACCGTTACCGTGACCGCAACGTTCACGTTCATTACCCCGGGCGTCTTCGCTCTGGTCAACGGCAACTACGGGAACACGATCCCGATGTCGGGCCAGACGGTGATGCGGTTCGAAGGCTGACGGAGAGGAGGAGTCCGAAACATGTCTCGATCAAAGACCACGCTCACGTTGGCCCTGGTGCTGGGCCTCTTGGCGGCCCTCGCGGGTTACGCCGGCCTCAAGGCCACGGCCACGCAGGTGGCCGTCAACACGTCGAAGAATTTCGTTCCGGTCGTCGTGACCGCGACGGATCTCACCTTCGGGACCAAGCTCGACCGGGCGCAGCTGCGCGTGGTGCGCTATCCCAAGGAGAGCGTGCCGGCGGGTGCCTACTCGAGCATCGATTCGGTCGCGGACCAGACGTGCAAGATCTTCCTGGCGGCGCGTGAGCCGATCACGGATCTCAAGCTCTCCTCGCGCGGCGGCGGACTCTCGATGCTGGTACGCCCCGGCATGCGCGCCACGAGTCTCGAAGTGAATCAGGTCTCGGGCGTGAGCGGCTTCGTCCTCCCCGGCGACAAGATCGACGTTCTCTGCACGATCGACGGTCATGGCCGGGATGAAGAGACCGTCACGAAGACCATTCTCCAGAATGCCGAAGTGTTGGCGTCGGGTCAGAAGACGGCCCAGCAGGACAACAAACCGATCACCGTGCAGGCAGTCACCATCCTCGTGGATCCCGCCGGCGCCGAGAAACTGGCGCTTGGTCTCCATGAGGGCCGGCTCCACCTCGTGCTCCGCAACCCCGAAGACTCCGACACGGTGCAAGTGGCGTCGCTCAGCACGCCGCAAATGCTCGCCGGCCTCACGCCGAGCAGCACGGCCGCGGTTCGCCGGTCTCCTTCCAGGGTCTCCAAGGCCTCGAAGGCTCCGACGACGCAGGTCGAAACCCGCCCGGTGGTTCGCGCCGGCAGGGAGCCCAAGCCGGTGGTCAGGATCATTCGGGAAGCCAAGGTGACCGAACAGTCGGCGCCGAAGGATTCCGCGCAGTAACACGTCTCTAAGGAAGGAGCACGACAATGGATCGCCAGAACCAGACCTCGATGGGACGCGGCGGGCGCTTCAAGGCCCTCGCCGCGATCCTCCCCCTCGTCCTCGCGTTTGCCGGGTTCGCTACCCCGGCCGCGGCGGCGTCCGGCTCCGCGTTCCCGCTGTCGGTGAACGTCGGTCAGTCGCTCGTCCTCGAGACGCCGAACGAAGTGAGCACCGTTTCGATCGCCGACCCCAAGGTGGCGGACGCGGCGGTCGGCTCGCAGCGGACGGTCGTCGTGAACGGCAAGGCCGCGGGCATCACTTCCCTCGTGGTCTGGGAGGAAGGCGGCAAGTACACGCTCTATCAGGTGACCTGCGTCGAACCAAGGCGTCGGGCGCAGGTGCTCCTCAAGGTGAAGGTCTCCGAAGTCCTGACGGACAAGATGAAGGAGTTCGGACTCGACTGGCAGGGAGCGGTCACGTCGGCGAAGCATCTCGACGGAACCATCCGCGCCGGCCTCTTCGCGACGAAGATTGAGACGCCGCACGAGCCGCTGCTCCTCGGTTCTCGGACCGACGCGTTCGCCGTTTGGGAGAAGACGTCCGGATCGGCGCACTTCATGACGACGCTCCGCGTCCTCGAAGAGAACGGCTCGGCCCGCACGCTGGCGAGCCCGAACCTGGTTGCCGTGAGCGGCGACTCGGCCGCGTTCCTCGCCGGCGGTGAGTTCCCGGTGCCGGTCCCGCGCTCGATTTCGGGCGAGGCGACCTCGCTGACGATCGAATGGAAGGAATACGGAGTTCGCCTCGGCTTCCGCCCGACGGTGCTCCCCGACGGCCGCATCCGGCTGAGCGTGGCGCCCGAAGTGAGCGCGCCTGATTATTCGCGCGGCCTCCAGCTGGCCGGCTATGCCGTGCCGGGCCTGGTGACGCGCCGGATCTCGACCACCGTGGAATTGAAGTCGGGCGACGTGCTGGTCATTGGCGGCGTGAAGCAGGACGAAACGTCGGTCCGGATCAAGAAGGTCCCGATCCTGGGCGACATTCCGATCTTGAAGACCTTCTTCCGTCACAAGTCGACGTCCAAGATCTCGCGCGACCTGCTCATCGTGGTGTCTCCCGAAGTCATCGCGGAACTGGCACAGAGCGATCCGGCCCTCCCGACGGACAAGCCGGAAGAGGTTAAGTAAGAACCATGCTCCGCACACCGGAACAGGACAATCGGCAGCGCCGGCCCGACGACGGGATCGCGGTCATCTGGGTCGCGGTCTTCCTCTTGGTCTCGCTCTGGTTCGTCTCGCTGGCCATCGATATGGGTAAGTTGATGGCGGCGAAGACGCAACTCCAAGCCGCGGCCGACGCCGCGGCGCTGGCGGGAGCGTCGACGGTGGATCCGGAGACCGGGGCCATCGTTCAGGACAGCGCGAGAGTTCGCGCCGCGGAGATCGCGGCGGCGAACAGCGCCTATGAGGGCACGCAGACTCCGGTGATCATCAACCCGTCCGTGGACGTCACGTTTCCGGCCGCCAATCAGGTTCGGGTCGTGACCCGGCGCGAGGCCGCGACCGGCAATCCGGTGCTGACGCACTTCGCACAGACACTGGGGATTCCGAACCTGAGCGTGAATGCCGACGCCACGGCGGAAGTGCAGGTGCTCGGAGAACCGTGCGAGCGTCTGGCGCCCTTCGCGCCGGAGGACGTGCCGCCCACAGGATTCCTGAGCGGCTGTGAAAACGAGTACATCCTGAAGCAAGGATCCGGGAACGGGCAGCAGGGAAACTTCCAGTTGCTCGAGCTGCCGGAGTGCAACGAAGACGAGTTCAATGGCGGTGGCGCTGCGGCGATCTACCAGTACATCCGCTACGGCTACGACTGCTGCCTGAAGATCGACGACGAGTTTATCTGGACAGAGCCGGGCAACAAGGTGGGACCGTTCCGGTCGGCGCTTCAGGCGCGGTTCGACGCGGACAGCGACCGAGACGAGGGGATCTGCTACCAGGAATACGGCGGCAACGGTTCTCGCGTCTTCATCACGCCGATCATCGAGTCGTTCGACGTGAACGGAAGGAAGTTGGTCCGAATCGTGAAGTTTGCCGCCTTCTTCCTCAAAGACAGGCCGGGCGGCAGCATGACGAAGGACGGCGTGAGAGGCCAATTCATCAAGTACGTCGTACCGGGGAACGCCGGACCGAATCCCCCCGACGACAGCATGCTCTACGGCATTCACCTGGTCGAATAGGGAGAGCGCGTCATGGCGGACGGGGATCGCAATAACGGTACGTGGAACGGTGGCGCCCAGGGGCATGGCCCCGGCGTGCCCGCCGGTGGAAACGGAACCGGCTCGTCTGGCCACCGCCCGCATTCCGGGCCCGAGCCGATGACGGTCCTCGTCATCCTCGAGGACGAGACGTCGCGGCGCTCGACGCTTTCGATGGTGCAGGGGATGCCTGGTGTCGAGGTGGTCGGCGAGCGGCATGAACTCCGCAGCGGTCTCCTCCTGGCGCGCCAGAAAAAGCCGCGGCTCGTCGTCCTCGATCTTCCGAACGACTACGAAGATTCCCTGAACGCGGCAGCCCAGTTCAAGCTCGATGCGCCCGACACGGCACTCTTCCTGGTCGGCGGGTCGTTGGACCCTCAATTCCTCCTGAAGGCGATCCGCGCGGGCGCCCAGGAAGTGCTGAAGAAGCCCCTCGACCGGGCCATCATCCAAGAAGCGATCGAGCGTGTCTCACGGAGCGGCGCCGCCCGCTCCGCGACGGGATCCCGAGCGCGCTCGATCATCACGGTCTTCACCACCAAAGGTGGCGTCGGTTCCACGACGCTCGCCGCGAACTTGGCCGTAAGCCTCAAGGCTCAGTACGGGGTGGAGACGGTGCTGGCCGACTTCGAGACCCAGGCAGGGGGCGGAGCACACGTCCTCGGCCTGAAGGGGGATCGGTCGATCAACGACCTCCTCCGCGCACCGCGCCTCGACTCGGCCGCTCTCACGATGAACCTGCTTCGCCACCAGAGCGGTCTGGCAGTGCTGGCGCAGCCGGAGGAGTTGACGCACGCGGAGCCGCTCTCAGCCGCTCAGGCTGGCGAGATCGTCGACGCCCTTTCGGCGTCGTTCGATTGCGTCGTGCTCGATTCGCCGCACGCCTTTGAGGAAATTTCCCTCGAGCTGCTGGACCGAAGCACGATCATTCTCCTGGTGGTGGAACTGAGTATTCCGTCGATTCGCGCGACGCGCCGCGCCCTGGAGGTGCTGGAGCATCTGCGCTTCACCGAAATTCCGAACCGCGTGCAGCTCGTGGTGAATCGCTACAGCGGTTCACGCGGCTTCATCACGCTCGACCAGCTTCACGAGGCGGTCGGGATGAGGGCGGCGCACACGGTACACAACGACTACCGCCGCGTCTTCGCGTCGGTGAACGCCGGCCGCGCGCTTTGTCTGGACGATCCGGACGCGCCGGCCGCCAAGGACATCACCGCGATGGCTGGCCGGTTGATCGGCCGAGAGACCCCGGCGACGCCCGTCGAAGACAACCTTCGTCGGGGATTCTTCGGAAAGAAGGTGCTTCGATGAACCTGCGTGAACGCTTCCGTAAGCCGGGCGCGACCCCGGCCGTATCGCCGACCAACGGATCGGCCATGTCGCACGAGGCTGTGACGAACGGCACCGTCCGGACCGGCCGTGGCGACGAGTACATGGAGTTGAAGCGCCGGATTCATCGTGAGCTGATCGGCAAGCTGAGCATGACGAATCTCGAGGGAATGGACGAGGCTCGCCGCCGCGATCAGGTGGAAGTGCTGGCGCGCCGGATCCTGAGCGAGTCGAATCTCGGTCTCTCGCGTCCCGACGAGGAGCGCCTCATCCAGGAGCTGCTGAACGACGCGTTCGACCTGGGGCCGATCACGCCCTACCTTCTCGACGAGGAAATTTCCGACATCCTGGTCAACACGCACCGTCAGGTCTATGTGGAGCGCCTGGGACGCCTGGAGATGACGGACGTGCAATTCCGGGACGAGGCGCATCTTCGCCTCATCATCGACCGCATCATCTCGCGGGTCGGCCGTCGCATCGACGAGTCGACGCCGCTCGTGGACGCCCGATTGCCGGACGGTTCGCGCGTCAACGCGATCATTCCGCCCGCCGCCATCGACGGGCCGATTCTTTCGATCCGCCGCTTCCGGCGGAAAGCCCTCTCCATGGAAAACCTCATGGAACTCGGCTCGATCTCGGACCCGATGGCGCGCTTCCTGAACGGCTGTATTCGCGCCCGGCTCAACATGCTGATCACGGGCGGCACGGGCTCCGGCAAGACGACGCTTCTCAACATTCTCTCCCGCTACATCCCGGAGACGGAGCGCGTCGTCACGATCGAGGACTCGGCCGAACTTCAGCTTCAGCAGCCGCACGTCGTACGCCTCGAGACGCGTCCGCCCAACATCGAAGGGAAGGGGACGATCGCGCAGCGCGACCTCGTCCGTAACGCCCTCCGCATGCGCCCCGACCGTATCGTCGTGGGCGAAGTCCGCGGCGCCGAGGTCATCGACATGCTCCAGGCCATGAATACGGGGCATGACGGCTCGCTTTCGACGATTCACGCCAACACGTCGCGCGACGCGCTCCACCGGCTCGAGAACCTGGTCCTCATGGCCGGGCTCGCGCTTCCGGATCGTGCCATCCGCGAGCAGGTGGCATCGGCCCTCCAGCTCATCGTTCACGTGTCGCGCGTCTCCGACGGTACCCGCAAGGTGCTGAGCATCCAGGAGATCGTCGGCATGGAAGGCCCGGTCGTCACGATGCAGGAGATCTTCCGCTTCCGCCGTACCGGCATGGGCAAGGACGGTGAGGTCGAAGGCGTCTATGAAGCCACCGGTGTCGTCCCGCACCTCGTCGAGCGAATCGAGCTGGCCGGGGTGAACATGGACGGCCTGTTCGAGCGTAGCGGAGGAGGGCGCCGATGATCTTCGCCCTCGTTTCAATCCTGATCTTCGCCGCGGTGGCCACGCTTGCCGGAGGAATGCTTCTGAGGCGGAAGGAGCGCGACACCGACGCCGTGAAGACCCGTGTCGGCGGCCGGAAAGCGAAATCGGACTCGAGCCGGGACCTGACCGCGGAACGCGACACGAGGCTCAGTGCGCTCCCGTTCCTGGACAGATTTCTCCGAAGCCTTTCGTTCGCGCGCCGTCTGGAGCTCCTGCTTTACCAGGCGGGCAGCAACATGCGCGTCGCGACATTCCTGCTGGTGGTGGCCGCGGCGGCCCTCGTCGGCTATCTGGCCGGATACATCGTCTTCACGCGGCTACTCCACGCGTTCGTCTTCGGGGCGCTGGGCGGATTCGCGCCTGTGTTCGTTCTGATGCAGAAGAAGTCGGCGCGCATGCGCGCCTTCGCGGAGGAGTTCCCCGACGCGTTGGATCTTCTCGTGAGCGCGCTCCGGGCCGGCATTTCGTTCTCGGCGGCGCTGCAGATCGTCGCCGACGAATCGCCCGAACCGGTCCGTTCGGAGTTCGCCATCGTGGTCGAGGAGCAGGCGCTCGGTCTCGACCTGCGCGAAGCGCTGACGAACATGGCCAATCGCGTCGATTCGCTCGACCTCAAGTTCTTCGTGACGGCGGTCGTCCTCCAGCGGGACACCGGCGGTAATCTGACGGAAGTGCTGGAAAACACGAGCAAGCTGATCCGCGATCGGTTCCGCATCCTGGGCGACATCATGACGTTCACCGCCCAGGGACGATTGACCGGACTCATTCTCACGTGCCTGCCGCTCGGCCTTGGCATCTTCATGGCGATGGTCGCTCCCGACTATTTCCACAAGATGTGGGATCACAGCACTGGAAAAGCGATCCTAGGGTTCGCCGTGGTGATGCAGATCCTCGGTGGACTCGCCATCCGTAAGATCGTCGACATCAAGGTGTGACGCCATGTTCCTAATCTCCACCTTCCTGCTTGCTGTCGCTCTGGCGGTTGGCGTCTACGGGGCCTACATGGCACTGGTGCGCGACCGCGACCCCGTGGCCATGCGGCTCCGCGATTTGCGGACGCGCGCTCTGGCGGCCCGTCCCGTCCATGATGACGAACGCCCGTCGTTCCTGCTCCAGTTCCTGGCCATGCTGGGGGGCTTTCTCCCGGCTGGTGACAGCAAGGAGTC
>JANNMC010000073.1:0-2530 GCA_031397435.1 Candidatus Eiseniibacteriota bacterium
CGACCTCCGCGAACTTCACGAACCTCTTCCTGCTCGAGCCGCGGACCTACGGGATCACGGTCCGCTACACGTTCGGCGAGAGCGAGTACTAGGACAGGGAGCTCTTCCAGACCCGAGCAGGGCCCGTCGGCAGCGATGCCGGCGGGCCCTTTGCCTTTGGCGCGCCAGTGGCGGGCGCGCTGCTCAGCGGCGCCGGTAGCGGCGGAAGGTGCGGAGCGCTCGCAGGAAATCCTTGAAGCCGATCTTCTTGCCTTCGGCGCGGCTGCGCGGGAAGTAGGAGATCTGCACTTCCGCGAAGCGCCGGCCCTCGGCGGCGAGGCGCGCTGTGATCTCGTGGTCGAGCTCGAAGCCCGTGGTTTCGAGCGGCAGCGGGCACACGACCTCGCGCGGGAAGAGCTTCAGCGCCGTCACGGTGTCGCTGATGCGGACGCCGCAGGCGAGCCACGCGGCGAGCGAGAGGCTGCGCCCGCCGAGGTACGCGGCCCACGACTGATTGGGGTGCTTGGCGGCGACGAATCCGCGCAGCGCGCCAAGCCCCGGCCGCAGGTAGCGGCTGCCGTAGACCACCTCGACGTCACCGCGCAGCAGCCGGCGCAGCATCGGGACATAATCATTCGGGTCGTACTCGAGATCGGCGTCCTGGATGATCACGTAGTGGCCGGTCGCGAGGGCGAGCCCGCGGCGCACCGCGGCGCCTTTGCCTTGGTTCGGGATCTGGCGCTCTACGCGCACGCCCGGCACAGCGCTCGCGATCTCCGCCGTGCGATCGCGCGAGCCGTCGTCGATTACGAGGATCTCGCGCTCGACGCCCACGCTCGAGAGATCCACGGCGCGAATCTGCTCGAGCAGCGTGCCGATGAACTTCTCCTCGTTGTATGCGGGGATCACGATCGAGAGCCGCTTCGTGCTCATGGCTACCGCCCGCTTCCGGCGCGCACGCTCAGCAAGTGCGCCTCGATCCGCAGCAATTCTTCGCGCGTGTTGATGCCCACCGATTCGATCTCGTCCGCCACGGGGAAGGTCACCACCTGGCCGCGCCCGCGCAGCCACGGCAGGAACGGCAGGAAGTTGCGCTCGCCGGTGCCTGCGCCGCGCGCCGCGGCCTCCTCGGCGTCGAAGCGCGGCAGCGCCTCGAAGAACGCGCGCTGCGAGAGCGCGAACAAGCCCGCGTCGCCTTCGCCGCGCGCGGGCATCGCGTCGCGCTCGCGCGCCTGCAGGATGCGCGCGATGCGGTCCTCGGTGTCGCGCTCCAGGTGGATGTACGGCGCATTGCGCAGCACCGTCGGCATCGCGACCACGGCGTCGTCGGCATTCGCGTCGTCGCACGCGGCCGCGAGCTGCATCGCCGTGCTCGCGCTGATCGCCAGTTGATCGCACCACGTGATCCACACCCAGCTCGGCAGCGCAGCACGCGCTCGCAGCGCAGGCTCCGCCAGCCGAATCGCATCGAGCATTCCCGTGGCGCTCGCCTGCACCACGACCTCGCCTGCGACGCCGCGCGAGGCGAGCTGAGCGCGCATCGCGCTCTCCACGTTCGGGCTCGCCACGAGCACCACGAAGTCCACGTGCGGGAGATGGCGGTCCAGCAACCAATCGAGCATCGGCCGCCCGGCGACGAGCGTAAGCGCCTTCGGCCGATCGCTGCCGAGGCGCGTACCCGCGCCCGCAGCGGGGATCACGAGCGCGCGTCTCATCGCGGCAACCCGAGCGCGTCGGCGAGCGCCGCGAGATCCGCGAACGCACCGCGCACGCGCGCGTCGCGCGGAAAGCCGCTCGCGGGCGCCGCGTTCCGCACCAGCGCGACGTGCGCGCCCGCTGCGAGCGCAGCCTGCACGCCTGCCGCGCTGTCCTCCACCACGAGCGTTCGCTCCGGCAGCGCGCCGCAGCGCGAGATCACGAGTGCGTACACATCCGGCGCGGGCTTCCCGAGCGCCACGTCTTCCGCAGCCACGACCATCTCGAATCGCTCGCGGCCGCCCACCCTCGCCAATAACAGCTCGGCCGTCTCGCGCGACGCGCCGGTGCCGATCGCGAGCCGCGCCGCGCGCGCGAAACGTGCGAGTGAGGCGCCGGTATCTGAGAACACGACAGGTGCAGCCGCAAGCAGATCCCGCGCGCGCTCCTGCTTGAAGCGAACCGCGGCGTCGAGATCCGCCGCGACCCGCGCGCGCGCAATTTGCTCCGCCACAACATCGCGCGTTGAGCGCCCCGCGAGTTCGGGGTAAGCCGGCGCACCCGCGACGCCGAGCTTCTCCCATAATTCTTCATAGGCGCGCGCATGACAGGCGTCGCTCGCCACCAGCACGCCATCGAGGTCGAACACGACCAGCGCGAACGGGAAGGTCATGCGCGCCGCAGACGCCCCGCGACGAGCACGCCGAGCGCGCGCAGGCCGTCGCCGACGGTGGTGCGCTTCGCCTGCTCCGGCGCCATCGAGAGAAAGTGCACGGGCGTCTCGAACAATTCACCGCCGCTGCCGAGCACGCCAGCGATTAGGCGGTGGTTCAGTGACTTGTCCTCGAGCGCGAAG
>JANNMC010000111.1:0-6622 GCA_031397435.1 Candidatus Eiseniibacteriota bacterium
CCTCGTCGGCGGGGCCCCTCCGGCGCGGGACTAACGGTACAGCACGAGCTTTTGTGACTGGGTCACACCGTCCCCGCGGAAGCGAACGACGTAGATCCCGTTCGCGAGGTCGCGTCCGCTCGCATCGGCGCGCGTCCACGACACCGCGTGGTCACCGGCGCCGTACCAGTCACTAGTGATGCGCTTCACGAGCCGGCCGGTCACGCTGAAGAGATCGACCTCTACCGGTCCGGCGTTCCGGACGCTGAAGCGGATCGCTCCGCCCGTGGCCGAGGGGTTCGGGAACGACGACCGGAGCGAAGTCGCGAGGCTCGGCGCCGGCGCCATCGAAGCCGCCTGCAGCTGGTCCGCGACCGCCAGGACGGCGTTCGGAGCCAATAATTTGTAGGGCCGCATCATGTCGTTCTCTTCGTGCTCGAGAATGTGGCAGTGCCAGACGTAGCCCGGCTCGGCCGTGGCGTCGAAGGCGAACGAGGGAGACTCGTCCTGCGGGGCGAAGCGAATGAGGAATCGCGCCACTTCACCCGGGTTCACGCGATAGGTGTCCTTCCAGCCGCGCTCGTTCGGATCGGCCGGCGTCGGCTTCCCCTTGAGGTAGGGCCCGAGGGGAACCGGCGTGTAGCTCATGAGCGGCAGCATCCCGTTCACCTGGTCGAAGGCGTTCTGGTAGCGCCGCACGTTGACCTTCTGGCGATTCAGGAGCTGGAACTGGACGAGATGGAGATGGATCGGATGGGCATCGCCTGTGAGATTGACGACTTCCCACATCTCGGTCGTTCCGAGAGTCGGCATTTCCGAAATGGCCGCCATGTAGGGCATTCCGTTCAGGAACGCACCGAGCGGCCCCTCGGCGCCCATCTGCTCGTTCAGCGTCATCGTCCGCGTTACGGTCGGGTTGCTGAGACGCGTCACCGAAGCCAACTGGGCCGGAAGGACGCTTGTGTCGGACCCGGTCGACTCCACAACCCGGAAAAGCATGATCTGGCCCGTCGTCTGCGGATCGACGACGTCGCCGCTGGGGAAGGGCGCCTTCGCGACGTTCTTGAGGAGGAACTCGGTCCCCGGCGCGTAGGCCGAGAAATCGATGACCACGTCGGCGCGCTCGCCGGGCGCCACGAGGAGCCGAGGCGACATGCTGCTGTTCGGATCGTTCAGGAGCACGGGCTCATTCAGGAAACCACCGTCGGTCCCGATCTGATTGAAAGCGGGGCCACGGCTGCTCGAGACCCGTTCGTTGAGCGAGAGACTGTAGAAGCGCGCGTTCGAGCCGTTCAAGATCCGGAAGCGATACTTCCGCGGCTCGACATTCAGGTGCGGCCAGATCTTCCCGTTCACAAGAATGACGTTGCCGAAGAATTCGGGCGTCCAGATCGGATGCTCGGGGTTGTCGCCCTCGTTCGGATACCAGAGTTGTCCGTCCGCCTGGAACATCTTGTCCTGGATCGCCAGCGGGACTTCGTACGCGCCGCTCGGGAGACCCGCCGGCTCGTTCGCCGGATCCTGGACGATGTAATAGCCGGCCAGCCCGGCATAGACGTTATGCCGCGTGAAGCCGAAGGCATGGTCGTGATACCAGATCGTCGAGGCGAGCTGCGTGTTGGCGTAGTGGTAGATCTCCTTTTTCCAGTCGGGTCCCTTCTCGGCGAACCCATTCGTAAACCAGGTCAACGGCCCGCCATCGCTCTCCGGCTCGACCTCCGCGCCGTGCACGTGCGGCGTGATCGGGATTCCGGTCGTCGTGATCGCGTGCTCGATGGTCGGATCGAACGCGAACGAGACCGGGTGATCGGAGCCGAGGTGATTGGTCCACTTGATGTCGATCGGCACGCCGCGCTGGGCCACGATCGTGGCCGCCGGGTAGCTCGCCGTCGCCTGGCTCGTGCCGTATCCGAAGAGGTAGGTCGGCGGGAGCTGGCTGTGCAGCTGCTGGTGGATCTCGTAGGCCCCGATCTCGTAGTAGTTTGGCCCGGCCGTCGGCATGGCGCCGGGGATCGGAAGCGGATCGACGTACTTGGTGAGGGTCAACGGATCGAGGAGAACCTGTGCCGTCGCGGGGACTGCGGCGAGTGGCAAGAACAGAACGAGTATCGCGAGGAAAGCCCAGCGGGTAATGGCACGTGCTTGCGTGGCGTGAGTCATCGGAAGCTCCCTTTCGGCCCACGGTGCGAATCGCACCTACGGCAAAACTGCCGACGGCCAGTCGTGACCCGTGCGGGGTCCGGCCGCCCTGCCTCGGCCGACCCCCCTGGAGCGGCCCGAAACATCTCGTATGACCTGACTCCGCGGACGCTACCCCAGACCGCCCACGGCCGGCAGGTCTCCACTGGGGGGGGGGATCGACTGCTCCCTTGGGCGCAAGACAAGAACGACCTGACGAATCGGCAGTCCGCGATTCCTGGGGCGGTACTACCTAAGTCGACCGTCGCTCACCGCGCCACGGCGCTCTTCTTCGCGCCGCTACTCGCGCTGACGTTCATCGCCTTCCCCGCCCTCCACAGCCGGCGTTGCTCGGGCGTCTGCAGCGCGCCCAGGTTCACGGAACTCGCTGGATCGTCGGAGGCGCCGTCGTGCCACGGCGGTGGCGGCAGCGAGATCCCGCCTCCTCGATCCGCAGTCGATCGCGAGGCCGGGGCGAAACTTCTTCGCCAAGGTGACGCGGCGCTTCTAGATCAGCGCCCGGACGGCGCGGGGAGCGGAAGACGAAGGATCACCGGCGGTTTTGCGCCGTCCGGCGTGGCCAGCTCTTCTCGCGCGTTCACGCGGTCCCAGCCACTGTTCCCGAGGAAGTAGAAGTCGTTCCCCACGACAGCACCGTGGTTCGGTTCTCCCAACTCGGGCGAGTCCTGCTCCAGAACGCTCCATCCGGCGATCTGGCGCCTCGAGGTGTCGAGGGAGAGCGAGAGGATGCGGATCGGCCGGGTGCCGTTCTGGATGGCGACGAGTCCGCCGAGTGCGGCATAGGCGCCGTCGATCCCCGAGGCCGCGAGCGATCGCGGCTTCTCCACCGTCGCGATCGCTCCGGTGCCGAGATCGATGGAGACGATGCCGCGGGGGTAGTCGGCGATCCAGAGGACCCGTTCGTTCTCCATCACCAACGGCGTCTGAGGCGAACCGAACGTCCCTGAAGGAGCTACCGTCTCGAGCGCCTTCGCGCCAGGGCGGAGCCGGTAGAGTCCGCCTCCGATCGACTCGGTGGCGTAGACGGTCCCGTCGGGCCCGAGGGCGATGTCTCCCAGGACGTGGCGCTCGCCGTCTCGAGGGAGTTCCGCGCGGAGAAGTTCCTTCCTCGTGCGGAGATCCCAGCAAACGAGCGCGGTCCGGCCAGAGTCGGCGGGATCGTACTTTACCATCGCGGGTACGGCGGCCATGCTTCCCCAGAGCCGCTGGCGCGAGGAGTCGAGCGCGAGACCGTAGACGCCCCAGATGCCGTTCTGGGCGGGGGCAATGAAGTCGCGAATCGCACCCTCGGCGCTCACCGCCAGAACCTTGCGGCGATGGATGCTGCTCACGTAGAACGTGCCCGTTCGGACATCGTAGGCGAGGTCTTCCGCCAGAAGGCCCGCGTCATTCAGCCTCGCCACGACCGTGGCGGTCTCCAGCGGCTCGGCGTTCGCGAGGAGGGATTGAGCGATCGGAGCGAGCCGAGGATCGCTCTTCATCCACGCGAAGGTCGTGTCGCGCTCGACCGACCGGGCGAGCCCCATCGCCGAGTACTCAGCCAGATGGCGGAGCGCCCCTTCGGCGTCGCCCTGTCGAGCGGCGATCTGCGCCAGGCTCCAGATGGCCGAGGGGAGTCCATACGCGATGCTGTCGGCTTCCTCGAAGCCGACTTTCGCCGCCGCCAGATTTCCGCGCGCCAGTTCCGCACGCGCGGCGCGGAGTCGCTCGAAGAAGGGGTATGGGGCGGCGGCGCACGGGGACGGCATGGCGGCCAGGAGGTGAAGGAGAATCACCGCGGGGATCAGAAGACCCATCACGGGGCCATCTCCGGCACGGCGGCGCCGGGCTCCGGCGGCTCCGCGTGGCGAAGCGCTCCCATGAACGGAAGGACAAGAAGACAGACCAGTCCGAAGGCGCCGTCGATCACAAGCGTCGCGGGATACCCCCAGCGAACCATCGAGTGCCCTTGCCACGTGGAACTGTAGGAATAGACTAGGTTGGTCAGCGCCATGTAGGCGGTGAACTGGGACGCGGCCACGCGCGGCGACGTCACGTCCATGAAGATCGCGGTGCCGACGCCGTACATGAGTCCCTGGAACACGGAGTAGGAGAGCGTCAGGACCCAGAAGAACGAGACCAGCGCGGGTGCCGGTAGGGGGCGGTTCGCCATCGACGGGTCGATCGGAACGACCCATCCGAATTGCTGGAGCTGGTAGGCCAGGATGAAGCTCGGAATGGTGGTGCCGGCGATGAAGATCGCCAAGGTCCTCCGGCGACCGTACCGGTCCGAGAGCCACCCGCCCAACACGCAAAACGCGGCCGCGAGGGATGTACTCAGGAGGCCCAGCGTGCCGACTTCCCGGTCGTTGAGCCCGAGTTCCACGGCAAGGTTCGATTGGAGCGAGAAGGAGAGCGCGTAAGCACCCATGGGGAGGAGGGCGAGGACGATCGCGAGCGACGCGCTTCGCGTTCCGCGGAAGGCGGCAATGGTCCCCGTGGCGAACGCTCGCAACTCGCCCACGACTGCGCGGAGTCGATTCCCGTGCGCTCGGATTCGCGGTGGCCCCGCGGGCTCTTTCATCCCCAGGGGCACCAGAAGCGTGACGAGCGCGATCGTCCCGGCCACGAGGAGAAACGAAGTCTGGAATCCAATCGCCGCCGTGAGAAAGAGAACTCCCGATCCGCCAAGCGCGATGCCGAGAAACTGTCCGCCGAACATGAGACCGTTCGCCAGCCCTCGCTCGTCATGCCGAAGCACGTCCACGGCGAGCGCGTCGATCGCCACGTCCTGGGTGGCCGCGAAGAGATTGTGGACGAGGATGATCGCCGTGAAGAGCGGGAGCTGCGTCTTGAAGTCGACGCCCATGGCCACGAGGAGCGTGATCGCCATCATGGTCTGGGTGCCGAGAATCCAGAGCCGGCGGCGTCCCCACCGCTCGCTGGAGAGAACGTCGACGAAGGGTCCGAAGGCCCACTTGATCGCCCACGGCAGGTAGAGCGCCCCGATGAATGTGCCGATCAGCGCGGGATCGAGCCCCTGGCGCCGCATCTGGGTGGCGATGGCGGTACCCGAGAAGCCCGACGGAATTCCTTCGGTGAGGTAGAGGAGAAAGAAGGCCGCCAGCCGCCCGCGCCGCGTCGCGAGCAGGTTCGGCACCCGCATTAGGGAGCCATTCCCGGCTTGTAGATCAGTCCCTGCGTCCTCCGGCCATTCATCTTCACGACGAGCGGCGCGTTGAGGCGGAGATGGCGGACGCAATTCCGCTCGGAAGCCGCCGGTTGTGCCGCGAGCCAATCCCAGTCAATGGAGCCCTCGCCCAGATCGGCATTCACCGTGAAGTAGCCGATCTGAAACGACGTGAGGTTCTGGAAGAAGTGGCTACCCTGCGAGGGGGTCACGCGGAAATCGCGGAACCCCGACTCCACGATCACCTTCGCGCCCGAAATCTGATCCCACGTGACGGGAATTCCGAGCCAGGGGTCGGTGGAGCCCCACCGTCCCACGCCGATGAGGAGGTAGGAACGCCCGGCATCCCGCAATTCGGCGTTGTACCGGGTGATCTCGGTGGCGGCGTCGCGGCTCATGGAACGGTCGAATCGGTGAAAATCGACGACGATGATGTCCTGGAGCCCGCTCACCGTCCCGTTCCCCATCACGCGCCCGCTCTTGCAGAGAAGGGATTCCGCCGGCGCCTCGTCCAGGTCGAGGTTTTCCGTCTCGCGCGCCACGACCAAGGGGCGCATCTGGAGGAATCCGAACTCGTGCGGCTTCCGGGGATCGCCGGAGAGACAGGTGGCGAACTCGATCTCGGCCGGGCAGTTCATTCCCTGGCTCCCCACGTCGAGCAGCGCGGCGAGGATCTCCGCCAGTGGAAAGACGCCGTGCTTCAAAATCGGCGCGAAGGTGACCAGCCGGACTCCCTGCCGCGAGAGGCCGTCGTAGACCGCCTGATTCTCCGCGGAGTAGGTGGAGCCGAGCGCGAAGAGCGTTCCATCGCGCTCCGCCACGTCGAGCCCGAAGGCGCGCTCCCGCATCGCCTCCTCGGAGTCGATGTCGGCCTCCCCGCCAAGTTCGACGGCGAAGAACTCCCGCTGCGAGTTGCTCAGCATTTCCTTCACCGAGGAGAACGAGGCGAGCGATTGCGGGTGCCGGGGCGAGAAGCTGAGGCAGCGCTCTCCCGCGACGACGCTTCGTCCCATCCCGAGCGCCACGGCCGCCACGCCGTCCTCGGAGGTGGCGGGATCGGTCGGGTAGTAATTGAACGAGCGCGCGACGCCCGAGAAATCGGGGTAGAAGCGCTTCTGGTGATGATTCCCCACGACCTTCTGGATGGCCACGGCCATCTTCTCCTCCTCCAGGCGGTAGGGCGTTGCGTGGAGGTAGTCCTTGGCCTGACGCAGGAACGTCGACGCGTAGACGCGCCGGACCGCGGCAACGAGATGGCGGAGCCGAACGCGGGCG
>JANNMC010000147.1:0-2760 GCA_031397435.1 Candidatus Eiseniibacteriota bacterium
GCAGCTCGCCGACGAGCTCGACGTAACGAGCGCGCGCTTCGTTGTACTGACGCTGCGCTTGCAACAGCTCCGCGATTCCGATCAGCCCTTCCTGGTAGCCGCGCTCGAAGGTCGACTGCGTGCGCGTGGCCTCAGGCAGAATCTCTTGTGCGTAGGCGTCGACGCTCGCGCGCAGCGCGCGCACGCTCGCAGCGGCCGCGCGAATCTCCTCCTCGATTCGAAGCTGGAGTCCCTCGCGCGCACGTTGCGCGCGGCGGCGCTCGGCATCGGCGGCAGCGATTCGGCCTTCTTGTCGATTCCAAAGCGGCAGCGGCACGGCGACGTCGAGCGCAAGCAGCGAATCCCGCTTGTTGCCAATCGGAGCGGCGAAGACGCTGCGGTCGTGCTCGAAACCGACGCCGACGGTCCAGTCCTCCCAGACCCGCGCGCGCGCCAGCGCCCGGCTGGCCTCGGCGCGCTCGATGCCGGCGCGCGCCGCGTCGAGGTCGGGACGTTTCGCGTAGTCCGCGATCGGGGCCCCGGGCTCGAGCGAGAGAGAAACGCTGCCAGGGTCGAGTTCGCCGGTTGGCTGGAGGCTCTCGAGCGACGAACGACCTAACAGTCGCGCGAGCAGCGCCAGCGCCACTTCGCGCTCGCGCGTGAGTCGCAGCGCTTCCTGCGCGAGGCGAAGCCGTTCGATACGAAGCAGGCTCAGCTCCGCAGGCGAAGCCTCCGCGACCGCGAGCCGCAGCGCCGTCGCGTCCTCGACGTGACGAACGGATTCGATCAGCGCTGCAGCAACGGTGATCCGCTCGTCGAGCGCGCGCACCGTGAAGAACGCGCGCTGAACCTCGGCGATAAGCCCGCGCGCGAACTCGCGCACTTCGGCCTCGGCGATCACCACGCCGCCGCGAGCGACAGCCTTCTCGCGAGCGAGGCGCGCGGTGATCGGGAAACGCTGCGCGAAGCCGAGCGAGAACTTGCGCTCGCCTTCCGACTTGAACGCGAAGTCGTCGGCCACGGAAACGCCGAGCTCGGGGTTGTCGAGCCGACCCGCTTGGAGCAGCTCTCCGCGCGCCATGTCGATCGCGAATCGCGCCGCCTGCAAATCGAGATTCGCCGCGAGCGCTTCATGCACGGCAGAATCGGCAGTTGTCAGGGAACTCGTGGACTCGGCCCAGCCAGGGGCGCCGGCCAGAAGCGCCAACGCAGCGGCGATGGGCGCGCGAAGAATCAGTCGCATTTTTTGCACCTCCAGGTTCTGAGCAGTCCCGGTCGCGCCGGGAACGACTTGTAGGCGTCGAACCTGGAGTGCGTCAGATCAAGAGCGGACGGCGTGTTCGCTCGAATGGCTCTGGCGGTGGGGGGAGTCCGCCGGGCAGCGGCGCGCGGCTTCGCATGTGCGACTCAAGCCGCGCGATCGTCACGGGAGCGCTGGGCGCGTTGAGGGGCATCTTCACGCGCGGCGCCGTGTCGGCTGCGAGATTCGCGATCAGCAGCGCCACGCGAGGCGCGCGCCGACAACAGCTCGAGCCATCGGCCGGGAGATCCGGCGCCGGCGAACTCGACGCAGCGCTCTCGGCGCCCGAGTGCTGGGCGCTTAATCCATGATGCGAGGCGTCGTGTGCGTGGCCGCTTGCGCCGAGCGCTACGGCGTGGGCGTGCTGGCTCGCTCTGCGCGCAACCGTCGGGCAGGCCCCGTCACCTGCTGTCACGAGCCACGCTGGGATGAGAACGACCAGGCTCAACGCTCGAATACGCATTCCGCGCCGCCTACTTCTCATGGCGACGCCGGCCGAGTTGCTCTGTTAGAAGACGAGGCGGGCGCGAAGCTCGGATCGGCGTTCGCGAAGCCCTCGCTCAGCTCCATGTCGACGCGCCTCAACCAATCGAAGCCGAGCGCCGGCACGCGACCGGACATTTCACACCTCCGTGCGGCGCAGGCGCAGCGCGTTCGTGATTACGGAGACGGAGCTCAGGCTCATGGCGGCAGCAGCGAGCATCGGGCTGAGCAGGATCCCGAAGACCGGGTACAGCGCGCCCGCCGCGATCGGGACGCCCAGTGCGTTGTAGGCGAACGCGAAAAAGAGGTTCTCGCGGATGTTGCGCATGGTCGCGCGGCTCACCTGTCGCGCGCGCAGGATTCCGCGCAGATCGCCGCGCACTAGTGTTATGCCGGCGCTCTCCATCGCGACGTCGGTTCCCGTGCCCATCGCGATCCCGACCTGGGCCTGCGCCAGCGCGGGCGCGTCGTTCACACCGTCACCCGCCATCGCCACCACGCGGCCCTCGGCCTGGAGCTTGCGGACCGCTTCCGCCTTCTGGTCCGGCAGCACGTCGGCGAGCACCTCGTCGAGCCCGAGACGCTTCGCCACCGCCTCCGCGGTCGTGCGGTTGTCGCCGGTGAGAACGACGACGCGCATCGCTTCTTCACGCAGGCCGCGCACAGCATCGGGAGTCGAGGCCTTGATCGGATCGGCGACCCCAACAAGCCCAGCCAGCACCGCATCGACGGCCACGAACATTACGGTCTGCGCCTCGGCGCGCATCTCGTTCGCGATCGGATCGAGCGAGTCAGGCCGGACTCCGAGCTCCTCGAGCAGCTTGCGGTTTCCGATCGCGATGCGTCGGCCGGCGACCTCCCCAACAACTCCGCGTCCCGTGCGCGAATCGAAGCCCTTCGCTTCCGGGAGCGCGAGCTGCTTGTCCGCGGCGCCGCGCACGATGGCAGCCGCGAGCGGATGCTCGCTCGCGCGTTCGAGCGTCGCAGCGAGCCGCAGC
>JANNMC010000161.1:0-10628 GCA_031397435.1 Candidatus Eiseniibacteriota bacterium
AACTCCCAGATCTCCGACCCCACCAGATCCACCGTTTCTACCTGCTCCTGGATCGCCTTCGCGTTCTCCAGCGTCAGCGGGGGCCGGCGCATCGCCTTCCGGCGCTCGGCCGCGCCATTGAATCCGCCCGCCGGCCACTTCTGCACCTGGAAGACCTGCGTGCCGAGCACGCTCATCTCCTTCTCCATGGTCGCCTGCACCACGGAGATGGCGGTCATGACGGCGATGATCGAGGCGACACCGGCCACGATACCCACGAGCGTCAAGATCGATCGCAGCTTGTTGCCGACGATGGCGCCCATCGACATGAAGAGGGTGTCAATCGAACGCATGATTCCCTTTCGCGGAGGCGGGGCTACTCATAGCGCAGAGACTCGATCGGATCGAGTCTCGCCCCCCGGTAGGCGGGTGCCACGCCCGCGAGAACTCCGACCGCGATCGACACGGCCACGGCGACGAGGAGAATCGGGATCGAGATGCTGGCCGGCATCACCGCCGCGTTGATGATGGCAGTCACGATCGCCGCCAGCGCGATGCCGATGACGCCCCCCAGGAGACAGATGGCGGACGACTCGAAGAGGAACTGGAAGAGGATGCTCCGCCGTGTCGCCCCGATCGCTTTCCGGATTCCGATCTCCCGGGTCCGCTCGGTGACGGAGACGAACATGATGTTCATCACGCCGATGGCTCCGACGAAGAGTGAAATGCTGGTGACCATGAGCCCCACTAGGAGAACGATGCCCATCACGTTGTTGAAGGTGCCGACCAGCGTGTCGAGCTTGTTCAACGAAAAGTTGTCCGGCTCGGCGGGACGGAGCCGGCGGATTTTCCGCATCTCGCCGATGACCTCGTACTCGAGGTCCGCGAGCTTCTCCTGCGCCGGCGCCTTGATCGCGATGTTCACGTCACGCTCGCCGCGATGGCCACCGAACGCTTTCACGTAGGCGCCGATCGGGACGAAGATCTGCCGGTCGAAGTTCGGGCCGTCCATGAAGCTGCCACCCTGCTTTTCCATGGCGCCGACGACGCGGAACATGGAGCGCCCAATCTTGATCGTCTTGTTGAGGGGGTCGGCTCCCTTGAAGAGACCCGTCCGCACCTCGCTTCCAATGACGCAGACATTCTTCTTGTTGGAAACCTCGTAGGTCGTCAGGAACCGCCCCGCCTCCGGTTGAGCGCTGGAGATCCGGCCCTGCTTCTCGGTGGTGCCGATGACCGAGATCCCCTCCATCGTCTCCGGCCCGTACTTGGCGTCGTGCCTCCCGTCGATGGTGGGGTTCACGATCGCCTTCCCCCGCATGGCCTCCTCCAGCGCGCCCGCCTCGCGAAGATCGATGTTCGGGCGGTTGCGGTAGAGGAAGAAGTCATCCATGACCACCCAGGGCATGCGGGAGACATAGATGACGTCGGTGCCGATGGAGGAGAAGCTCTCGCGAAACTTGTTCTGGAGCCCATTGACGGCGGTCATCGTGACGACGACGGCGACAATCCCGATGATGATGCCGAGTGTCGTCAGGGCGCCTCGGGCCTTGTTCGCCCGGAGCGCCTGGAGCGCGATCTGGAGCGATTCCGCGATATCGTAGGCTGGCCTCATCCCGCGAACGCTCCCACCGCGGCCGGCGCTCCGTGGCGCGCGCGCCGGGGTGCGGCACGGCCGGCGCGACGGGTTCGTGCGCCCGCCCCGTTGGGAGGTCGCTCTCGATCAGGCCGTCGCGAAGCCGAACGGTCCGCCGCGCGTACGCCGCGATGTAT
Source organism: Candidatus Eiseniibacteriota bacterium (assembly GCA_031397435.1). GTDB lineage: Bacteria > Eisenbacteria > RBG-16-71-46 > SZUA-252 > SZUA-252 > SZUA-252. The sequence continues at coordinate 1,753 of JANNMC010000161.1, forward strand.
TCCTCGTGCGTGACCAGGATGATCGTCTGTCCGGCGGCATGGAGCTGGTCCAGCATCCCCATGATGCCGTCTCCGGTCTTCGTGTCGAGATTCCCGGTTGGCTCGTCGGCGAGGATGATCGAGGGGTTGTGCACCAGGGCGCGCGCGATGGCGACGCGCTGCCGCTGTCCGCCCGACAGCTCGTTCGGGCGGTGCTTCATCCGATCCGCGAGCCCCACCTGCTCGAGGGCTCCCTCGGCACGCTTCCGGCGTTCACCGCGCGAGATCCCGGCGTAGATGAGCGGTAGCTCCACGTTGTGAAAGACGTCCGCCCGCGGAAGTAGATTGAAGGTCTGGAAGACGAATCCGATCCGCTTGTTGCGAATCTCCGCCAGCTGCGTTTCGGACATGGCGGCCACGGCCTGTCCCTCCAGCGTGTAGCTGCCGGCGGTCGGCACGTCGAGGCAGCCGATGATGTTCATCAACGTCGACTTCCCCGATCCCGACGGGCCCATGATCGCGACGTACTCGTTCTTCCGGACGTCCAGCGAGACCCCGTTCAGCGCGTGAACGATCTCGGCGCCCATGGGGTAGGACTTCACGACGTCTCGAAGACAGAGGGTCGGCGCGGTCGGCGCGGTGGCAGCACCGACCACGGGTCTTTCGCTACCCGCGCGACGCACTCGACTTACCCCCATCTTCCTTCTTCGGCTCCTTGCTGATCGTCACGAGGGATCCGTTCTCCAGGTCCTTGGAAATCGCGCGATAGCTGCCGCTGACGATTTCGTCCCCCTCCTTCAAGCCCTCGACAATCTCGATGAGGTCGTCGCTCTGGATGCCGGTCTTCACCTGCTTCGCGACAGCCTTCCCGGCCTCGATGCAGAAGACGATCTCGACAAAGCCGTCCTTGTCCGCCTTGTAGCGCGATTCGGCATCCTTCTGCTTCTCGCCCTTCTTCTTCAGCTGGTCGACCGTCCGGACCGCCACGCTCTGGATCGGCACGCTGAGCGCCGTGTCATTGGTCTTGGTCACGATGTCGGCGCTCGCCGTCATGCCGGGCCGAAGCGTCGCCGGGGGTGATTTGATGGCGATCTTGATCTCGAACTCCGTCTTCTGCTCGGAGGTGCCCGCCCCCGCCATGTTCGCGCTGTTCGAGATCTCGTAGACGACACCCTGCAGCTTCTGATCGAGCATGGCGTCCACTTCAATCTCGGCGGTTTGCCCGATGGCGATGGAGACGATGTCGTTCTCGTCCACGTTCACCTGGGCCTCCATCTCGCGGAGATCGGCGATGATGAGGATGACGTCCTTCTGAAACTGGGAGCCGAGAGCGATCTCGCCCTGCTCCTTGTTCAAAGCGCTGATCGTCCCGGCCATCGGGGCGTAGATGGTGGTCTTGGAAAGGTCGTCGCGTGCCTGCTTCAGCGCGGCCTTTGCCTGCTCCACGTTATCTTGGGCCGACTTGTACCGGGCCACCTCCACCTGATGCTCGGCCTGCTTCGCTTCGAAGGCGGCCTGCGATTCCAGACCGCCCGACAGGAGCTCCTTGGAGCGCTTGAACTCGTTTCCGGAGCGGTTCATGTTCTCGCGGACCAGCGTCGCGTTCGCCTGGGCGCTGCTAACGTTCGCCTCGGCGCTCTCTACCGCGGCCACGTAACGCTCGCGGTCCAGGCCCACCAGGAAGGCGCCCTTCTCGACGTGCTGCCCCTCGACCACTGAAAGCTTCGTGATCTTCGCGCTCACGTCGGCGCTGATCTCGACCTGGGTCTTCGGCTGGATCTTCCCGGTCGCGCTCACCTTCTGAACGATCTTCTGGCGGCTGACCTTGGCGGACTGGACTTCCGGCGCCTTGTCGCCACGACCGCGCATGGCCATCCCGGTCACGATGACAGCCACCAAAAGGACTGCGGCCCCGATCAAGAGGGGTTTTTTCTTCATGGCTCTGCGGCCTCCAATAACTAACGAGTCTGAGTGTTACGGGCGGGGGATTCAGGATCGCAGTAAGAGTACGGAAAAACCCCGCGAAAGGTTACGCCGCGATTTGCTTGCGACGACTGGCTCGCCAGACATTGCTTTAAGTGTCTGTCGTAGAACACATTACAATGTCGCTGGCCGGGACTTGGTTGACGTCCTGACCAAACAGCAAGCAGGATGGTGGCGTGGGACCGGCGGTTGTCTGCGTACTCTGATGCGGACTCTTTCAGGGGGAATCGTATGGTGAATACGAAGAGATTCTCGATGCTCTCCACCCTCGCCCTCGCGGTAGTACTCGCGTTCGGCGGGCTCGTGGGCTGCGGCGGCGGCGGCGGCGCCAAGATGGCCAAGGCCGACGCTGTCGTGGTGACTTACTACTATCTCCCTCTCTGAATGGTCTGCCAGCAGTTGAAGCCCGCCGTGAGCGGGCTCGAGCAGGCCTTCCCGGGTAAGGTCACCGCGTACAACGTCGACGTGACGACGCCGGAGGCGCGGCCCGCGATCAAGGACCTCGGATTCAAGTCGCATGGCCTGGTGATCCGTTCCACCGACGGACAGGCGCTCTGGAAGCAGGCCGACCACACCGTGAACATGATCGACGTCGGAGAAGCGCTCCACGAGATCCTGACGCCCTGACCGACAACCGACGAGGAATCAGCGCATGTCGATTATGAAGTTCCTGGGACTCGATCGCCTGGGTAGTGGCGGAAGTGGCGGCGGCGACAAGTCGGGACCCGAGACGGTCCGGAAGATCGTGGATGCCCTCGACCAGCTCGAGCCCGAGCGGGCGCGTTACATCGCGTCGTTCGCGTACATCTTGAGCCGCGTGGCCCACGCCGATCACGAGATCAGCGCGGATGAAGTTCGAGCGATGGAGCGAATCGTCCGGGAACTGGGCGGGCTGCAGGAGGAGGAGGCCATCCTCGTCGTCCAGATGGCGAAGACGCAGACGCTACTCTTCGGTTCGACGGAGAACTACCTCGTCACGCGCGAATTCTACAAAATGGCGACCCACGAACAGAAACTACAGCTCCTGGAATCGCTCTTCGCCGTCTCCTCGGCGGACGAAAACATCTCCTCCGCCGAGGATTCTGAGATCCGGCGCATCGCCAGCGAGATGAATCTGACCCGGAGCGACTTCAATCAGGCCCGCGCCGAATACACGCGGTTCCTGGAGGTGCTGAAAAACGCTCCCGGGGTTATCCCCGGCTCCTAGCGCGAGAAGCCGCCGCCCGCTTCCTAGCGCGAGAGCGCGCCGGGAGTCTCTGTCCCGAGATCGATATCGTCGATCGCGTCCAGCCGAAGAAGATCGTCGCGCAGCGGCGTGGAGCCCTGCGCCAGCGCCGCATAGGCGAGATCCTCCGCCGGCGGGAGATCCTCCAGAAAGACGAACGCGGCGCCGGCCAGGAAGCGCGGTAGCGACTCACGGGCGTAGCGTCCGGAGGAGCCCGCCGCGCGGCGCGCCTGGAGCACCTGCGTCAGCGTGGTGGCATCGCCGCAAACCGACTTCCAGCGCGTTTCCACGTCCTTCACCCGGTCGGGATTCGAGACACGAACCGTCTCCGAGACGAGCGAGTACGACGACGGATCTCCCTCCAACTGCTGCGAGGTCCAGACCACGCGCGCCGACGTGGAACGATCGAAGTGCCGGTGCGCGATCGAGACGCCGCTCTTCACCGAAATTACTTCGTAGTCGACGCCGACCGTCACGTCGCGAACACGCGCCACGACCTCGATCGGCACTTCCACCCATCGGGAAGACTCGGTCCCGTTCGTCTCCTGGACCACGACCCGACGCGCCACCATATCCCGGAAGAAGTTCATCTTCGTCGAGGAGCGGATCTTTCCGATCGAGCCCCAGACGACGCGATGAGCGCCCGCCTTCCGGCCGAACCGGATCGCCTGCTCGCGGGAAAGCCCTTCGAGTTCGGAGATCGTCATGGAGCGCTCGATGGCGTCGTCGCCCAGGATGCGGGTGAACGGGGCCGCCGGCGGCGCGAGGTTCTGGAGAAGATTGTCGCGCCATGCCTGCGCGACCTCGACGCCGAGCTTGGCGTCTTCCGACGAAGCGCGGAACGGGACGAGCGCCACGCGCGTGAGTGCTTCGCCCAGGGCGCGGTCGGACCGCTTCACGACGTCGCGATAGCCGGGAACGTAGCGCTCGGCGTTGGCGTATTCGGCGAACGCCTTCTTGGGGCGACCCGAGTTCGCGGCATCGACCCCGCGCTGATAGTGATACCGCGCGGCGGCCCCGAGGAGCGTCCGCTCCTCCAGTGGCCATTCGGCGCCGACCGGAATCGTCGCGTAGCGGGCCGCGTTCACCCGGAAGTCGGCGAGCTTCAGAACCTCTTCGGCCGCGTTCACGCTGTCGACTTGGGCCAGCGCATGAACCTTCCGCTGCCACTCCTGCGCGATCGAGGCGCCGGCCGCGGTGGCCGCCGCGCGCGCGCGCGGATTGCCGGGTTCCTTGTCGAGCGCGCGCGTCGCGAGCTGCCACGCGCCCCAGGCGTTCCCGCCGGCGAGTTTCTGTTCACTCTTGTCCGTGAGCTTGGAAGGACCGGCGCAGCCAACCGCGAATAGGATGGCCACGAGGGCCGGAACGAATCTACGAGTCATGGTGGAGTCCCCCTTTCGTCCGATCATTATCGGCACGTGTGGGGCTGTTCATGACGATTCGGCTGTCCTCTTGTCTGGAGGGACTAACCGAAAGACAGTGGCGAACTTCCCCGTCGGGCGGAGGGCCGATCTGAGCCGGGCGTCGCCAGCACGGCTCCCGCTCGAGCGACTACCAGAGGAGTCCGTGCTTCTTCATCCGCTCTCGCGGAGCGTCTCGGGGGGGTGCTACTTCGCGAATTCGGTAGAGCCCGACAGCGGGGGCGGGAACATCGCGCACCACCTGGCCGCTCGTGGCCACGAGATTCTGTGGGCAGAGGATCATGGAGCCGACGTCCGTCCGCTCGATGGGCGCGAAGATGGCCTCGGTGCGGCAGCTGTCCGGCGGTTCCGTGAGCTCGCCGAAGTAGTAACCCACGTTGTGCGCCGCCAGATATGCGGCAAGGCCCTTTTCCCGAACCTCGGTGTCGTACGTGTATCCCCCGATCAATCCGTCGGCGGGGATGATTCTCAGCGACGAATAGAACGCGAGAGCGCCCGGATAATCGAACGCGAGCACGCCCGCCTGCGGGGGGAGCGCGCTCTCTAGGTATCGGGCGAACTGCACCTCCCATCGGGGGGCACGAGCCGGCGCCAGAATCTGAAAGAGGAACTGATTGTGGGACGATGCCCTGCTGTTCGCGAAACGTGCCCAAACGCGGACCAGGCCCCACGTCAGGACAAGCGCGATGGCCACCACCGCGAGGAACCGCGTCGCGAGGCGCGGGAAGCGCGTTCCGAGATGGTCAGCCGTGACACACGCAAGGAGGGCGGCCAGCAGGACGCCCGGCACGTAGTACCACGACCAGTGCGTGTTGTGATCCGTGTAGAGCGTGATGTAGAGAGCCTGCGCCACGACGCCAACCGCCATCGATCCGAGAACCAGCCGACGCAGGGGGGCCACGCCCTTGAGGAGAAGTCCCACGCCCCCCAGCAATGCGGTGGCAAATGTCGAAAGCCCCAGAACACCGAGATTCCGAAGATCCCCATAGATTCGGGGAAATGTGGTCTTGATGGCTCCGCTGATCGGCATCAAATGCCCGAATGTGGCGAGATTCCAGAAGAGATAAGGCGCCACGATGAGCGATATCGGCATCATGGCGACGCCGAGGGACCGGAGCCTTCGCGGCGTGCGCGACGCGATCCAGATCGCGGCGCCCACGAGGATCGCGCCCACCAGTAGGACATTGTCGAGCCGCGCCAGAACCGTCGCACCGAGAGACACGCCGAGGCGGGCTCCGTTCCAGGGAGTAGGCTCCCCTGCGAATCGAACGAGCATCAGAAGGCTCGCGAGGATGCAGAATCCGTTGAGGTGCGCCTCGGAAGCGTAGAGACCGGTCAGGAAGAATATCCCGACAAGGGGCACCCCTGCCGCCCAGGAACGGATCCCGAGCCGTAGGGTAAGGCGATGGAAGAGCCAAAGTGCGCCGACGGTGAGCCATTGCTGCATCACGAAGACGATGCGGAGCATCACGGTTGAATCACCGCCAGACAGCCAGGCCGCCGCCACGCAGGGCGCCATCCAGAGGGGGTGGTACCCGTTGGTCACGGTCATCGTGTCGAAGGTGCTCCCGTTTCCGGAAGCAATGTGGCGGGCGACCTGTAGGTAGAAAAGTGAATCGTCGGTCGGGAAATTCCGGGGCGCCAGAAGTGCCGGAAGCGAGAAGAGGACGAGGAGGAGAACGACTCCCGACTTTCGGATCAGGGACACGGAGCGTCTCTCACGGTGAACCTATGCGCCTTCCCGCTCCACCTGCGCGAGGATCTCCTCGAGATTCAGGCCTTCGCCCCGGGCCATCGCCCCCTCCGTCTCGTCGTCCGAGAACTCGCCGCGTAGTTCGGGCCACATCCTCTTGATGTCGCGGGCGACTTCCTTCTTGAAGCCTTCGTCGTGCTTTCTCGTGTAGCCGATCCAGGCAAGGCCTGTTGCCCGGTCGCCGCTTCGGAGCTTCAGCACTCCGAACTGCAGCGGCAGGTAGGTCAGCGGCATGCCGAGTTCTCTCCCCGTTGCCAACGCCATGAGGGCGTACTTCCGAGCTTCCGCGTTGCGTCCCGTTCGGATGTAGGTGTCGGCCAAACTCACCTCCGCTGCGATCCGGAATTGCATGCCTCCCGTCTCGCGGTTGATGGCAAGCGAGGTCTTCGCTTCGCGCTCGGCCGCTTCGGAGTCACCTAGTTCGGCATGCAGGAAGGAGAGGTTGGCAAGCACCATGCACTCGGAGTCGCGCATCCCGAGTTCACGGAAGACGCCTCGGGCGCTCTCGTACGTCTCGATCGCGCGCGGGTAGTCGTCCTCGTATCCGAAGAGATTGCCCAACGAATTCAATCCGGTCGCCTCGCTCCGACGATCCCCCGCCTCGCGGGCCAACGCGATGCTCTCCTGAAGGTGGGCTCGGCCTTTCTCGATGTCGCGGCGGTAGGTCGTGTTTCCGATCTGGCGCAGGATGAAGATCAAGGTCGGCTTGTCGTTCGACCTCCGCGCCATGCGGAGGGCCTCCTCGAGATATTCCTCGGCGGCCGGCAGGTCTTGCTGCCACATGGCGATTCGCCCCAGCTGTCCCAGCAGGTTTGCCTGAAGGACTTCGTGTCCAATTGCTCGAGCCTCTGCCAGCGCGGGCTGCAAGATCTCGGTCGCCTTGGCATGGGAGCTTCGGCCCGATTCGAGCTCGGCGCGAAGGATCTCGACCTCGAGCCGCTGCACCGCGTGTTCTGGACCCGAGAGGATTTCGCGCGCCCGCTGGAAGAGCGTGGCCGCCTCCTCGTAAGCGGCGAGGTGAAGCGCCTTCTCTCCGGCTCTCTTCAATTGCGTCGCCGCCAACGCGGGCTCATCGGCCCGGCCGTAGTGTTCGGCCACGAGAAGCGTGTGCTCGCCCGCGCGCGCTCCCCCGACTTCCAGGAGCCAGTCCCCAACCAGCTTGTGGAACGTGCGCCGCTGCTTCGGCACCACCGTTTCGTAGGTCACGTCGCGGAGAATGGCGTGGCGGAAGACGTACTCCAATGTCCCCGCGAAGCCCGACTCCTCGCGCTGCAGGATCATCTCGCGATCGCGCAGGTCCTCCAGCATCGCCTGCACTTCGGCGGGTTTGATGCCGGCAAATTCATGGCTCAACCGTACCGCCGCGGCGTCCCAGAATATCCGTCCCACGACCGACGCCCGCTGCAGCAACTGATGGAGCGCGGCGGGGAGCGTGTCGAGCCGCGCCTGCAGCACGCCGGTCAGGGTGGCCGGGATGCGAACCGTGGAGAGGCGCGACGTGTCGACCGACCACGCCTCTTCGCCCTTGATGATCACACGGTCGTCGATCAGCGCCTTGATGAGCTCCTCGATGTAGAACGGATTGCCGTCGGCGCGATCGACCACCAGGTCACGAAGCGCCGTGGGAACCTCGGAAACGTTCTTCAATAGCTCTCGCACGAGCCTGCGGCTCGAAAGCTGCGAGAGCGGATCGAGCTGGATCCTCTCGTGGAAACGCTGGCCCTCCCCCCACTGCGGGCGGCGCTCGTAGAGACTGGGGCGCGCCATGCAGAGGACGAAGAGCGGCAGTTCCGTATTTTCCCGCACGAGATTGTTGATCAGGTCGAGCGAGCGGTCGTCGGCCCAGTGGATGTCCTCGATGTGGATGACCACCGGATTGGTCTTCGACGCCGACGTGAAGAACTCGCCGAGGTACTGCTGCGCCATCCGGCGGAAGGAGTCGCCGTCCTGGAGCGCCGCCTCCACCTCCGGCTTGTCGGAGAAGTCGAAGCCGACCAGCTGGCCGATGAGATAGGCCTTCCGTGTCGACCCCGCCCCCAAGAATCCCTCGATTCCCTGCACGAACTTCTCGTGCACCTGCGAAAGCGGATCGGAGTCGAGGATCCTGAATCGGAACGAAAAGAGATCGCGGGTGAGCGAGTAGGGCTGCAGCATGGAGGGCTGCGTGGCGCGCGCCTGGAAGAACCAGACGGTCTGCTCTTGGAGATCCATCCAACTGCTGAATTCATAGAGGAGGCGCGATTTTCCGACGCCCGCTTCGCCGACGACGGTCACAACCTGCGTCTCGCCGTCCTCCAGGGTCAGCGTGAGGGCCTCCTGGAGCAGACGGAGTTCGATCTCCCTCCCGATCATCCTCGTCTCGACGCCTTCGATTCCGCGCGCCCTCAACCGGAAGGCGCGCGGCTTCACCTGCGTCACGACGTAGACGTCGAGCGGTTCCTTCCGCCCGCGAACACGAACCGGATCGCTCGCCTGGAAGGTGAACACTCCTCGCACGAGGGTATAGGTCTCGTGC
>JANNMC010000230.1:0-7116 GCA_031397435.1 Candidatus Eiseniibacteriota bacterium
GCGGCGTCCCGCACAGCCGCCGCCTCCGCGTGAGCGCCATCTTCGAATCGGGACTCTACGAGTACGACTCTTCGTTCGGCATCGTCCTGATCGGGACCGCGCAGGAATTCTTTGGACTCCAGAGCGAGGTGACCGGCTACCAGCTCCGCATCACCGACCTCTTCCACGCACGGGAGCGGTCGGACGAACTGGGTCAGGAACTCGGTCCCGCCTACCGGATCACGAACTGGATCGACCTGAACCGGAATCTCTTCGCGTGGATGAAGATCGAGAAGGCGGTGATGTTCACCATCCTCGTTCTCATCGTGCTGGTGGCCGCGGTGAACATCGTTTCGAGCCTGGTGATGCTCGTCATGGATAAACGGCGCGACATCGGGGTACTTCGCACCATGGGCGTGACGCCTGGCGGGATCTTGCGCATTTTCTTGCTTCAAGGAACGATGATCGGCGCGGTGGGGACGTCGCTCGGGCTGGCCGCGGGCGCCGTGATTTCCTACGCCCTGGGGCGCTGGAAGCTCCTTCAGCTTCCAGGGGAAATCTACTTCCTCGACACGCTGCCGGTGAAGATCGAGCCGCTCGATTTCGCGCTGGTCGGCCTGGCCGCGATCGTCATCTGTTTCGCCGCCAGTCTCTATCCGGCATGGCAGGCCGCCAAGCTCCCTCCGGTGCAGGCGATCCGCTATGAGTGAGGCGAGCGTCGTGCCGCCGGCCGCGGTCGCGGCGATCGAGGCGGAGGGGCTCTCGATGACCTATGGGGGGAGCCTCCTGCCGGTCGAAGTCTTGCGGGAGGTGTCGCTCTCGGTCGCTCCCGGGGAGATGGTGGCGATCGTCGGGGCGTCGGGCTCGGGAAAGTCGACGCTCCTCCATCTGCTTGGAGGTCTCGACACTCCCTCGCAAGGGCGCATCCGCGTTCGCGGCGAGGAACTGACGGGACTCGGCGAGGACGCTCGGTCGCGGCTCCGGGCGCGCACGGTAGGCTTCATCTTTCAGTTTCACCAGTTGCTGCCGGAGTTCACCGCGCTGGAGAACGCCATGATGCCGGGGTGGATCACGGGGGACCCTCGAGCGGCAGTCGAGGCGCGCGCCACGGCGCTGCTCCAGGGCCTCGGTCTCGGGGCCAGGCTGGAGCATAAGCCGTCGGAGCTTTCGGGAGGGGAACAGCAGCGCGTAGCGGTCGCGCGGGCGCTCCATCACAGACCCGCCGTGCTCCTGGCGGACGAGCCTACGGGCAATCTGGACCGCCCCGCCACCGAGGCGCTCTTGAAAATATTGGACCAGTATCGATGCGAAGAAGCTCAAGCCATTGTCATTGCGACACATAACCCCGATGTCGCGCGAGCGGCCAACCGTGTGGTAGCACTTGAGGATGGGCGTCTCAGGCCGATGAAACTGTAGGATGACCGCATCTAAGGAGTTGCGGGCATGGGGCGGGGAGCTTTGCAGCCGAGATCGAACGCCGGGGGGGCGAGGGAGGCCCCGAAAACCAGATGCAATGCCAGCTCTGCGGTAAGCGACCCGCGGTGGTTCACTTCACCGAGATCGTGAACAACAAGAAGTCCGACCACCACGTCTGTGAGAAGTGCGCCGAGGAGCGCGGCTATCATGTGCCGCTGCTCAAGTCGAAGTTCTCGGTCGGCGACCTCCTCGCGGGCATGGTGGACCAGTCGGGGCAAGGAGAAGAGACCAAGGTCGGGCGCGTGCAGTGTCCGCGCTGCAACCTCGTCTACTCCGAGTTCAAGGAATCGGGTCGTCTTGGCTGCTCGGAGTGCTACACCACGTTTCGCGCTCAGCTGCGACCGCTTCTCCGCCGCATTCACGGAAGCACGAAGCACGTGGGGAAAGCGCCCGCGCGCGACTCGGAGCGGGTGGCGCTCCGCCGCGAGGTGCAACGGCTCCACGAGGACCTGCAACGCGCCATCGAGCACGAGGAGTTCGAGAACGCCGCCGCGATCCGCGACCGCATTCGGGCCATGGAAGCGCAGAGCGCCGGCCCCGCCGCAGGGGGTGCCGCGTGAAATTGACCGATCAGGCGCGGCATCTCGGCCGCTGGCTTGACGGCACCGGGCCCGCTTCGGACGTGGTCCTGAGCACGCGGGTCCGCCTGGCGAGGAATCTCAAAGAGGTGACCTTCACCCACCGCGCGCGCGAGGAGCAACTCGCCATGGTCTACTCGAGCGTCCTCTCCGCCGTGCGGAAGACCCCGGTCCTGGCCACGTCGTCGGCGCTCCCGATGCGCGATCTCTCTCCGATCGACCGCCAGTTCCTGGTGGAGCGGCACTTGATTTCCAACGACCTCGCCGACAACGGGCGCCTGCGGGGGCTGCTTCTGCTCCCGGACGAAACGGTGTCGGTGATGGTGAACGAAGAGGACCACCTTCGGCTTCAGGCTCTGGCCTCAGGATTTCAGCTTCGATCGGCCTGGGAGTCGGTGAATGCCATCGATGATGAATTGGGGCAGGACCTCGACTATGCTTTCAGCGACGAACTGGGCTACCTGACGGCATGCCCCACGAACGCGGGGACCGGAATGCGGGCCTCGGTCCTGATCCACCTGCCGTCGCTGGTGCTCACGCGCCAGATCGGAAGGGTGCTTCAGGGAATCACGCAGGTCGGTCTGGCGGTGCGCGGCTTCTACGGCGAAGGGTCGCAGATCATGGGAAACTTCTTCCAGATCTCGAACCAGACCACGCTCGGACAAAGCGAGCGCGAGACCATCGAGAGTCTCGAGCGCGTCACGCGTCAGATCATCGACTACGAACAGCGGGCGCGCGAGGAGCTCCTGAAGGACGCGCGCGTCCAAATCGAGGACAAGGTTTGGAGGGCGTACGGCACGCTCCGCCACAGCCGGGTGATCTCCTCGCAGGAGGTGATCAACCTGGTTTCCGCCGTGCGGTTCGGACTCTCCCTTCAGATCGAGGGATTGGCCGACGTGAAGACGCTGAACGAGCTGTTGATACGGACTCAGCCGGCCCACATGCAACTATGGGCCGGGCGCGAATTGGAGCAGCGTGAGCGAAACGTCCTCCGTGCGGAGTACGTTCGCCGGCTGCTCGGCGAAGACATCAGCGACGCCGCCCGCTCGAACTAGCGGGCGCCCAGGAGGGATTGCGATGCACGACAAGTTCACCGAGCGGGTGCGCAAGGTGATGTACCTCGCGCGGGAAGAAGCCGCCCGGCTGCAGCATGACTACATCGGCACGGAACACCTCCTGCTCGGCGTCATTCGCGAGGGAGAGGGGATCGCAGCCACGGTGCTGAACAACCTGGGCCTCGACCTCGACGCCATCCGCCAGGCCGTGGAGAGCATGGTCGCTTCCACGGGCGGCACGCTCACGATCGGAGAGATCCCGTTCACGCCCCGCGCCAAGCGGGTGCTGGAGCTCTCCGTGGACGAGGCGCGCCAGCTGGGCCACAACTACGTCGGAACCGAGCACTTGCTTCTCGGGTTGATCCGGGAAGGCGAAGGCGTCGCGGCGCGTGTCCTGCTGGAACTCGGCGTGGACCGGAAGAAGGTGCGCGAGGAGACGTTGAAGCTCTTGGGAGGGACCCCATCCGTGTCGCAACCTGAGCGGGAAGGAAAGATCGAGACGCCGGCCCTGAATCAGTTCGGCCGGGATCTCACGGCGCTCGCGCGGGAGAACAAACTCGATCCCATCATCGGCCGCGAGCCCGAGATCGAGCGCGTGATCCAGGTGTTGTCGCGCCGGAAGAAGAACAATCCCATTCTCATCGGAGAGCCGGGCGTGGGTAAGACCGCCATCGCCGAGGGGCTGGCTGAGCGTATCGTCGAGAACCGTGTTCCGGAAACGCTGAAGGACAAGCGCATCGTGACACTCGATCTGGCGGCGGTCGTTGCGGGGACGAAGTACCGCGGGCAGTTCGAGGAGCGTCTCAAGGCCGTCATGAACGAGATCCGCGAGTCGAAGGACACGATTATCTTCATCGACGAGCTTCATACGATCGTCGGCGCGGGCGGCGCGGAGGGCGCTATCGACGCCTCCAACATGCTGAAGCCGGCCCTCGCGCGCGGCGAACTCCAGTGCATCGGCGCTACGACGCTCGACGAATTCCGCAAGTACATCGAGAAGGACGGCGCGCTGGAACGCCGCTTCCAGCCGATCATGGTGGACCCGCCGTCGGTCGATCAGACGATCGAGATCATCAAGGGACTCCGCGACAAGTACGAAGCCCATCACGGCGCCAAGTACACGGACGAAGCCATCGTCGCGTCGGCCCGCCTGGCGGACCGCTACATCAATGACCGCTTCCTGCCCGACAAGGCCATCGACGTGATCGACGAGGCCGGGGCGTGCGCCCGACTCTCGGTGTCGGCCATTCCCACCGAGGTCCGGGATCTCGAGAAGCACGTGGAGGAAGTGGCGAAAGAGAAGGAAGCCGCCATTCAGCAGCAGGAATTCGAGAAGGCGGCCCGGCTTCGCGACAAGGAGAAGGATCTCCGCGCGAAACTGCGAGAACACAAGAAGTCGTGGAACGATGTGAAGCACGACACGCAGATCACCGTGGACGTGGAGATGATCGCGTCGGTGATCGCGCGCATGACGGGCATCCCGATCAACCGCATCGAGGAGAAGGAGTCCGCCAAGCTCCTCCGCATGGAAGAGGAGCTGAAGAAGTGGGTCGTCGGCCAGGACGAGGCGGTGGCGGCGGTGTCGCGCGCCATCCGGCGAAACCGGGCCGGGCTGCGCGACCCGCGCCGTCCCATCGGTTCGTTCATCTTCCTGGGTCCGACGGGCGTGGGAAAGACGGAGCTGGCGCGCGTGCTGGCGCGGTTCCTTTTCGACGATCCCGAAGCGTTGATCCGGATCGACATGTCGGAATACATGGAGAAGTTCTCGGTGTCGCGGCTCATTGGCGCGCCCCCGGGTTACGTGGGTCATGAGGAAGGCGGGCAGCTGACGGAGAAGGTCCGGCGCAAGCCCTACTCGGTGGTTCTTCTCGACGAGATCGAGAAGGCGCACCCCGACGTCTTCAACATCCTGCTCCAAGTCCTGGACGACGGGCAGTTGACGGACAGTTTGCGGCGAAAGGTCGACTTCAAAAACACGGTGCTGATCATGACGTCGAACATCGGCGCGCGGCAGATCAAGGGGTCGCGCAGCCTCGGCTTCTCCGAGCGCACCGAAGCGTCTTCGTACGACACCATGCGAACCACGATTCTCGACGAGCTGAAGCGGGCGTTCAATCCGGAGTTCCTGAACCGGGTGGACGAATCGATTGTCTTCCACTCGCTGTCGCGGACCGAGATGACCGCCATCACGCGGATCCTCCTCAACCAAGTCGTCGACCGGCTCGGCCTCACCGGAGTGAAGCTCTCGTTCGACGATGCGGTCATCGAAGTCCTCATCGAAAAGGGATTCGACGCGGCGCTCGGCGCGCGGCCGCTGAAGCGGGCCATCCAGAAGCTCATCGAAGACCCGCTCTCGGAACATGTTCTGCGCGGGCAGTTGAAGGAAGGAAGCGACGTGACCATCCGCCGGGAGGGCGACGAGCTCGCGTTCAACTCTTGACGGTTCCCTCGACAAAAGACCGATCCGACATCGCGTGCCACCGGGTCCCCGGACGACTTGCCGGAGCCCGCGTGGCCGCGCTATTTTTCTTGCTCTTCGCTGGCTCGATCGAGCCAGCCGGGGCTCAGGTGGCCGGTGGCGGCGCCACGCCGGGTGACTCCTCCATCACGATGCCCGACGGGGCCGGCTTGCCGCCCGCCGCCCCGGACCGCGGCGTCATCGCCTCCGTTCGCGCGGCGGGATTCGCAAACGTCGACTCGCTCGTCATCGTCCGGACCTTTGGGCTGAAGGCGGGAGACGCCTATGAGCGGAGCACGCTCTCTGACGGCGTGAGGCGACTCTACGCCACCGGCCTCTTCACCGACGTCGACGTGGCGGACGAGCGAGCCGCGGGCGGCGTGGCGCTCGTGGTCCACGTGCGGGAGCGCCCGCGCGTCCAGGGCATCGCGTTCGCGGGGAATCGCAAGCTCGACGAAGCAGCCCTGAAACTGAAGATCACCGTGGCCGACGGACAGTTGCTCGACGCCAGCGTGCTCGAGCTGGACGCCCGGAAGATAGCGGACGCCTACGCCGACGACGGCTACGCCCGGGCGCGCGTCACCGCCAAGACCGAGTCCACGGGGCCCGGTGTCGTCGGGGTCCGGTTCGAGATCGTCGAAGGATCGAAGCAAAAGGTGCGCGGCATCGAGATACACGGTGCCACTTCCTTCTCGCCTGACGAACTGGCGGGCGCCATGAAGAGCCAGACACCAGGCTTTCTAAAGGCGGGAACGTACAAGCCGTCGAAGCTGGAGGAGGACATGACGGCGCTCCGTCTCTACATGCGGAGCCGAGGCTACCGCGACGCCGAGGTCGACTCCATCCGCCCCGCCGAGACGGCGGATGCTAAGGGGGTCATCCTCCATGCGTACGTCCGGGAGGGCCCCCGCTACCGTTTCGGGACGATGGCGTGGTCGGGGAACACGGCGGTCCCTTCGGTGGCGCTGGAATTCGTCACCACCTGCCGGCCGGGGTTGCCCTATGACGAATCGAAGGTTCAGAAGACGTTGCAGGCCGCCTACGAGCTCTACCAGGAGACCGGCTACCTCTTCCTCTCGATCGATCCGCGATTCAGCGACCGGGACACGATCGTCGACATCGCCTTCGTGGTCCAGGAGGGGCAGCGCTCCAGCGTGGCCGACCTTCGGATCATCGGAAACACACGCACGAAGGAAAACGTCATTCGACGCGAGGCGAAGGTCCATCCGGGCGACACCTTCCGGCGATCCTCGCTCATGCGGACGCAGCGCGACATCTTCGGACTCGGATACTTCCAGGACGTTCAGGTGGACTACGAGCCTACGGGCGATAGCGCGGACATCAACCTGACACTTAAGGTGCAGGAGAAGCAGACGGGGACCGCGAGTGCGGGAGCGGGATACTCCAGCCAGACGGGGCTCACCGGATTCCTCGAACTCGGCCACAACAACCTCTTCGGAAACGGTCAGAGCATCTCGATCCGCGTGGAGCGGGGAGGTCGGCGCCGCGATCTGCAGATATCCTTCACGGAACCGTGGTTCCGGGATACGCCGCTGACGGTCGGACTCGA
>JANNMC010000180.1:0-3067 GCA_031397435.1 Candidatus Eiseniibacteriota bacterium
GGGGCGTCGCGGCGTCGGCATCTCGAGCCGCGCCGCCGGCTGCGCGCCCACTCCCGTTTGAGCACCGCTTGAACAAAGCCGCGCGTTGAACAAGGCCGAGTTCTTCCGGCGCGCGCGCAACCGGCTCTGGAAGGATGTCGATGCGGCCATCGTGGACGGCGCGGTGAATGGCGTCGGGAAGAAAGTGGAGCAGGGAGCGGGCTGGCTTCGTCTGGCGCAGACCGGCTACGTACAGCTCTACGCCCTCATCATCACCCTGGGAATGGTGGTCGTGTTCGGCTACCTGGCGCTCCGATGACCCCGGCGACCGCGATCATGGGCATTCCGATCCTGACACTCGTCACGTTCCTGCCGGCGTTGGGGGCGCTGCTTCTCCTGCTCGTTCCGTCGGCCAAGGTCGGGATGGTGCGCGGCTTCACGTTCCTGATCACGATCCTGACCTTCCTCGCGTCGCTCCCGCTCTTCACGGCGTTCCATGTGGGGCAGCGCGGCATGCAGTTCGTGGAGAAGGCGCCGTGGGTGCCGAACCTCGGCATCCAGTACTACCTCGGCGTGGACGGGGTGAGCGTGCTGCTCATCCTCCTGACGACACTCCTGTCGGCGGTCGCGGTCCTCTCGTCCTTCTCGGCCATCACCGAGAAGGTGAAGACCTACATGGCGCTCCTCCTCGTCCTGGAAACCGGGATGATCGGCGTCTTCGCCGCGCTCGATCTGGTGCTTTTCTACATGTTCTGGGAAGTGGTCCTGATCCCGATGTACCTCCTGATCGGCGTCTGGGGCGGCCCGCGGCGCGTCTACGCGGCGGTGAAGTTCATCCTCTACACGGTGGTCGGAAGCCTTCTCATGCTGGTCGGCATTCTCTATCTCTACTTCGCCTACCATGCGGCCTTCGGCGAATACACCTTCGATCTGATCCGGCTCTACGACACGCCGCTGGCCCGCTCGGCGCAGCTCTGGCTCTTCGGCGCCTTCGCCCTGGCGTTCGCGATCAAGGTCCCGATGTTCCCGTTCCACACCTGGCTTCCCGACGCGCACGTGGAAGCGCCGACGGCCGGGTCGGTGATCCTGGCGGGTGTTCTGCTGAAGATGGGGACGTACGGTTTCTTCCGCTTCGCCATGCCGCTCTTCCCGGAGGGCGCGCTGGCGTTCGCGCCGTGGCTGATCGCCCTCTCGGTGATCGGGATCATTTACGGGGCGCTCGTGGCCATGGTGCAGACCGATGTGAAGAAACTCGTGGCCTATTCCTCGGTGAGCCACCTGGGGTTCGTGATGCTGGGGCTCTTCGCGCTCAACATGCAGGGGATCCAGGGAAGCGTGCTTCAGATGATCAACCACGGGCTTTCGACCGGAGCGCTCTTCCTCGCGGTCGGCATTCTCTACGAACGCCGCCACACGCGCGAGATCTCGGAGTTCGGCGGCATCTCGGAGGTCATGCCGTGGTTCGCCGCCATGTTCCTGATCGTGTCGCTTTCGAGCCTGGGATTGCCGGGCCTGAACGGTTTCATTGGTGAGTTCCTGATCCTGCTCGGGGCGTTCAAGATGGACCCCTGGGTAGCGGGAATCGCGGCCACGGGCGTCATTCTCGGCGCCGTCTACCTCCTTTGGATGTTCCAGCGGGTCATGTTCGGCCCCATCACGAACGAGAAGAACCGAGCGCTTCCGGACCTGACACGCCGCGAGTTCTGGGTTCTGGCGCCGGTGATCTTCTTCATCATCTGGATCGGCGTCTATCCGAACACGTTCCTCCGATTCCTCGACACGCCGTCGGCCGAGTTGATCGAGCGGATGTCGTCACGCTCGGTGGCTGGGCGGGTCGTCGAGCCGGAGATCAATGGCGGCGACGAGACGATGGGCGCCGATCTCGATACGGCGCTTCCGGGCGATGAAGCGGTGATGGATGGCGAGGCGGGCATGCCGGCCGATTCAGCCGGGGTGGAAGTCGACGCGCCGCCGCCTCCCGTCGGCTCGCCAGGGAGTGTGACGCGATGAGCCTGCCGATTCCGATCGACGCCCCGCTCGGGATGATCGAGCCGCTCCTGATCGTCTGCGGAGCCGGGCTCCTTCTCCTGCTCCTCGACCTGGTCCTTCCGCACGGGAAGAAGCACCTCTCCGCCTGGTTCGCGCTCGGCGGGCTGCTCCTGGCGCTGGCGCGTACCATTCCGCAGTGGGGACTCGCGGAGCGTGGCTACGCAGGCATGGTGACGCTCGACAATCTTTCGACACTCTTCAACATCATCTTCCTGGCGACGTCGTCGGTGGTCGTGCTCCTTTCGATCCCGTTCCTCCGCCGCGAGGAAGTGGAGCATTGCGAGTACTACTCGCTCCTTCTCTTCGCCACGTCGGGAATGATGGTTCTGGCCTCGGGTCTCGACCTGATCACGCTCTTCCTGGGGATCGAGGTCCTTTCGATCTCGCTCTACATCCTGGCCGGCTACCGGCGGAATAACGACGCCTCGAACGAAGCGGCCATGAAGTACTTCCTTCTCGGCGCCTTCGCCTCGGGGATCCTCCTCTACGGCATCTCGCTGGTCTACGGGGCGACCGCCACCACGAATCTGGAGCGGATCGGGGAAGCGATCGCCGGAACGGCTGGTCCGGTGCCCGAGGGACTCTTCTACGCCGGCATGGCGCTCATCCTGGTCGGTCTCTGCTTCAAGGTAGCGGCGGCGCCGTTCCACATGTGGACGCCCGACGTCTATCAGGGAGCGCCGACCCCGATCACCGCGTTCCTCTCGGCTGGCCCCAAGGCCGCGGCCTTCGTCGCCTTCCTCCGTACCTTCTTCATCGCGTTCGGCCCCGCGCAGGCGGAGTGGGACATGGTGATCTCGGTGATCGCCGTCCTGACGATGACGGTGGGGAACGTGGCCGCCATCGCGCAGACGAACGTGAAGCGGATGCTCGCCTATTCCAGCATCGCGCACTCCGGCTACGTCCTCATCGGTCTCGTCTCGGGCGGCGTGATCGGCGGCACGGGGGCAGTCTTCTACCTGATGGCGTACGTGGCGATGAATCTGGGAGCCTTCGCGATCGTGGTGCTCCTGGAACACAAGAGCGGGCGAGGGGAAGA
>JANNMC010000201.1:0-2226 GCA_031397435.1 Candidatus Eiseniibacteriota bacterium
CATCCCGTTCGGCATCTTCCACCTCCCCCTGGGCCTGCCGCGAATCCGCCAGGGACGCCTGATGGCGTTGGGCGTTCTGCCCGAGTTCCGGCGCACCGGGCTCGCACCGGCGCTCGTCGCCGACCTGGGGGTGGAGCTGAACCGAAAGGGCTACCGTCATTGCACCATCGGTTGGACCCTGGAGGACAATGACGAGGTGAACAACCTGGTATTGAATTTCGGCAGCACCCGGAGCGCGGTGCACCGGATCTACGCCAAGCCACTCGCCGCGTGAGCGAACCGCTGGCGGTCGTCACGGGCGCCTCGGGATTCGTCGGGAGCCACATCGCCGACGAGCTGCTCCGCCGCGGTGCGCGCGTGCGCTGCATCGTCCGGCGCTCCTCCTCCCGGCGCTGGCTCGAAGGGAAGCCGCTCGAAGTCGTCGTCACGCCGCTGGAGGACTCCGCGGCGCTGGCCGCCGCCGTGGCCGGCGCGACCTGGATCGTCCACGCGGCGGGACTCACCAGCGCCAGGAGCGCGGCCGAGTTCCACGAGGCGAACGTGGGCGGCACCGAACAGATGCTCCGCGCGGCCCTCACCGTAGGACCCGGGCTCCGCCGCTTCCTCGTCATTTCCAGCCAGGCGGCCGCGGGGCCCAGCCGCGACGGAAGGCCGGTGAGCGAGGCACATCCGCCGCGCCCCGTCTCGGACTACGGGCAGAGCAAGCTCCGCTCGGAGGAACTGGTGCTCCAAATGCGGAATCGCCTCTCGGTCTGCGCGATTCGCCCGCCGGCGGTCTATGGCCCCCGCGACGAGGCGACGCTGAAGCTATTCAAGGCCGTGAAGCGCCATCTGCAGCCGGTTCTCCATCAAGGGGGAAAGTTCTCGCTGGTTCACGCGGAGGATCTGGCGCGCGCCTGCTGGCTGGCGCTGGACGACGATCGCGCGGCGGGAGAGATCTTCTTCGTCTCGGAGCCCGATGCCACGGACTACGACGAGTTGGGACGGGCCGCGAAGCGTGCCCTGGGGACCTGGGCCATTCGGTTCGCGCCGCCCGCGTGGCTCCTGACGCTTGGCGGGTTGGCCGGAGAAGCAGTTGGCGCGCTGACCAACCGGCCTCCGTTCCTTTCGCGCCGAAAGCTCCGGGAGATCCAGGCCGGCGATTGGATCTGCACCTCGGCGAAGATCCGTGAACGCCTGGGATGGAGCCCCCGCATGCCGATCGACGCGGGATTTCACCAGACGGCGGCGTGGTACCGCGAGGCAGGCTGGCTGTAGTAGACTCGGTTCTCGGGAGTCCGGATCTGGCCGGAGCCGGCCCCTAGCGGAGTAAGCCCTCGTGCGTCGTCTGCTCCTCATACTGACTCTCGTGCTCGCCGTGCCGGCGTCCGCCGCCCCACCCTTAGCGCGGAACATCACGCTCCACGCCCGCCTCGCCACCTACCCCGGCTATTCCGCCTGCACCGCCTATGTCCACCCCGACGGGCGCGAGTACGCCGTAGTCGGAACTCTCACGGGGACCTCCATCGTCAACGTGACCCAGCCCGACGCTCCGTATGAAGTCGCGTTTCTTCCCGGACTCAGCAGCCAGTGGCGCGAGATGAAGTCGTACCGCCAGTGGATCTACATCACGACGGAGACCGCGGGCGGTGGCATCCAGATCATCCGCATGACCGATCCCGAGCACCCGGTGCAGGTGAAGCTCTGGACCGGGTCGTTCAACCGCGCGCACACGCTCGCCGTCGACACGACGCGGGCCATCCTCATCGCGAACGGGACTCGTCTCGACGGAATTCCGAACGGAATGCGGATCCTCCGCATCGACGAACCCGAAAATCCGGTCGAGGTCGGAGTCTACTTCGACGATTACGTTCACGATTCATGGGTCCGAAACGACACGCTCTACGCGCACTGCATCCAGCGCGGCGTGGCCCGCCTCTTCGACCTGGCCGACCCCTACATCCCGCGCGAGATCACGTCGTGGAGCTACCCCGGCGCGGCCACCCACAGCGGAGAGACCTCCCGGGACGGCCGGTGGCTCTACATCTGCGACGAGCGGAACTACAGCACGCTGAAGGTCTTCGACATGGCGAATCCCTATGTCCACGAGCTGACCGAGGAGCGGGCGGTGAATCCACTTGCCATCGTCCACAACGTCCACGTGAAGGCCGACACCGCGTTCGTCGCCTGGTATACGGAGGGGGTGCGCCTCTTCGACGTCTCGGAGGCGTCACTTCCCGTGGAGTG
>JANNMC010000236.1:0-5241 GCA_031397435.1 Candidatus Eiseniibacteriota bacterium
CCCCCGTGCGGCCCGCGGCTTCGCGCCGGCGTGAAGCCCTATTGCCCCGAGGGAAAGCGCTACTGCGGCGTTCCCGCCTGGAAGATCCCGATGCGGGAGATCGTTCGTACGCTGTAGCCAGGCAGCTCCGGGAGGCACCGATGGACGTCGCCGAACTCGAAGTTGAACGCGCGAAAGCGGAGCGGAAGAGCCCCGTTCTTCTCTGGCTCTTGAACATCGTCTGGCCTGGCTTAGGGAATCTTGTCATCGGCCAGGCGGTGGCGGGGATCGCCTTCGGCGTCGTTCACTGGTTCTTCGTCCTCTTCGCCATCCTGACCCATGGACTGGGCGGATTCCTGTGCTTCTTCAACTGGATCGTCGCGAGCGCCGTGGGGCATCAGTGGATCAACCGGCGCTACGCGAAGGCGCTGGAGGAGATCCAGGAGAAGATCGCCCCGGCGCCAGGGGGCGGCGCCTGATCCGACTTCTCGCGCGGGCCGGGCTTGTCGCCTTCCTCGCGCTCGCCCTGGCATCGGCTCTCTTCGCCGCGGGCTGCGGACAGCGCGCCGAATCGCCCGCCTCGCAGGCGCCTCCCGTGGCTCCGTACGTCTCGACGGCCACCGGTTTCCGCTTCACGCCACCACCCGCGTGGGAGGCCGATCGCTATCTGGTCTCCGAGGTGACAGGCGCCGACGCCCAGTCGCGCGTGGCGGGAGCGCTCTCCATCGCCGAAGTGCAATTCCAGCCCGCCGACTTCGCGCAGCGTCCGGAAGTGCTTCTCCGCATCCATGTCTTCCCCGACTCCGTCTGGGACGTCCTGGAACACGATGGCGGCCCGGCGCTGGGCGGAGAGATTGCCCGGGCACGCGGGCGCGTCTACCTGGCCGCCACGCCCCAGGCGAATCCGTACCCTTCGGGGAGTCCGGACGCGAGCCACTTCGACGCGATGCATCTGGCCATCACCGATGTGAAGCGGTGGCTCTCCGTGGCCGACGCGGCGGGCGATCTAGCCTCGGAGTTTCTCCCCGGCAGCCCAACCTTCGGCCCGGCGCCGGTAATGTACGTAGGACGGCTCCCAGGCGCGGATGCCTCCCCGCGCGACATCAAGCTCATCTTCCGCGCCGACAGCAGCGCGCTCTTCTCGACGGCGATTTCGGGGAAGGGGGTCGTGAATCAGCGGGGGCGGTGGAGTCTGCAGGGGGTCTACGTGCGGCTCGAACTTCTCGACGAGAGCGGACAACCTTCGTCCGGGCCCTTCATCTGGGCCCTTCGCGACTCGGTGCTTGCACCGGTGGCGTGGGATCGAAATGCTTTCGGATCGGTGGGACTGCCGCTTCGGCTCAGGTCGTAAACTAGGATCCCAGTTTTCGGAGCGAATCGGCGAATTCGGCGAGCTTTCCCTTTTCGTAGTACTTCGTATGCAGGAACTTGGCGTAGATGAGCATGTCGGGCGCCTTGATGTAGCCGGCCACGCCCCCCAGGAGCTCCGCGTTCGGCTTCATGAAGAAAGTCGAGGGATAGCCGCTCACGCCCACCGCCTTCGCGAACTCCCGCTCGCTCAGCGATCTCCCCTGCCACATCAGCCTCGCGGCCGACTCGCCGTTCACCTTCGCCAGCGCGAAGTTCTCCGTCAGGTAATCGGCCACCTCGGTGTTCCCGTACGTCTGGCGGTCCATCACCTTGCACCAGCCGCACCAGTTCGTGTAGACGTCCACGACGAGGTGCTTGTTCTCCTTCTGCGCCTTGGCCACCGCGGCGTCGAAGGAGAGCCACTGCACCTTCTCCCCACCCTTGGCCACTCCAGCCTTGGGAGACTGGCCAGGGGCCGGAGCGTCCGCGCCGATCAGCGCGAGAGCCATCAGGACGGCGGCAGCGAGCCGGAGCAGCGAGGTGGAAAACCGAGACATGGTGAGGTAAGTCCTTCCTTCAGTGGAGCTTACGGAGGCGTAACAGGGACCAAGGAAGCGCGGCCTCCGCGTTCCGTTAAGGGTAACAACCCGCTAAACCCCGATCAATCGCCATTTCTTCCAACAGTCTGGAAGAGGGCTACCGAACCGACCAGCGCCGAAGCCAGGAACCAGAACGCTACCCAGGGAATGATCCCCAAACCCCAACGATCGGCCAGCGCGCCTCCGACCATGAGCCCGGCGATGGTCGAGAGCGCGATCGTGCCGCTCAGGACGCCGAGCCCTCCGCCGCGCTGCGAGACGCTCGAGTACTCGGCCGCCAGCGTGTTCGCGCTGACGTTCGTGAGACCGTAGAGCGGGAGCGCGAAGACGATCGCCGTCGCGAGCTGGCTCTGCATGGCCCCCATCGCGACGTACATCGCGGCGTAGCAGGCCATTCCCACGACCAGAATGACTCGCGCGCCGAATCGCTTTACCAGGGGTCCCACGAAGACGTACATGGCGATGCCGAAGCCAGCCGACACCGCGAGCGTGTAGCGGAGCGTGCGCACGCTCGCGCCCAGGTGCTCCACGAAGTAGATGCTGAAGAATCCCCAGACGACGTAGTTGCCGGCATAGAGGAAGAACGCCACGGCGCAGAGCCGGAGCAGGCGCGGATTCTCGTAGAGCGCCACCAGATCCTGCACCACCCCGGCGAACCATCCGACCCTGGCCCGCGGCGCTGCGGGAGGGCGAGGCTTATCGCGCAGCATCAGGAGCGTCAGGAAGAAGTGCGCGGCCAGGAGCCCCGCCGCGACCCAGAGCGCCGCCTTGAGCCCGCTACCGATGCCGTTCTCCATCAGGCGCCCGCCTTCGAAGCTTCCCACCATCCAGCCGGTGCTCTGCGCCATCAACACCCAGGCGAGCGCGTGCTGGGGCTGCTCCGGGCGGTGAAGCGTAGCGTAGGCTTTGAGGAGCGGCGCCAGACATCCGTAGAGGAGCGATGCCGCGCCGACGAAGAGAAGCACCGAACTCCCCTTGATGAAGAGCGGCACGCCCGCCAGCGCCACGGCGTACCCCGCGATCCCCACCAAGATCAGCGGCTTCAGCCGGCCCGACACGTCCGAGAGGCCGCCCCAGAAGTTGCTCGCGATCATGGTGCCGATGGCCGGCACGACCACCACCAGCCCGACGGTCAGGAGCCGGGTCTCGCCCAGCGATTCCCTCACGTAGAGCGGGAGATAGCCCTGGATCAGGGTGAGGGCGATACCCTCGAGGAAGGCGGAGAGGAGGATCAGGACAGGCATGGAGCCGCCACGCTAGCATGCCCATTTCCGCCCGCGGCCCACTTTCTGGTCACGTCCTGCCCTGGATGGTAGTATCCGGTGAGGGCCATCGGGCCCCATCCCCTTTCATCGCCGGCATTCACGGGCCCGGACTCCCGGGCGGAGACCAGAGATCATGACGCTATCCCTTCGCCACCGCCTCGCCGCGTCCACCGCCGCGATCGGCGCGTCGCTCCTCGCCCTCGCGCTGGTTACCGGTTGCCAGGTCAAGCACGAGGCCAAGGCGCCCGCGGCCAAGCAGGCCGCCGTCGAGACCCGGAAGATCGATTTCAAGATCGGGATCATGACCGGCACCGTCTCGCAGGGTGAGGACGAGTTCCGCGCCGCGCAGATGCTGACGGCTCGCTTCGGCGAGGAGCACATCCGGCACGTCACCTACCCCGACAACTTCATGAACGAGCAGGAGACGGTGATCGCGCAGCTCGTCGGTCTGGCCGACGATCCCGACGTGAAGGTGATCATCGCGGGCCAGGCGATCCCCGGCTCGCTCCCCGCGCTCCGGAAAATCCGCGAAAAGCGCCCCGACATCCTGGTCGCCTTCATCGAGCCGCACGAGGATCCCGCCATGGTGAACGCCGCGGTCGATCTCTCCATCCAGCCCGATCAACTGGCGCGCGGGCGGACGATCATCGAGACGGCGAAGACGATGGGCGTGACCGACTTCGTCCACTACTCTTTCCCGCGCCACATGTCGCAGGAGTTGCTGGCGCGGCGGCGCGACATCATGAAGGAGACGTGCGAGGCGAACGGGATGAAGTTCCACTTCGTCACCGCGCCCGATCCGATGGCCGAGGGCGGCCTGGCGGCCTCGCAGCAGTTCATCAGCGAAGACGTGCCGCGCCAGTTGAAGCAGTACGGCGAGAAGACCGCCTACTTCTCCACCAACTGCGGCATGCAGGATCCGTTGATCCGCACCGTGCTGAACGAGGGCGGCTACGTCCCCGAGCAGTGCTGCCCCAGCCCGACGCACGGCTATCCTACGGCACTCGGCATCGGCATCCCGCCGGAGAAGGCGGGCGACTTCGCCTTCATCAACGCGGAGAACAAACGCGTCATCGCCGAGCACGGGAAGACCGGACATTTCGCGACCTGGCCGGTGCCCGAGGTGATTCTCTCCATCCGCGCCGCCGCCGATCTCATGGCCGACGCGGTGGAGAAGAAGGCCGACTACAAGGATCCCGCCACCGTGAAGAAGTATCTGGAGGAGAAGGCGGGCGTTCCCGTCACGCTGTCGAAGTACGACGCCAACAAGGGCAATTCGTACCTCCTCCTTGTCGGCACCATCTACTACTAGCGGCCCGCCCGCCCTCGAACTCCGAGGCGTCACGAAGGAGTACGAGGGGAACCGGGTTCTGAAGGGCGTCTCGCTCGCGGTCCGCGCGGGCGAGATCCACGCGCTCGTCGGCGAGAACGGAGCCGGCAAGAGCACGCTGATGAACATCCTGTTCGGCATGCCGGTCATCCACGAGACCGGCGGATACGGGGGCGACGTCCTACTGGGCGGCGCCCCCGTTCGTTTCACGCAGCCGGTCCAGGCGATGGCAGCCGGGATCGGGATGGTCCACCAGGAGTTCATGCTCCTGCCGGGCTTCCGCGTGGCGGAGAACATCAAGCTGAACCGCGAGCCGGCGCACCGGTCGTTTCTTTCTCCGGTGTTTGGACGGGGGCTCGATACGGTCGACGTGAAGACGATGCGAGCCGACGCGCGGCGCGCGCTCGATCGCGTGGGGTTGGACATTGATGAGTGGCTCCCGGTGGCGGGACTGCCCGTGGGACATATGCAGTTCATCGAGATTGCGCGCGAGGTGGACAAGAGCGGACTGAAGCTGCTGATCTTCGACGAGCCCACCGCCGTGCTGACCGAGTCGGAGGCCGAGAGGCTGCTCGAATCGATGAAGACCTTCGCGGCGTCGGGCGTGGCGGTTCTCTTCATCACGCACCGGCTGGATGAAGTGAAGGCGGTGGCGCACCGGATGACGGTGCTTCGGGATGGAGAGGTCGTCGATTCGCCCGATCCGAAGACGACGCCG
>JANNMC010000253.1:0-4031 GCA_031397435.1 Candidatus Eiseniibacteriota bacterium
TCGTTGTCGTCGTCGTCCCACCAGAGGATGTTGTCGTTCGCGCCGAGAATCGCCACGTAGTTGTTGTTCTCCGTAACGGCGCGCTGACGGATGACGCGGAGACTCGTCGCCATGCGCGAAACAGTCCCCGAAAGCTCGACGCTTCGGAGGAACTTGTTGAGACCGGGAAGCCCAATGGCAGTGACGATGGAGAAGACCACCAGCACGACCATGAGCTCCATCAGAGTGAATCCGCTGTCGGATCCCACTCCTCCCGTTCCCCGGCTCCGCATCATTTCAAGCACCTCCAACTGGGTATGGTTCTGTCCGGGGGACTAGGATGGCAATCGCCGTGCCAGCCTTGTGCCATGGCGTTAGCGCGAGTGAAGCCGGGGCGGAGCCCTTCGTTGCGTCATCTTCCACGGCCGCTTGGTTCGATCGAGCCACCGTGAAGCCGGGCGTTCGCGCTCGTACGCGCGTGCAAGATGCACTCGCTACGGAACCAGAGCCCGGTACCAGGACGCGAGCGTATCGCCGAACAGGAGCAGGACCACCGCCGCCGGCGCGAGGAAGGTCCCGAATGGAATGGCGGTCCGCCGGCTTCCCTCTCCCTTCGCGATGAGCGCGGCCCCGAAGATGGAGCCGGCAAGCGACGCGAGAAAGATGGCGCCGAATACTCCGCCGGTTCCCAGGAAGGCGCCCATCATCGCGGCGAGCTTCACGTCGCCCCCACCCATGCCGGGAACGCCGGTCGCCTTCTCGTACGCGGCGCCCACGAGCCAGAGGCTGGCGCCTCCCGCCACCGCGCCGATGAGGGCGCCGGTGAATCCCGGAGGGCCGAAGAGGCTGGCCGCCAGGCCCACACCGACCCCCGGAATGGTAACGACGTCCGGAATGGTCCGCGTGTCGAGGTCGATCCAGGCGACCGTGAGGAGCGCGAGGAGAAACGCCGCGTGCGGCACCAGGAGGCCCGGATGTGTCGCGCGTCCGACGAGGAGCGCCAGGAGGAGACCCGCCGTCACCTCCACGACCGGATAACGCCAGTGGATCTTCTTCTTGCAGTGACGGCAGCGCCCCTTCAAGAGCAAGTACGACAGTACCGGGATGTTGTCGTGGGGCGCGATCGCGTGCTTGCATCGCGGGCAGCGTGACCGGGGCCGCACGATCGACTCCCCCTTCGGCAGGCGCGCGATCACCACGTTCAGGAACGATCCGAGCGCGAGCCCAATGAGAAAGGCGGCCATCCGGACAAATAGTTCGGGCGTCATCTCAGATCCCCTCCGTGGCTTCCAGCCGCTTCAGCTCGCGGCGAGCGACATCCTGCATGTACTTGTTCCCCGAGGCCTCGATCCGCTTCCAGAGCAGGATCGCCATGCCGCGGTTCCCCGCGCGCTGATTCGTGAAGGCGGCGAATCGTTCGACGTACTCGGGGTGACCCGGCAACCGGCTCGCCCTCGTGAAGTAGCGGGCCGCGGCCTGGTAGTTCTTCGTGCCAACGTAGTGAAGGAAGCCGGTCTCGAACGCCAGGCGCCAGCTTTCGGGATTGGCCCTCATGCCGCGTTCCAGGAGTTCCAGGCCGCGCTGGGGTTGCCGAAGTTCCTGCGCCAGGACGAACGCGCCGAAGACGTACGCCTCAGTGAAGCGCGGATCGAGTTCCGTCACGATCCCCATAACGTGCCCGATCATGTCGTAGCGCTGGTCGTTCAGGCGGTGCTCGCCGTAGTACTGGATGGCGCGGAGCCAGGCGATGTCGGCAGCGACCGTCTCGTATCCGAGCGCCGCCTGACGCACCCAGATGCCCGAGGGGTAGTAGAGCAGCTCGTCGGCCGGGCGGCCTCCCTGCTGGGTGCGATACGAGCGCTGGAGCATGCCAGCCCCCGCCAGGAAGATCCCCGACGCGACAAGCGCCGCGAACAGGCCCCCGCGGCCCCGGAGCAGGGTCACCGGAACTCCCGCCGCTCGAAGATGGCACCGGCGGCCACCAGGAGCGCGATCATGTAGAGGAGTCCGTACGCGGCGCCGAACGCCAGCCGCTCGGGCGCCACCGCGATGCCATGCACGACCTGCCCCCGCACGTTGAAGAGCTCGAGGTGCGGCAGAAGCCAGTAAACGGCCTCCGTCGTCCGCGTGATCCACGGAGAGGCGCCCTGCGTCGCGAAGTAGAGGAGATCGTCGGCGAAGTGGCCGGCGACGATCGTCGCCATGGCGAAGAAGGCCGTCAGCGCCGGAGTGGTGAATGAAGAGAAGAAGACCACGACCGCCGTGATCACTCCCAGTTCGACGACCGTGAGGGTCAGCGACCCGAGGAGAAGCCACGGAGTATCCCGATAGACGATCGAGAGGAGCGCCAGCACCATCGCGGTCATCCCGGCGACAAGCGCGGCGGACGTGACCCAGAGACCCATGAACTTCCCCAGGAGGAATTCGCTGCGGCGGATCGGCTTCGCCATGACGGCGTAGATCGTCCGACGCTCCAGCTCCTTGTGAAGCAGGTTCGACCCCAGCATCACGGCAAGGAGCGTGGCCAGGAGCGACGAACCGGCGAGGCCGAAGTCGGTCACCACCTTGCGCCCTTCCCCCAGCGCGATCGGTGAGAGAACCTGAGACGCGGCGACGAGCGCGACACCGAAGAGCGCGAGGACGAGGACCATTCGCTGGCGGACGACCTCGCGAATCGTGTTCTGGGCGATGGCGAAGGCGCCGGTCATGACACCGCCTCCCCGCGCTCGGGCCGGCCAAGGACGCGGACGAAGTGCTCTTCCAGCGTCTCGCGGCGAGCCTCCACGGAGTGAATGAAGACGCCGGAGTCGACAAGCGTGCGAAGCATGCGTTGCAGAGCCTCACCGTCGGCGACGCGGACCAGCGTCCGCGCGCCGATCCGCTCCGTCGCATGGCCCGCCTCGAGCAGCGTCGCCACCACCGCGTCCGGAAGCCGGTCGACCGCGATCTCCCACTCCCGAACACCGCTGGCGAGAAGAGCCGAAACGGCTCCCACCTCCGCCAGCGCACCATCCTTGAGGATTCCGACGCGGTTGCAGATCGATTCAGTCTCGGCCAGGACGTGGCTGCTCATGAGCACCGTGACGCCACGGGCGCGCTGCTCGCGCAGAAGTGCTTTCACCTCAGCGCGGCCGATGGGGTCGAGACCAGACATCGGCTCGTCCAGGATGAGGAGCGTCGGTTCGTTGATGAGCGCTTGCGCCAGTCCGACGCGCTGCGTCATTCCCTTGGAGAACTTCCGGAGCGGCTTCCGCGCGTGCGACGCGAGGCCCAGCCGCTCAAGGAGATCGTTCGCGCGGCGTTGCCGAACCTGCCGCGCGATTCCAAAGAGGGCGCCGGAGAGATCGAGATATTCTAGTGGCGTCAGGTGATCGTAGAAGCAGGGATTCTCCGGAAGGTAGCCGAGTTTCCGCCGCGAGTCAGGATCGCTTGGCTCACGGCCATCGATCAGGACGCGGCCGCCGCTGGGACGAACCAGCCCGAGGAGCATCTTGATCGTCGTCGTCTTCCCAGCCCCGTTCGGTCCCAGAAGACCGAAGATCTCGCCCCGCTCTAGTTCCAGCGTCACGTCGCGCACGGCCATGAACGGCTTCAAGGTCATCGGATCGCGATAAGTCTTACGAAGCGACTCGAGGCGAAGTAGCGGCAACGCGGGGACCGCGTGGATCGAGCGGTCGCTGGCCGGGCCGGGGCCCTGCGTCTTGAGGGTGTCACGAAACGTGGACATAGCGCCGAGAGACCTCCTGGATCGACGAAACGGACGGAACGGCCGTGAAGAATGCAGAGAATGTGCCATTCCGCCGAGGGGCCGTTTTGGCCCCACCAGGGGGGAAATGACGAGGGCGGCAGGCCCGGTGGACCGGAACCTGCCGCCCCGTCTGTTGCCGATGCGAAACGTTTAGCCGTTGGTCAGCGAGAGCGGCAGGAGCGCCGTCTTGCCAAAGCCCTGGATGGTGTAGCCGGTCGTGGCAACCGCCGACGTGCCGATGATGCCCGACGCCGCCGGAGCGACCCACGTCCACGCGTCACGGGCGCCCGAGAACGGATTCACG
>JANNMC010000270.1:0-1004 GCA_031397435.1 Candidatus Eiseniibacteriota bacterium
CGTAGCGCAGGCCCGCCTCGTCGCCGTGCGCGATCCGGGCACCGCGCGCGTCCGTCGCGAGCGTGAAGGCTTCGCGCCCAAGGGCAGGCTCATGGCGCGTACTGGCTGTTAGGCCCTGCGCCGGGCCTTCGCCCGCGAGCCGCTCGAGCTTGCGCGGGCGCGGCAGTAGTAACAGCTCGGTCACGCGAGCTCCGGAATGCCGACGCGCGCCTGCCAGCGCCCGAGCGCGCGCACCAGCCACGGCGCTGCGCGTTTGGCGTAATAAGCCGCCCAGACTTCGAGCGTGATCGGAGCAACCACGCGGCCGCGCTGCACCGCGCGCAGGATGTTCTCCGCCACGCGCTCAGGGCCATAATTGCGGCGCTGGTAGCCGGCGATCATGCGTTCGCGCGCGCCGGGCTGCGCGGCCACACCGCGCATGGGAGACGTCGTGTACGCGGAGAGCAGCTCGCTCGGCAGGTGGCCCGCTGCGGAAGCAACGTTCACCACGTGCCCACCTGCGCCGCGCGCCACCATCGCCGGCACGAAGAAATTGCAGCCGTGCACGACACCGAGCAAGTTGATGTCGACGATCCAGCGCCAGTCTTCGAGCGAGGTGTCGAGAAAGCCGCCGCCGAGGCCGACGCCTGCGTTGTTCACCAACAAGTCGACCGCGGGCGCCTCGCGGTGCACGGCCTCTGCGAACGCGCGCATCTGCTCGGCGTTCGCGACATCGACGCGCTGCGCGAGCACGTGGCGCTCGCCGCCAAGCGCGCGCAAGAGCTGCTCCGTCTCGGCGAGGTCATCCGCGTTGAGGTCGCAGAGTGCGAGCCGTGCGCCGCGCTTCGCACAGGCGAGAGCGGTGGCGCGGCCGATGCCGCCGCCCGCGCCCGTAATCAGTGCGGTCTTGCCTGCGAGCGAGCGAACGTCCATCGAGAACCCTCCCTGAGTGCTGGGCGAGGGAAGCGCGAAAGGTTCCCCTGTGCACGCTGCAAGCGCCGCCCTCGGCGCGCGCAGCGAGGCGA
>JANNMC010000310.1:0-5117 GCA_031397435.1 Candidatus Eiseniibacteriota bacterium
GGGGATTCTTCCTTCATACCACGAGGGATCTCGGCGCCCAGAGGGGCCCGCAGGGCGTGCAGAAAGGAAGGTTCTGGGCTCTCAACACCCGACGGTCACGATCGTGCGTGCCGGGTCTTCCCAAGCGGGCTTAGCGCCGTCCTCAATGCGCGGATGCCCGGTGCACCCGGTGTGGCCTCTCGAAATCGTCAAGGAAATTCTGAAGTTCTGCGGCGATCTGAAGTGAAATGTGAGAAGTTTGCGGCCGCACGAGTTTGCATTCGGCGCTATGCCAGCCAGCCGTCGATCGAATCTTTGGGGAGACCGACCGTGAACGCACCCACCAGCACTGAGACCGAACGGCTTCTGCTGAGACGTCCGCGAGCTCATGACGCCATTGACGTGTTCGAGCGCTACGCGAGCGACCCGGATGTGACGCGGTTCCTGGGTTGGCGAAGGCATGAGTCCTTGGCCGACACCGAGGCGTTTCTAGCGTTCAGCGATGCCGAATGGGAGCGCTGGCCAGCGGGGCCCTATCTCATTCTGCTGCGCAGCAACGGCGCTCTTCTTGGCAGTAGCGGGCTCGCGTTCGAGACGCCACATCAAGCGGCGACGGGCTATGTGCTGGCGAAGGACGCATGGGGCCACGGCTACGCGACCGAGGCGCTACGCGCAATCGTTGGCATAGCATCAGGCCTCGGCGTTCGGAGGCTCTACGCACTGTGTCATCCGGATCATCGCGCGTCGTGGCGGGTGCTTGAGAAGGCCGGATTCCGACGAGAAGGAGTGCTACCTCGGCACGTGGAGTTTCCGAACTTGGAGCCCGGTACTCCACTCGACGCTATGTGTTACGCGACAACCTACGACTGATGGCGTGCGCGAGACGGCGCACGAACGAACTCGGCACCCTTCGTGTTCAGGGAGCCAGGCGATCCGCCAATGCGGCCAGGTTCTTGAATCGTGGGACTCCCCGGATCCCTGCCGGGGCGCCGCTTCCACCGATCCATAGTTCGACGCTCGCGGGGAGCGCGAGGCGAAGGCTGCGAATGGCGGTGGCGGCGCCTCGGCGGCGGCTGGGGGAGATGCTCAGCGCCACCGCGCGAACCGCGATCTCCCTCGCGTAGGCGATGACTTCCCGGACCGGCGTGTCGGTGCCGAGGTAGCCGACCCTCCAGCCACGCATCGAGAAGGCGATCGCGGCGCTGATGAGCCCGATCTCGTGCAGGTCCCCGGGAAGCGTGGCCATGGCTACCAGGGGCCCCTCGGCCCGCTCCTCGAATGGGCGCCGGGCCTCGCGAAGAAAGTCGGCCGCCACGGCCGAGGCGAAGTGCTCGTGCCGTACCGAGAGACTCCCGTTCGCCCAGGCAATTCCGATCTCCGCGAGCAGCGGCATCACCACGGTGTCGATCGCTTCGATCGGTCCGAGTCGGGCCCAGCTGTCGGCCAGCGAATTCCGGAGCGCCCGCCGGTCCAGCGACTTCACCGCCTCGAACTGCGCCGCGAGGAACTCCCGGGCGGCTCCGTTCCCATCCCCAGCGCGGAGAGGCCGGCCGACAAGGCGCCGCGACCCACCCGGCGCGCGTTCCGCCGCTCCCCTGGGATCACCCAGCAGCGCTTCGAGTGCTCCCAGCGGAAGCCGCATCACCTCGGCGGGCGTGCGCCCCAACTCGAGTGCGCGGCGAAGCGCTCGAAGGTGGCGGACGGAATCGGCGGGGTAGAGACGATGTCCCGACGGTTTTCGCGAAGGTACGGGGACCCGGTAGCGGAGTTCCCACGTCCTGAGCGTGGAGGGAGGAATGCCCGTGGCGCGGGCGAGCGACCCGATGGTGAGCCACCCCGGTTCCGGGGCGCGACGTCGTTTCGGTGCGGGCATGGTCATCGGAATGGTAGCGCGTGCGCTCCGGGCAACAAAGACGAACCGGCGCCAAGGGGTTCGCCCCCGGCGCCGGCCGTCGATGGTTGGACTAGCGAGGGATGAGGACCGTGTCGATCACGTGGATGACGCCGTTCCGCGCCCCGATGTCGGTGCCCGTGATGTTCGAGTCGTTGATCTTGGCGCCGCTGATGGTCGTCGTCTGACCGTTCGCCATGGTGAGCGACGTGCGGCTCAAGACCTCCGTCGAGCCGAGTTCACCCGCGACGACGTGGTAGAGAAGAATGTTCTTCAGGGCGGCGGGATTCGCCAGAAGCGACTCCACCGTGCCCGCGGGGAGCTTGGCGAACGCGGCGTCGGTCGGCGCGAATACCGTGAACGGCCCCTTGCCCTGACTCGAGAGCGTTCCAACGAGGTCGGTGGCCTCGAGCGCGGCGAGGAGCGTGTTGAACGAACCCGCCCCGCGGGCCACCTGAACGATGTTCTTTTCCGACTTCCCCCCGGCGAAAGCGGAGCCGATGAAGAGCGAACCGAGAACCAGGGAAGCCGCGAGAGCGATGACAGTGGGGGCGCTGATACGGGCGAGGAAGGTACGCATGGTCTTGTCTCTCCTTAGGTTGCATTCAATTCGATGAGTTCACTCCTCCGCGTTGCGCGGTGGCGCCGGCAAGAACCGGCGCCCCGCGGCCCAGGATCCCTGGGCTGGCGTCGCGGGGAGGCTCCGCAACCGCCATGCCCCTTGAGATGCGCCAATTGTGAGTAGGTTCTGAGTAATTTTGAAACGGAGGGGGGCGGCTACCGCCGCCGAGTCGGAACCGAGGAGGGGGAGGGAAGCGGCGCGAGCCCGAGCGACTTGAGATAGCCCTCCTGGCCGTTCGCGTGGAGATCCCAGTACTTGAGGCGGGTGCTGCCGGCCAGCTCAGCCGACTCCATGGCTTCGCTCGCCCGGCGATCCGCGGCCGCGGTCGATGACCATGCCCAGCGCAGGATGTGGCGCGGATGGGATCGCTCCACCCAGTAGGATCCCTCCCGGGAGTCGGCCGTCCGGACGCGATAGCGATCCGCGACGAAGCTCCCCGCGGGGACGGTGATCTTCTCGGGCTTTGCCCCGCGTTCGATCGTGGCCGAAACCCACGCGAGGGGACGGTGCGCCAGGCGGCGCAGGATCGCGCTCGGCAAAAGCGGGATGGTTCGCTTCTCCCCGGGCCGCAAGTAGTCGCCGCGAAGCCCACGGACCAGGACGAGCAGTTGATCCTCGGAGACTCCATTCGGCGCCCACTGGAGCGAGCGGTCGCCGCCCTCCCCTTCGAAGTAGGAGCGGAGCGATTGGCGCACGCCGCTTCGATCGATTAGGAGTTCCTCGTAGACGTGCCCGCACCACTCCGCGCTGGAGAACGAGACCTTCATCAGGCTGAAATCCGACGACCGCACGAAAATCGAGGTCATCGTGTTGTAGTCGTAGATCCCGGTCTGGAAATCGCGAACCATGTTCACCTTCAGCGCCTCGACCGTGTCGGACGGATTTCTGGAGGGGTGGTCCGCTTTGACCCGCTTCGATTCGCTGAACGGTTCCGTCACGGTGATCATCGCCGCCTGTCCCCTCCGCGACTCGCCGTACCGCGTCACACGATAGTCATACCCGGCCAGTTCCGCGCGACCGTCCTGCCAGTGCGACTCGAAAGTTGGATCGGCGGCATGCGCTCGCGTGGGAACACCAAGCGCGAGGATGGCAAATGCGATCGCCGCGATGGCCGATCTCGGGTGGAGAGGACGATTCATCCCCGGAGTATACGCTCGACGTGGCTCGCGGAGTTGATGGTTGCCATCACTTGAGGGAGGGGTAGACTTCGTGGCGCCCACCGCCGATTGGAAGGCCACGTCGCGTCGCCCTCGCGGGGAGAGTCGCGGCAAGGATAGGGGAGACTCCATGAATCCAGGATTGCCGAGTCAGACCCAGGAGATCCAGGCTCTCGAACAGGAACTCCTCGAGAAGTCGCGGAAGCTCGCCGAGCTGAAGCGCGCGATGCCGCGCGAGAAAGTCACGGACTACAATCTGGCCGGGTGGAACGGCCCAGTCATGCTCTCGTCGCTCTTCGGCGGGAAGAAGGACCTGATCGTGATCCACAACATGGGGAAGGGGTGCCGATACTGCACGCTTTGGGCCGATGGCTTCAATGGCGTCTGGCGTCATCTGGCGAATCGCGCCGGCTTCGTCGTCTGCTCGCCGGACACGGTCGAAACGCAGAAAACATTCGCCGAGAGCCGGCAGTGGGGCTTTCCCATGGTTTCGGGCCAGGGCTCGACCTTCATCCAAGACATGGGATTTCGTGGCGAGAAATCGTGGATGCCGGGCGTCTCGACATTCCATCTCACCGACGACGGAACGATCGAACGGGTCGCCCGGGCAGAATTCGGTCCCTACGATCTCTTCTGCGGGGTCTGGCATCTGATCGCCATGCTGGCTGACGGGGAGAGCGGATGGGAGCCCCACTACACCTATTGAGCGAGGCCGTGGAGTCTCGGTAAGTACATCCTAAGTGTTTAAGACGCAATAGCTTATTGACACATGGCGCCGTACGCTGGAGAATCGGTCTCATGTCGATACCTTCCACACCACTCCCCGGAGTAGAGATCCGAGCACCCTACGTGGAGGGGGCCGAGGAGGTCCTCACCCCGGACGCGCTCGCCTTCCTTGCCGATCTCTCCCGCCGCTTCGGCTCGCGAGTGGAGGAGGCTTTGGAGCGACGGGCGGCACGGCGCCAGCGGCTGGCCGCCGGCGAGCGCCTCGACTTCCTTCCGGAGACGCGCCACGTTCGCGAGTCGGAGTGGCGCATCGCGCCGACCCCCGCCGATCTTCAGAAGCGCATCGTGGAAATCACCGGTCCCGTCGATCCCAAGATGGTGATCAACGCGCTCAATT
Source organism: Candidatus Eiseniibacteriota bacterium (assembly GCA_031397435.1). Lineage (GTDB taxonomy): Bacteria > Eisenbacteria > RBG-16-71-46 > SZUA-252 > SZUA-252 > SZUA-252. Next base: position 4,773 of record JANNMC010000310.1, read on the forward strand.
CGGGCGCCGACTGCTACATGGCCGACTTCGAGGATTCGACCACGCCGACGTGGGCGAATCTCATGGAGGGGCAGCGATCGCTTCGCGCCGCCGTTCGGCGAACTCTTTCCTACGACGACCCTGCGACCGGGAAGCACTACCGGCTGAACGAGTCGCCGGCCGTTCTCCTCGTCCGCCCGCGCGGACTCCATCTGCCGGAATTCCATCTTCGCGTGGACGGACGCCCGGTGCCGGGTTCCCTCTTCGATTTCGGACTCTACTTCTTCCATAACGCGCGGGAACTACTGGCGCGCGGGACCGGACCCTACTTCTACATTCCTAAACTTGAATCGCACCTCGAGGCGC
>JANNMC010000244.1:0-2877 GCA_031397435.1 Candidatus Eiseniibacteriota bacterium
AGCGGCCGATGTACGAGATCGACGGCTCTCACGATTCCGACGGGACCGCGACGTACGACCGTGGAGGGTGGGTCTTCTGGATGATCCACGACTTCCTGGGGCATGAACGGGCGATCGAGGGCTATCGCGCCTTCATCCGGGCCTGGAGCACGAGCCGGGATCATCCCGCGCTTCAGGATCTCGTCGCCGCGCTGCGGCCCTACGCGGCCGATCCCGTGTCGTATGACGCCTTCGTCAGGCAATGGTGCGAGGAGAAGATCCTTCCCGAGTATCGGGTCGATGCCGCGTCCAAGAAGCAAGAGGGTGCCGAGTACGTGGTGACGGCCACCGTCACGAATCGCGGCACGGGGATCCTGCCGGTCGAACTTGCCGCGACGGCGGGCGAGCGCTGGGGGGAAGCGGCTAAAGGATCGGAAATGGTTCCCTCGAAGCCGAATCCCGACTATCGTGACGCGCGCGCGACCGTGACGCTGGGAGCGGGCGAATCGAAGACCGTAACGATCCGCTGTGGGTTCGAACCCGAGAAGATCGTGGTCGATCCCGACGTGCGGGTTCTCCAACTCCAGCGGAAGCAGGCGGTCGCGACACTCTAGATTCCCCCCGGGGGAGGAGCGCGCCGCTTGTTCTTGAGCCCCGCCGAGGCGGCCGAGGTCCGGAAGCGCTTCGGCACGCCCTGCTACGTCTACGACCGCGCCACGCTTGAAGAAGCGGCAGGGCGCGCGCTCGCCTTCCCGCACGCCTTCGGACTCACGGTGCGCTACGCCATGAAGGCGAATTCCTGCCGCGCCGTCCTGACCCTTTTCCGCGATCTCGACCTCCGCGTCGATGCCTCCAGCGACTTCGAGGTAGAGCGCGCGCTCCGTGCCGGCTTCGCTCCGGAACGGATCGCGCTCACGTCGCAGGCGCCGTCACGGCGGCTTCGGAGTTTCGTGGATGGCGGCATCAGATTCACCGCCTGTTCGCTCCACCAACTGGAACGATTCGGGGACGCGTTCCCGGGCCGGGACGTGACGATTCGCGTGAACCCGGGGCTCGGAAGCGGGTCGGCCAACCGTGTGAACACCGGAGGCCCAGCCTCGAGCTTCGGCATCTGGCACGAGGACCTCGATCAGGCCAAGGCGCTGGCCGCTCGCTACGGCATCTCGATCGCCGGGCTCCATACGCACATCGGCTCTGGCAGCGATCCTGGCGTCTGGACGCGTGTCGCACGGCTCTCCCTGGAAATAGCCGAGCGCCTGCCCGACGCGATCGTGGTAAGCCTGGGAGGCGGATTCAAGGTCGCGCGTGTTCCGGGGGAGAGCGGCACGGACCTCGAGGAGGTCGGCGCTGTGGTGCGCGAGGAGTTCCTCGGCTTCAAGCGGCGGACGGGGCGCGCGCTCCACGTGGAGATCGAGCCCGGCGCGTACCTCGTGGCGAACGCGGGCGTGATCGTGGCCACCTGCCTCGATGTGGTCACGACCGGCCGGGAGGGGTACACCTTCGCCAAGCTCGACGCGGGGATGACCGAACTCCTCCGGCCCTCGCTCTACGGGGCGCAGCATCCCCTCGTCGTGGTGGCTGGAGACGGCTCGGCGGGTGCATCGCAGCGAGAGCGCGGGTCGGTGATCTTCGTCGGCCCCTGTTGCGAGACAGGGGACATCCTGACGCCAGCCCCGGGCGATCCGGAAGCGCTACTGGCTCGAGAGACATCGATGCCGGAAGTCGGGGACATTGTCGTCATCGGAAGCGCCGGGGCCTACGCCGCATCGATGGCGGCGGTGAATTACAACTCGTATCCCGCCGCGCCTGAAGTCATGCGTGACGCGACCGGGGAGTTCCGGATTGTGCGGCGGCGGCAGACGCTGGAACAGCTGGTGGCGAACGAAGCCGCCGCAGAGTAGGCGCCTCCTGCCCGTCGTGGGATTGTGAATGGGCGCATGTATCGTGGAACTCCTTGACAATCGGTGAGTTACTTGCTAGTGTTCGACTCGGTGAACAGATTGGCATCCGGGGGCGCGAAATCCTTGCGAGGCCATCATCCGACCTCAGTGCTCCAATAGGCTCGCAGCGAGCCTTCTGCTCGCGGCCCTGCTCTCATCCCCGCAGGCCCTGGCCAAAGGTCCCATCGTCTCCGCCACCGGAACCCCTCCGTCGTCACCGTCGAGTTCCACAACGCTAAGCGGCACCGTCATCCGGAACACCAAGGCGACGACGTCGTGGTTCCTCTACCCGGGTGCTTGCAACGATCGCGCCGCGAACACGTGGGTCGCCAAGACCTCGATTCAGGCCGACTCCCTCAACACCTACGCCGTCGGTTCGCAGGGCGGGTACAGTCGCGTCGATCTCTCGCTGGCACCCAAGACCATTGGGATCGTGAATAGCGGGACGCCGGCCAATCAGCGCCCGGCGATTCCTGCCGGCGCCAACGCCATCTGGTGCGGCAAGTACGATCCGAACTGGGTCGTGCCGGTTGGTTATCCGAACCTCACGAATCAGATTCTCTACGTCGATCTCGAGTCGAACCGCGCGCCGATCGCGGCGAGCACCGGGACGTACACCATCACGGCGAAAGTAAACATGTCGTTGGAGCAGAACTACGACTTCATGTACTTCGTCGGCGGTGGTGACGACGACGCGAACAACCTCGGCGACGAAGATCCGCTGGGCAACGATCGCGGCGCCTTTGATCAGGTTCGCGCGGCGGGCAGCTTTGCCTCGTCGAACCTGATGGCCACGTTCACCGGCTCGCTGATCACGACGACCGCGGGCCTCACGCCGTTCGTGAACGGCGCCGGCGCCCCGACGATCATCGGCGAGGGTGGTGCCAACCCGAATACGATCAACCTCGACTTCCGCATGACGACGGAGAACCGCGCGCTCTACATCCTCATTACGGCG
>JANNMC010000351.1:0-6358 GCA_031397435.1 Candidatus Eiseniibacteriota bacterium
CACCAATCGAGGCCATGATTACCACACACGACCATATCGCGCGATCCGCGCGGCCACCGGCGTGGCGCGTCATCCGCGCGCTCGGGCATGCGCTCGCCTGGCTGCAGGCGGGCGCAGCCCTGCTTTCCAGCACGTCGGCACTCGCGGCCGGGCCGGGCTCGGGCGCCGCCGATCTCTCGCCGCCAACTCCGGTCGTGGCGGGGGCGACGGGTTCGTGGATGATCACCTATCGAGCCGAGGAAGGCTTTCCGCACTCGAACGGCGGCGCGGTGGACGTCGAGGTGCCGGCCGGGTGGACTCCGCCGACGCTCGTGGTCAATCAGCCGGGAGAAGTGACCGTCGTGAGCCCCCACGTGTCGAGCGTCACGATCCTCCCACCCCGCACGATTCGGCTCATCGTGGGAGATGCTCCGTTTCAGAAGTTCAATGTCGGCGACAGCGTGCGGATCATCTATGGCGGCGGCGGCGGCGCGGGCGCGACAGCCTCGACGGTGGCGCCGGCGGCCGCGCTCTTTCACGTCTCCTCCGATCCGAATACGGGCGATGGCATCACGACCGCCGAGATCGCGAGCGGTCCACTCTCGGTCGACCTTGTTCCCGACGTGCTCGAATCGGTGCGGATCGAGGACGCGGCCGGGAACGCCATCGGGGGGATCACGCGGAGCGCCGACGAGGACACGACCCGACTCTATCTCCGCGGCTACGATGCGTACGGCAACGCGCTCGGACCGGTGAGCGGCGACTGGACTGTTTCGGGCACGGTAGGATCGGTCTCGCCGCTCGCGGGGTCGAGCGTCACGCTTCAGTTGACGAACGCCGGATCCGGCTCGGTCACGGCCGACGTCGGCGGCACCACCGACGCGACCGGAACCATCGTCGTCACGCCGGGCGCGTACGCCGCGCTCCGCTTCAGCGTTCCGGGATCGGCCAGCGCGGGAGCGGCGCTCCCCGTGAGCGCGGACGCGATCGACGCCGACGGCAATGTCATCGATTCGGGCCCCGGCTCCGCCGCGGCCCTTCGCTTCATCGCCTTCGCCGATAGTGCCGGCGCGACCGCCGCGGATCCCGACTTCGTGGATGACACGGCAGTGCTCACCGCGGGCCAGTTTGCCGGCACGGTGACGCCTCGACGCGCGGGAAGTTACTGGGTCGCCGCGCGAGACGAGGGAACGGGCTTCGAGTCGGCGCGATTCCTCGTGGCCGTCGCCGCCGACGCGCCACATCACCTCTCGCTCACCCCCGGATCGCTGACGCTCGTGGCCGGCGTTCCCGACACGGTGACAGTCGAGTCGCGCGATCTCTACGAGAACCCCTCTCCGGTCGCGGCGGATGAGATCCTGGCGCTCTGGAGCAACCGCCCGGCGGGGCTGTTCCAGAACCTCGGCGGCGGATCCATCTTCGAGGTCACGATCCCCAGCGGCACCTCCTCCGCCTCGTTCCGTTTCCGCGACACGCAGAGCGTGACGGTCGGAGGACGCGTCCGCGCGATCGACACGGGTCTCGCGCCGCCCTATCTCGGGACGGGCGAAGCCACCGTTGTGACGCTGGCCGCCGATCCCGCCGGAAACGTCGCCCTCTCGGCGACTCCCGACTCGCTCGGGGCCGACGGCGTCGCCACGTCGAGCATCGCCAGCACCACCGTGCGCGACGCGTTCGGGAACGCGATTCCCGCCGGGACGGCCTTCACCGTCACCGCGTCGCTTCTGTCCCCGATCGGGGATGCGGACGCGGGGACGCCGGGAATCCAGTGGGTGACCGATGCGTCGGGAATCGTGAGTGGCCTGGTTCAGGCTGGAACCACGAAGGGGAGTGGGAGCGTCTCTCTGACGTCGATCGCGGGGAGCGCGGCCGGGAGTACGCCGGTGACGCTCCTGGCGGGCGCCCCCTCGGGCTCGATCGCGCTCTCCGCGGTACCGGCGGCGATCACGGCCGACGGAGCGTCCACCGCATTGGTGAGCGCCGCGGGGCTGACCGATGCGAACGGCAATCAGGTCGAGGATGGCGAGCGCTACACCGTGGCGAGTGACCTCGGGACCCTCGCGACCGCCGACGCCGATGCCGGCACGCCGGGGGTTCAGGTCGAGGCGTCTTCGGGCGCTATCGGCTTCACGCTTCAGGCGGGCACCGCGCTCGGTGTCGCGACCGTGACGGTGGCATCGGTGCGGGGCGCGGCCACCGGATCGACGCCGGTCGCGCTTCAGCCCGGCGCCGTGGACGGAGCGACCTCCACCGTGGCCGCGACCTCGCCGGCGACGGTAGGGGGCGCGGGGAGCAACGTGACGGTCACCCTCCGCGACGCGCAGGGTCATCCTCTTTCAGGCATCCCCGCCGATTCGATCGCCCTGGCGGTGAGCGGACTCTCGACGGCCGTGACCGCCCTGGCGGCCGCGACCGATGCGAGCGGCGCGCTCCTCTTCCAGGTCACGACGACCGAGGCCGACACGGCGTTGGTTTCCGTCACCGCGCTCGGCCAGCCGCTCTCCTCGCCCGCATCGATCGTCTTCATCGCAGGCGCCGTCGATCACTACACGGCGGACGGGCCGGCCCCTCCGCTCCTGGCCGGCCGCGCGGAATCGCTGATCGTCACGGCGCGCGACCTCTTCGAGAATCCGGCGACGGCGGCCGATGGATCGCGCCTCAGTGTTCGCGTGATCGGCGGTGCGGCGATCGCGCCCGACACGGTCGCCTTCTCCGGCACGGCGGCAAACGTCCCCTTCACGCCGACCGCGGTGACGCAGATCACACTCCTGCTCCGCGAGGTGACCCTACCGCTCCGGTCGGTCACGTTCGGTCCCGTGGCCGTCTCACCGGCCGGTTCCTACGCGATCGACTCCCTGGCGGTGGCCGCGGCGACGCTCGCGACGGGTGACTCGACCCTGTTGGAACTCTGGATCGACGACGCCTACGGCAATCGACAGCCTGGCGCGGCCGTCTCCGCCACCGTTCTCGCCGGAGGGGGAAGCGCGTCGCCGGCGAGCGCGATCACCGATGCGGCGGGGCGCGCACTCTTCCGGATTCACGCGGGACCGAGCCCGGGCGCGCTATCGATCCGGTTTCTGGCCGTGGGGAGCCCGGCGCCCGACGCGATTCGCGCCGATACCGTCAGCGTCGTCGTCACGGCCGGGGCCGCGGCCAGCATGGAGGCCTCGCCCTCAACCGGCGGCATCGTGGCGGGCGGGCTCCTGAACGTGACGCTGACGCTGCGTGACGCCTTTGGAAATGTGGCGACGGCAGCCACGCCGCTCGTCCGGCTCCGCACCTCCACGCCGCTGCCCCTGCTGGACAACGTACGCTGGTCGCTCACGGCCGGCGCGGCCGGCGTTTTGGCAGACAGCGCCGCGAGCGACGCGGCTCTCTACCAGTTTGCCGTGAGCGACTCGGGGACGGCGGTCGTTGCCCTGCGCGACACGCTGGCCGAAACGATCGTGCTGCGGGCCGGCGGCACGTCCCTTCCGCTCGTGGAGACGGCGCCCATCACGATCCTTCCCGCGCCGCCGACCCAGATCGCCGTGATCTCGGGCAACGGTCAGAGCGGCGTCGTGGCCGCCGCGCTGGCACAGCCGCTCCGCGTCCGAGCGCGCGATTCGTTTGGAAACGCGACGCCAGGCGCGGTCGTTCAGTTCACGATCACCGGCGGCGGCGGCACGATCGACGCCGTGGCAGGAGGGGGTGTCGACCCCGATGCCATCGCCGACGCGGCGGGTCTGGCGAGCGCCGAAGTCTGGCGGCTCGGCACGCTGGCGGGCGCAGGACAGAGCGCACGCGCGACGCTGGCGGCGACTCCCTCTTCGTTCGTCCCCTTCAGCGCCACCGGACTTCCCGACACGGCGTTCTCGCTCACGCTTGCGCCGGGGGTGCTTGCGCTCGCCCCGACCCAGACGGCGGCGGTGACGGCCACGGCACGTGACGCCTACGGAAATGTGGTTCCGGGCGCACTGCTCACCCTTTACCTGGCCGGCCCCGCGCACGGCACGCTTCAGCCGGTGGGGGGCGCGACCACGGGCGGACCCGGATCGCAGAGCGGGAGCAGCGATGCTCTCGGCCGCGTCCCGGTGCGCTACGCCGCTCCATCCGCCGCTCCGGCCGTCGATTCGATCTACGTCCGGTCGGCGACACTCGCACCGGTCGGCATTCGCGCGACGATCGCGGTGGGGGCCACGGCGTCGCTCCGCGTCACGGCCGATTCCCTGACGTGGACGGCGGGGAGTCCGGTGCGAATCCGCGTGGAGCCGCTCGACGCGCAAGGGAATCTCGTCCTCGGCGACGCCGCGAACGCCATCCTGCGCTCCGTTCCGGGCGTGGTGTTCGCTCCCGTCTCCGGACCGCTCGTTGCCGGCTCGTTCGAATCGTTCGCCACCGCGTCCGTCGCCGGCTCTATCGCCTCCATCGGCGCTGATCGCTCCGGCTCTCCCGGCGTGGGCGGCTCGACCGGACCCGTGTCGGTCCGTCCAGCGCCTCCGGCGGGAACGATCCCGGTCGCGGCGAACCGGACGACCCTGACGGCCGATGGTCGGAGTCTGGCAACGGTCACGTTCGGCCCCGTCCTCGACGCCTACGCCAATCTGGTCGCGCCCGGCACGGCGCTCACGGCTTCCGTCAGCTCCGGCACGCTGGCCGGCGCCTCGCTGACGACCGATGCGGCGGGCATGGCCTCGACGGTGCTGATCGCCCCCAACGCACCGGGGGCGGGCACTCTTTCTGTCGTCAGCACTCTCGGCGGGGCTTCGGGTTCGCTCGGCTTCACGTACCTCGCGCCGCCCACGCTGTCGGCGATGGCGGCGACGCTCGCTCCCGTGGTCGTGACACCGGGAGGCGCCGCGGCATTCCAGGTCGATGTCTCCAACACCGGAAGCGGAGCGGTGACACTGGGCGCAGGCACGTCGCTCTCCTTCGGCCCCGCCTCTTCCGTCGTCACCGCCGCGTTTGCCGGCGCGCCATTGCTGCTTGGCCCGGGGGCGTCGGCTTCGCTGGCGTTCGTCTCCACGACCGTTCCGGTCTCGTTCGTCCCGGGCAGCTACGCGCCGACCCTGCGCGCGGTCGGAAGCGACGCTACGGGTGATCCGTTCGATTTCTACCCCACGCTCGCCGGCGCGTCGATCCACGTCGCGGGTATCCGCGTCACGGCCATCGGCGCGGCGCCCACGCCGGTCCCGCTCGGTCATGCCGATCTTCAGCTCACCTTCAGCGTGGAGAATTTGGCTGCCGCCGACGCCGTGATCGAATCGGCCGGGCTCGTCTTCTCCCAGGGAACCTTCACGGTCAACAGTGTCACCCCGTCGCTCCCGCTCGCGCTCGGCGCGCTCGGGACGCGGACGCTGGTCGTCTCCCTGCGCGTTCCGGTCTCGGGAATCGCGAATGGGGCATCGGTCGATGCGTCGCTCACGGCGGGAGTGCGTTACGGAGCCGTCGTGGTTTCCGGCACGAACATGACTCCGCTCTCGGTATCGGTCGTCTCGGCCGCCTCGCTCGCCCCTCTGGCCGGCGGGACCGCACCGCCGCGATTCCTGCGCGGACGCACGTTCGCGCCGTCCGTGCGTGTTCGGAACAGCGGCAGCGCCGACGTGACGCTCTTCCGGGATCAGACTCTCTTTGTGCTAGGTCATGCCGCGGGCGACACGCTCCGCTTCCGGCTGCTGGCCAACCAGGTCGTGGCGGGGGGTGATGAGGCGACGCTGGCATTCGACTCGCTGGCGGTGCCGGCGCCGACGGCGCTTGGCGCCTACGGCGCGGAGATTCGCTCTCTCGGAAGCGAGTCGGGGCAGCCGTTCGCGGCAAACGTGGCGGGGAACCCCGCGGTGATGGCGATCCTCGATCCCGCCATTCTCACCGTCACGGGGCTTTCACCCGACAGCGTGAGCGCCGGACAGTCGCGGCAGATCCAAGTCACGGTGGCGAACGGCGGTGGCGTGGACTACGCCTTCGATGCCGCGACCACGCTTCGTCTTGGAAATCCCGTTTCGACGACGCTCACGCTGGCGGCTCCCGCCACGGCACCGGCGGGCGGCGGAACCACGCTCAATTTCGTGGCGGCGCCGCTGGGTGTCGCGGGTTCGCCAGGTTCCGCTTCCGTAACCCTGGAGGCACGGGGGAGCGAGGACGGATGGCCGCGCGAGGAGAACGTGGCGGCGGGACTGCTGGAAGCGCGACCGCCGGCGCTCCTTGCCTTCGTCGCCGGCTCCACGTCGCCCGATACGATTCGTGCAGGGCAGACCGTGACGATCTCCGCCGCGGTTCGTAACGACGGAGGATCTCCCTTCCTCCTCGATCCGGCCGCGACGCGTCTGGTCGTGACCGACAACGTGGAATCGGCGACCGGCTTCGCCACGGGAGCGCCGTTCCCGCTCGCCCCCGGGGCGCA
>JANNMC010000358.1:0-1748 GCA_031397435.1 Candidatus Eiseniibacteriota bacterium
TCGGCCAGCGGCGCGGCCGGTGCTCCCGGCGCCTGCGCCAGTAGCGGGACGCCCTGGGCGGCGAGCGGCGCGCGAAGCCGTGACGCCAGCGCCTCCAGCATCTGAAACGACGTGAGGAGGACGAGCGTGCTTCGCCGAAGCGTCGCGAGCGAGGAGACGGTCGCGGCGAGGCCGTCCACGTAGGCGGCATCGTTCGGGGCGCTTCCCTCCAGCACGACCGACCGAACCATTCGATCCAGCGGGAAGGGCGACTCCAGGCACTCGCTCTCGACCTCGGTCGGCTCGAGGCCGAGCGAGCGGACGGCCGGCGCGAAATTCCCTTCGGGCGCCAGCGTGGCCGAGGTGAGTAGGACGCGCTCGGCGTGGGCGAAGATGCTGTCCCGGAGCGCGCCGCCAACGCGAAGCGGCCGGCGATTGAAGCGGGGTGTGCCGCGCTCGTCGCGGTCGAGGTAGAAGGCGTGATCGCGCTCTTCCAGCCGGACGACGGCGCGAAGCGCCTGCTCGGTCTCGATCCACGCGGCCACGCGCGCGCGCCCCTCCGCGAGGGCGTCGTCGGATCCGGGCTTCAGCGCGCCGGTCTCGGTCTCCGCTTCATGGAGCGCTCGCTCCAGCACTCGGATGAGACTCCCCAGCGCCCCGAGCAACAGGTCGAGCGAGGCGGGACTCACGGAAGCGAGATCGACGCCGGGCCCAAGGCGTGCCGTGGCGACGCCGTCGGGAAGGAGCGCGGCCAGATCGCGCGTGAGCGCCGCGGTGTGGTCGAGCACGGGGCGAAGCGCCTGATCGGCCTCTACGATCCGTTCCGCGACTCCCGCCGAGCGGCCACGCCGCAGGGAGCGCGAGAGGAGGCGGAGCGAACCGTTTCGTGCGTCCGTTCGCGCGGCTAGCCTTGCCACGTCCTGCATCCCGACCGTGACACCGAAGGTCTCGCGCGCCACGCGCTCGAATTGATGCGCCTCGTCCAGGATCAACGCACCCGATTCCGCGACGACCGACTGCCGTAGCCCGGCGTCGGAGAGGAGCAGGGCATGATTCAGGATCACGACATCGGCACGCCTAGCCTCGCGCCTCGCCGCCTTGACGAAACAGCCCGACGCGGCATCGCAGTCGGGGCCGGAGCAGAAGATCGGATCCGAGGCAATGTCGGCGGCCAGCGCCGATATCGGGCCGAGTCCGGCACCGAAACCGAGCAGCGCCAGTTCCTCGAGTTCCCCGCTTCGCGTCTCCTCGACCCACGATTCAAGCCTCTCCAGCATCGCGGCATCGAGCGGCGCGCCGCCGGCGAAGAGACGCCTCTGGCGAAGCCGCGCGTGCGCCCGGCGGCGACAGAGATAGGAGGCGCGCCCCTTCAGCGTCGCGGCCCGCACGGGCCGGCCGAGCGCACGCGCGGCGAGCGGGACGTCGCGCGTGACGAGCTGTTCCTGGAGCGCCTTCGTGTGCGTGCTGACGACGATGGGCCCCGAACCGGCCGTGCGAAGGAGGAGCGCGGGAACCAGGTAGGCGAGCGACTTCCCGACACCGGTCGGGGCTTCGATCGCGAGGACGCCCCGATGCAGCAGCAACTCAGCCCATCGATGGGCCATGCGGGCCTGGGCCTGCCGGTGCTCGAAATCGGGACTGCTCCGCTCGAGGCGTTCGAACGCCTCCCGGACCAGCGTCACGAGATCGAAATCGCTCGAGTTCATGGGCCTAGATCGTTTGGGGATTGGAAGATCGGACGGTTGACCATCCGAACCTACGGGAGGCGG
>JANNMC010000366.1:0-15155 GCA_031397435.1 Candidatus Eiseniibacteriota bacterium
GGCGCCGACCGCGTCGTGCAGGTCGAGGGCGCGGCGCTGGCCGCGTACGCCCCGGAGGCCTTCGCCGAGGCGGTGAAGGCGGCCGTCGCGGCGCTGAAGCCGGAGGCGCTCTTCTTCAGCGCCACGGCCCAGGGGAAGGACCTTGCCCCTCGCGTGGCGGCTCGGCTCCGCGTGGGGCTGGCGCCCGATTGCGTCGGATTCGCCTGGGAAGGCGGCACCCTCACGGCGCGTCGGCCCATCTACGCCGGAAAAGCGTTCGCCAAGGTCGCGTGGAACGCGGCCCGCCCCATGATCGCTTCCATTCGCCCCAATTCGTTCGCACCGCTTCCTCCAGACGCTTCCCGCCAGGCCGCGGTGGAACCGATCGCGCTGGGAGACGTGAAGGTGCGCGCACGCGTGACGGGAACCGAGAAGTCCGCCGGCGAGATGCTCGACCTCACGGAGGCCACCGTCATCGTGAGCGGCGGGCGCGCCATGCAGGGTCCGGAGAACTTCGAACTGTTGCGGAAACTCTGCACGGTGCTGGGCGCCACGCTCGGCGCCACGCGCGCCGCGGTCGACGCCGGGTGGATCGACCATTCGTATCAGGTCGGCCAGACCGGCAAGGTCGTGAATCCGACGCTCTACTTCGCGATCGGAATCTCCGGCGCCATCCAGCACATCGCGGGAATGTCCTCCTCGCGCACGATCGTCGCGATCAACAAGGACAAGGACGCTCCGATCTTCAAGCTGGCGACCTACGGCGTGGTGGGCGACCTCTACCAGGTCGTGCCGGCGCTTACCGAGGAACTGGCGAGAGTGATGAAGGAATAGCGGCGCGGCGTTCGAGCGATCGGCTAGGGGAGCGACCCGACGTCGAGAATGCCGCGCCGGTGTCCGCGCCGCGTCAGGAGGGCGTAGCGCACCGGCTCGTGGTGGTTCTCCGCGGTGAACGGCGCCGCGAACCGTTCCCCCACGAGGTCGTCGCGCACGAAGAAGGCGTTCGACCCGGCCAGATCGCAGCCGACCAGCGAGTACCCCATCTCCCGCCCCAGGCGCTCCAGCGCCTTCAGGCTCGCGCCAAAGTTCTGCGTTTCATCCCAGACTCGCCGCGGGTCGTAGTTCACTTTCCAGTCGAGATCCGCCGGCAGCGCCGCGTTGTACTCGATGACCGCCACCCGGGGCTTGTAGGCGCGAAGGGCTTCCCACGCGTAGTACGTGTTCTGGTCGATGTCGATCGAGAGAAGATCGAACTCGCGCGGCACGCCGAGCGACGCGAGGAGTGGAGCCACGTTTTCCTTCGTGACGAAGGAGGCTACCGCGCGGACCCGCTCGGGGCCGATTCCCGCCGCGGCGAGCGTTCGTCCCGCGGCGTCACCGCCGTCGATCCAGAAGCCCGTCCACCCTTTGGCGATCAGGAAGGCAGTGTTGCACTCCAGGCCATCCTCCACACCGATCTCGACGAAGACGCGTCCGGTCGTACCGATCCGACGGAAGATCTCGTGAATGATTCCATCTTCGCCGCTCTGGGAGTTCACCTGGGAGGCGTAGCGGAGGAGGCGGAGCAGATCGCCGTAGCGGGGATGATTCTCCAGCCCCAGTTCCCACTCGCGCATGAAGTGGGACATCCGAAGTGTGGAGATCTCGTGCCGGAGCGAGTCTCGGATCTGGAACAGTTCCCGCACGATCGGGAGCCCTCGGTAGAACTTCTCGATCAGTTTTCGCATCGTGGCGGCATTCTCCCAGCCGGTCCCGGCGCCGTCAACTGACGGAAGACGATCGAGTCATCCACGACCACTATCGCGCGACACGAACGCAGGTCGCCCGGCCCCACGCCGCGCGTTCCCCTGTCTCCGCATCGAACGCCTCGGCTTCGGTCATGAGGGCGCGCCGCCGATCCTCGACGATCCACCCCTCGAAGCGATAGCCCCTCCCCCAGCGCACGGGCTTCAGCAGCTTCGTCTCCATCGACGCCGTGACGGCATGGATGTCGCGGAGATACAGAAGGCGGACCATCACCTCGTCGAGCACGGTGGCGACGAGACCGCCGTGGACGAGGTCCTTGAAGCCCTGATGTTCCTTCCGAGGCGTCCAGAGGGTTTGCATGCGTCCCTCCGGCGTCTCCTCGAACTCGAGCTTGAGGCCGATGGGATTATCCCGGCCGCAGCAGAAGCAGTAGGCGTCGTCGTCGAGAACGATGGGGGGCATTCGCGCAATCTCCAGAAACGTGAACTCGGACACCCAGGGTGGCTTCAGATCTGCGTCAGGACTTCTTCTTCTTCGACGCGGTCCCGCTCTTGTCGTGACCGTTCCCGCCCCCGCCGGGAGCCGAGCCGCCATGTCCTACGTGCCCTCGGCCGACCGGTCGGCGCGGCCGAGGCGCGGGGAATCCCTCGCGCTCCCACCGAACGATAAGGTCTTCCAGCACATCGCCGGAGTGCTCCACGACGCGATCCCAGAAGGCGCGCGCCTTCTTCACGTCGAGTACGGGATCGCTTCGTTTGCCGCCGTAATACAGCAGCGATCCGGGAGCGGGATAGACGAGGAGCGAAGCGCGCGTTTCAAAGGCAAGCGAGGGATCCCACCGGTCGGCGAAAACTTGATCGGGGGCGATGGCGATCATGGCGGCGGTCTCGTCCACACCGGCGTGGCCGCCTGGCACGGCGTAGACCTCCTCGGCGATCGGATAGCACTCGGTCCACCACTGGTACGACGCGACAAAGGCGCCGGTCTCTTCGTGCACGCGGCGGAGCGAGTCGCGCAGTGCCTCGCTGTTGCCACCGTGGCCGTTCACCACGACGACGTTCCGAAATCCCTGGTGCGTCAGCGTCGTCAGGACCGCGGCTACGTACTCCCCAAAGACCGCGGCCTTCACGTGCGTTCCGCCGGCCAGCGCGCCGAGGCCCGCGGTGACGCCGTAGGGAATCGCCGGCGCTACGAAGGCATTCAGCCTCTCGGCCAGCGCCTCCGCAAGTCGGGTGGCGATCTCATTGTCGGTACCGAGGCTGGTGATGCCGTGCGCCTCCAGCGTTCCGACCGGGACGAGAACGGTCGCGACCGGTTCGGGGACCCACTCGGCGAATTCCATCCAGTTGAGGTGGGACATCCGGCGTTCGGTGGGGCGATCATCGTCTTTGGATTGGGCCATCGGTTCCTCCAGGGGGACTGAAGCGGGGCTCGCGCTGACATACTAGCGCTTCCCCAGCCCGGGAGCATCCGATTGCGCCGCCGGGGCTTTCCCGCTAGGATTCAACGGTTTCCGAGGCTCCGGGGTAGACCCTTCGCGGTGCCCAGAATGGCCGCCTCGGCGGCCCCAGCCCGAATCGTGGAGTAGACCCTGTCTCGACGCCCCGCCATCGAAGAGTTGCGACGCCGCCGCGAAGCCGTCCTCCAGGGAGGCGGCGAGGAGCGGATCGCCAAGCTGCATGCCGACGGAAGGCTCACGGCGCGCGAGCGTGTCGACCTCTTCCTCGACCCCGGCTCCTTCCAGGAAACCGGCGTCTTCGTGGAGCACCGCACCGTCGACTTCGGGATGGCGGAACGGATCATTCCGGGCGACGGCGTCGTTTCGGGCTACGGCACGGTGGAGGGGCGGAAGGTCTTCGTCTTCGCGCAGGACTTCACCGTCTTCGGCGGCACGCTCTCCGAGGAGAACGCGCGGAAGATCTGCAATGTGATGGACCTTGCCCTGGAGAACGGCGCTCCCGTGATCGGCCTGAACGACTCGGGCGGCGCGCGGATTCAAGAGGGCGTTCAGTCGCTGGGCGGCTACGCCGAGATATTCCTCCGGAACACTATCGCCTCGGGCGTCGTCCCGCAGATCTCCGCCGTCATGGGTCCCTGCGCCGGCGGCGCGGTCTACTCCCCCGCGATCACCGACTTCGTGATCATGGTGAAGCAGACGAGCCAGATGTTCGTGACGGGCCCGAACGTCATCAAGACCGTCACGAACGAGGACGTCACGTTCGAGGAACTTGGCGGCGCCATGACACACAACACGAAGTCGGGCGTGGCCCACTTCGCGGTCGAGGACGACGAGGCCTGTCTGGTCGCGATTCGCCGGCTCCTCTCCTACCTTCCGTCGAACAACGTGGACGAGGCGCCGCGCCGCGCCACCGCCGATCCGGCCGATCGCATGGACGCCCGCCTGAACGAGATCGTCCCCGCCGAGCCGAACAAACCGTACGACATGAAGGAAATCGTCCGCCTGGTCGTGGACGACGGCGACTTCTTCGAAGTTCACGAGCATTACGCGCCGAACATCGTGGTCGGCTTCGCGCACCTCGATGGGCGCTCCGTCGGAATCGTCGGGAACCAGCCCGCCATGCTAGCCGGTGTGCTCGACATCAAGTCGTCGACGAAGGCCGCGCGCTTCGTCCGCTTCTGCGACGCCTTCAACATTCCGCTCATCACGTTCGAAGACGTCCCGGGCTTCCTCCCGGGAACGGAACAGGAGTGGGGCGGGATCATCCGCCACGGCGCGAAACTCCTCTACGCCTACTGCGAGGCGACCGTCCCGAAACTGACGGTCGTCGTGCGGAAGGCGTACGGCGGCGCCTACGACGTCATGTCGTCGAAGCACATTCGCGGCGACTACAACGTGGCGTGGCCCGGCGCCGAGCTGGCGGTCATGGGCGCCGAGGGCGCCGTGAACATTCTCTATCGCAAGGAAATCGAGCAGTCCAAGGACCCGGCCGCCACGCGAGCGAAGCTGATCGAGGAGTACAACGACAAGTTCGCGAATCCCTACGTGGCCGCGGCCCTCGGCTATCTCGACGACGTCATCGAGCCCCAGGAGACGCGCCCCCGCCTCATCCGCGCGCTCCGGATGCTCGCGAACAAGCGTCAGTCGCTTCCCCCCAAGAAGCACGGCAACATTCCGCTCTAAGCCCCGGGGGCTCCGGTGCCCAAGCCAAAGACGATCCGAAAGGTCCTGGTCGCGAATCGTGGAGAGATCGCGCTCCGCGTCTGCCGCACGCTCCGCGAGATGAGGATCGGTGCGATCGCGGTCTACTCGGAGCCCGATCGGAGCGCGCCCCACGTCTATGCCGCCGACGAGGCCCATCTGATCGGCCCCGCCGCGGCATCGCTCTCCTACCTAAATGCCGCCACGATCCTGGAAGTCGCGCGCGCCGCGGGCGCCGACGCGATCCACCCCGGCTATGGATTCCTGGCCGAGTCGGCCGATTTCGCCCAGCGGGTGCTGGACGCGGGGCTCATCTGGATCGGGCCCTCGCCGGCGTCGAGCCGCGCCCTTGGCGACAAGGTGAGCGCGCGCGCCCTCGCGATCGCGGCCGGCGTGCCGGTCCTGCCGGGCACGCCGGGGCCGGTATCAGAGATCGAGGCGCTGAAGAAGGCGGCCGACGAGATCGGCTACCCCGTGGTGCTGAAGGCAGCCGCGGGAGGCGGCGGCAAGGGAATGCGCCGCGTGAACGCTCCAGGCGAATTCGAGTCCGCCGTCCGGCTCGCGCAGGGCGAGGCGCGCGGCGCGTTCGGCGACGACCGGCTCTACCTGGAACGCTGGGTGGAGCAGCCACGCCACATCGAAGTCCAACTCCTGGCCGATGAGCGCGGCAACATCGTCGCGCTTGGCGAGCGCGACTGCAGCGTGCAGCGGCGCCACCAGAAGGTGATCGAGGAGACGCCCTCCCCCGCGCTCGATCCGGCGAAGCGCCGGGAACTCTGGGATCTGGCCGTGAAGGTGGCGCGAGCCGGGAAGTACACGAACGCGGGCACGGCGGAGTTCCTGATGGACCGCCAGGGCCGCTTCTACATCCGGGAGATGAACGCGCGGCTCCAGGTGGAGCATCCAGTCACGGAAATGGTTCTCGGCATCGACCTCGTTCGCGAGCAGATCCGCGTGGCCCAGGGAGAGCCGCTCGACATCACGCAGGCCGAGGTGAAACCGATCGGCGCCGCCATGGAGTTCCGGCTCTACGCCGAGGATCCCGACAACGGGTGGCTTCCGCAGGCAGGGACGATCCGCCGGCTGATCCTGCCCTCCGGGCCGTACGTCCGATGCGACTTCGGGGTCCGCGCCGGAGGCGAGGTTCCCGTGCATTACGATCCGATGATCGGAAAGATCATCGTCTGGGGCCGGAATCGAAGCGAGGCCATCGCGCGCGCACGGCGTGCCATCGCGGAGACGGTGATCGAAGGGACGCGCACCACGCTTCCGTTCCATCGCTGGATCCTGGAGCAGGAGGAGTTCATCTCCGGCGCGTACGATACGGCCTACCTGAGCCGGCACTTCCGCGAGGCGCTCCCTCCCGACGCCGTGCGCGAGGAGCGCGAGGCGGCGGCACTGGCCACGCTCTTCGCCGCACTCGAACGAAGCGCGCCCTCGGCTGCTGCAGCGGATTCCAGTGCGAGCGCGGGGCCAAGCGCGGTCGCGAGCCGGTGGCGTGAAGCCACTTCCCCGCTGCGAACGGTCCCCGACCGGGGGTGGAAATGAAGTTCGTCCTGGAGCGGATCGCGGCCGGCCAGATCGTCGAGGGAAGCGAGCGCGACGTCGACGTCCGGCCCGAAGGTGACGGCTACGCGGTCCACCTGGATGGGACGGAGCGGCCCGTGGTGGGCCAGATCGGCGAGGTGACGCGCGCCCTGGTCGATGGACGTCCAGTCGAGGCCTCCGTGCGACGCGAGGGCGACGCGATCGTCGTGGAGTATCACGGCCGCCGCTACGCCTACCGCGTACGCGACGCGCGCGCCCCCAAGATCGTCCGGCGCCGCCAGGAAGAGACAGCCCGCGGCGAGATCCACGCGCCGATGCCCGGTCTGGTGGTGGAGATCCTGGCCACGGTCGGCGATATCGTGGAAGCAGGCCGCCCGCTCGTGGTGATCGAGGCGATGAAAATGCAGAACGCGCTTCCCGCTCCCCTCTCGGGCAAGGTCACCGTCATCGCGGTGAAGACGGGGACCCCGGTCGAGACCGGGGCGCTCCTCCTTACCGTCACCCCCGACGAGGCGTGAGCGTGGCACGCGCCGATCTCGTTCCACGCGGCGAAGCCTCGCTGGCGCTTCCGGGTCAGCCGCCCTTCACTCGCGGCGTCCACCCTGGCATGTACCGGTCGCGCCTCTGGACCATGCGTCAGTACGCCGGCTTCGGCACCGCCGAGGAATCGAATCAGCGCTACCGCTATCTCCTGAGCCATGGACAGACCGGGCTCTCGGTCGCGTTCGACCTCCCGACGCAGATGGGCTACGACTCCGACGGTCCGCGTGCCGAGGGAGAAGTCGGCCGCGTCGGGGTGGCCATCGCGACGCTCGATGACATGGAGCGGCTCCTGGCGGAGATCCCGCTCGAGCGGGTCAGCCTCTCCATGACGATCAATTCCACGGCGATGATTCTCCTCGCCTTCGTGATCGCCATCGCCGACCGGCGCGGCATTCCG
The DNA here is from genome assembly GCA_031397435.1 of Candidatus Eiseniibacteriota bacterium. Lineage (GTDB taxonomy): Bacteria > Eisenbacteria > RBG-16-71-46 > SZUA-252 > SZUA-252 > SZUA-252. The sequence goes on from JANNMC010000366.1 coordinate 7,374, forward strand.
CGCGAGAAGCTCTCCGGAACCGTCCAGAACGACGTCCTGAAGGAGTACATCGCGCGAGGCACCTACATTTACCCGCCCGCGGCGTCGCTCAAGATCGCCACCGACCTCTTCGAATTCTGCGCCGCCGACGTGCCGCAGTGGAACACGATCTCGATCAGTGGCTACCACATTCGCGAGGCTGGCTCGACGGCGGTTCAGGAGGTCGCCTTCACGCTGGCGAACGGCCTCGAATACGTCCGCGCGGCCGTCGATCGCGGGCTTCCGGTCGACTCCTTCGCGCCGCGCCTCTCGTTCTTCTTCAACGCGCACAATGATTTTCTGGAAGAGATCGCGAAGTTCCGCGCCGCACGCCGGCTCTGGGCGCGGCTGATGGAAGAGCGCTTCCACCCGCTCGATCCGAAATCACGCATGCTCCGATTCCATGCTCAGACGGGCGGCTCCACGCTGACGGCGCAGCAGCCGCACAGCAACATCGCGCGCGTCGCCGTGCAGGCGATGGCCGCCGTGCTGGGAGGGTGCCAGTCGCTCCACACGAATTCGTTCGACGAGGCGATCTCGCTCCCCAGCGAGAAGGCCGCCACGACCGCGCTCCGGACGCAGCAGGTCCTGGCGTTCGAATCGGGCGCCGTGAACACGGCGGACCCCGTCGCGGGCGCCTGGGCGATCGAGGAACTGACCGATCGGATCGAGCGGGAGGCGCGCCACGAGATCGAGGTCATCGACGCGCTGGGCGGGGCCGTGCGCGCGATCGAGGCGGGCTATCCACAAGACGCGATCGAGCGGAGCGCGTACGAATTCCAGCTGGCGGTGGAGCGGGGTGAGAAGATCATCGTCGGCGTGAATCGCTTCGGCAATCCGGACGAGGCGGCGCACCCGGGATTCGCCCTCGACCCCGCGCTGGAACGGAGGCAGGCGGATCGTGTCCGCGCCTTCCGGGCGGCGAGGGACGAGAAGGGAGCCAGGCTGGCGACCCAGCGCGTGGAGGAAACGGCGCGCCGTGACGGCAATCTGGCGCCCGCCGTCATCGACGCGGTGAAGGCCGGCGCCACGCTCGGAGAAATCAGCGACGCGCTCCGGCGCGTCTACCAGACGTACCAGCCGGGCGCTTGAGCGCGCCGGCCCCGGTACCGACTTTCATTCGGCCACGGAGGCCCCCGCGATGAACCTGATCGAAGCGGCGATTCTAGGCGCCGTGGAGGGCCTTACCGAGTTTCTTCCCGTCTCCAGCACCGGCCATCTCATTCTCGCGGCGCGCGCCATGGGACTCTCCGGTGCCGCCATCGACGCCTACGAGGTCGTGATCCAGGCGGGTGCGCTCCTGGCGGTTATCTGGCTCTATCGCGCGCGGGTCGGAGACCTGGCGCAGGGACTGGTGCGGCCGCACCCACGCGGGCGCGCGCTCTTGCTCCGGCTCCTGGTCGCCTTCCTGCCGGCGGCGGCCCTCGGCTTCCTGACACATTCCTGGATCAAGGAGCACCTCTTCGGTGCACGTCCCGTGGCGGCCGCGCTCCTGGCGGGCGGCGTGGCGATTCTCGTGATCGAGGCATGGCGCCGACGGAGGGCCGAGGCGCCACGCTACGCCTCGGTCGACGACTTCCCGGTGCGCATGGCGCTCTTCATCGGGCTCGCGCAGTGCCTCTCGCTCTGGCCGGGAACCTCGCGCGCGCTGGCGACGATGATGGCCGCGCTCCTGCTCGGCGCCACGCCGATCGCGGCCGCGGAGTTCTCGTTCCTTCTCGCGCTCCCGACCCTGGGAATGGCCACGCTCTACGACTTCGTGAAGAATCACGAGGCGCTCCTGGGACCCGGTCTCGGCGGCCCGGCGCCCCTCTTGACCGGGCTTGTCGTCGCCGCGATCGTGGCCGCACTCGCGATCACGTCGTTCCTTCGCTACCTCACCCACCGCGGACTCGTTCCGTTCGGTTGGTACCGAATCGCGCTCGGCCTCGCGGTCCTGGTCCTGCTCGGAATGCGCGGGGAGGTTTTGCCATGACGCCCGAATCGCTGATCCAGGGCTTGGCCCACGTGGGGATCGCGGTCCGCTCCCTGGACGAGGCCATTCCCCGCTGGACCGGAAGCCTCGGCTTTCGCCACGTCGACACGATCACGCTCGACTCGATGGGACTGAAGATCGCGTTTCTGGAAGCGGGCGGCACCGAGATCGAACTGCTCGAGCCGATTCGCCCCGACTCGACGATCGCGAAGTTCCTGAGCAAGCGGGGAGAAGGGATCCACCATCTCTCCTTCCACGTGCGCGACATCGAGGCCGCTCTCGAGCGCGCCGCCGCGGCGGGGCTGGAGCTGATCGATCGGACCCCGCGCGAGGGGAGCCACGGGACGAAGATCGCGTTCGTCCACCCGCGCTCCCTGGGTGGAGTTCTCGTCGAGTTCTGCGAACGGAGACGCGACGCTGCCGTCTCCCTGGAACCAACCCCCGACAGCGGGGATTAACCGCTAGGAGGAACCGATGGGCCGAATCATCGCCGCAGGCATCGCCGCCGGAGTGGCGCTCTTCATCTGGGGCGCCGTGGAGCACATGATGACCCCGATCGGAGAGATGGGCATCACCGGTCATCCGCACGAAGCCATGCTCCTTCCCGCCATTCAGCAGACGACGCCGCAACCGGGCCTCTACATGTTCCCCTGGCTCGACAGATCGAAGTCGCCGACGAAGGAAGACGAGCAGGCCTACATCGAGAAGTTCAAGGCCGGTCCCCCACGGCATCCTGATCCTCGGGCCGACCGGGGACGACCCGATGCCTCCCTCGCGGCTCGCGAAGGAACTCTTCGCGAACGTCCTCACCGCCATCGTCGCCGCCTTCCTCCTGGCCAAGTTCGCCACCGGGCTCGGCGGATTCGTGTCGGGCGGAATCATGACGTTCCTGATCGGGTGGATGTCGATCAGCGTCCCCTCCTGGAACTGGTACGACTTCCCCGCCCCCTTCGTCCTGGCCGAGCTGATCGATCAACTGGCGTCGGGGGCGATCGTCGGGCTCATGGTGGGGTTGGTGCTGACACGGAAGCGCACGTGAAACGCACCGCTCCGGGAACGATCGCCCTCCTGCTCGGCGTCGCGGCGCTGACGGTGGCGGCCGTGCGGCCGGAGCTTCGACCCTGGCCGGGGCCGGGATTTCAGACCGAAGCGGCCTCGCTCCTCCGGCCGCTCTCGCAAGGCGTCTCCTTCACGCCGCTCCTGACCGTCGGGGACTCCCTGATGCCTCCCACGCCGGAGGACGATGGATTCCTCTTCCTTCCGATGCCCGACGGCATGGCCCTTCAGCCGGTGGGTCGCGGTCTGGCCGAGATCTACGTGGCGCACGGCACGTCGTGGGAAGACGGGGTAGGCAGCGGCCGGGTGTCGCGCCTCCTCCTCGACCAGAAGTCGCGGCGAATTCTCTCCGCCGACTGGATCGTCGACGGCATGGAGAGCTTTGAACGGCTGAGCGGCGGTACCCTGGCGGCGACGCGCGAAGGTTTTCTGACGCCCCACTTCCTGGTTGGAGAGAACTCGCTTCAGGGGCCGAACCACGGGGTCGTGGCCGCGGTCAGCGTGCGAAGCGGCATCGTGTCGGCATTACCCTGGCTTGGCCGCTTCCGCCACGCGAAGACACTCCTTCTCCCCTTCTCGAACGGCCGGATCATCGCGATCCTCACGGAATCGGGCGATCCGGGCCGCTCGCAGCTCTACATGTATCTCGCCGCGAGCGACACCGACTTCCTGGGCGGGCGTGGCCAGCTCTACGTGCTGCGAGCCGATCCGCCCCGGGAGGGCCCCGTTACGCGGCTCGCCTCGATGGTCCGGAAGACGCGGCCGCTGACGGGCCGCTTCGTCCCCGTGCAGGGCTTCTCGGTAGCCGGCGATCCCATGGATCCGGCGGCGGTGGAACTCTCGGACGAGGCGAGTGGCGCGCTCCGGTTCGCTCGCCTGGGCGACGCGGCGCCCGACCGGCGGAACCCGAGTGCCTTCTACTTCGCGGACATGGGGGCCGAGAACTGGATCGATCCGGTGAACGGACGTCCGGTCACCGGCGACGGGCGGATCTACCGGCTCGAACTGGACGCCTTCGACCCAACGGTCGTGAGGGAGCTCCGCGTCCTTCTCGACGGAGACGACGCCGACGATCTCTACCGGCCCAGCGACCTCGAGAGCGACGATCGCGGGCTCATGATCCAGGAGCGCCCCGGCCGGCGCGGCATCCACCCTTCACGGATTCTCCGCTGGGACTTCAACACGCGGCGGCTGGAGCCATTGGCCGAGTGCGCGGAACGCGACCCGCAGGGGCGATTGATTCCGGAGGGGACCGGCGGGGTGTGGGAGACGACGGGGATTGTCGACGCGAGCGATGAATTCGGCGAAGGGACGTGGCTCGTGGCGGTGAAAGCACCGAACGACTACGCCTCGCCGTTTCGGGGCCGCGGTGGCGGCGTCCAACTGCTCCTGATGCGAACGCCCGCCTGGGGCGAAGTGCCTCCCTAGTTCCCGCCGCTGTCGGGCGGTGGCGGCGGAGGCGGCGGAATGTCCTCTTCCTCGTTGCTGCGCGGCGTCGGCACCCCGTCGTCACCCGCGGACGGAGCCGGAGTCGCGTTCGGAGCGGTAGCCCTGGAAGCGCGCGGCACGGCCGCTCCGTCAAGGCGCCGGTACTGGATCTGAAGCTGGCAATGGACGCGCTTCGGCGTCCGGATCGAGTATCCATTGTCGAGGAGAAGCACGACCGCCTGACCTGCCGGCAGATCGTGGTCCAGCGTGATCGTGCGGGCCTTGGGCGAGATCCAGAACGGCTTCGCTGGAGCCCCCCCGCGCTTCTTCAGCCAGCGATCGTACTCGATCCCCGAGAAGAGCCGCACCATGATGTCGCGCTTGCCGCCCGACACGGACACGGTTCCCGTGAGGTGCGTCCCTTCGATCCCCGGCGCGCTCGTTGGCAAATCGAGCGCGAAGAACTCCGCCGGGCCGACGAAGAAGGTCGAGTCGACTACCTCGGCCACGTACGAGTCGGCCGGCAACCCCTCCTGGCGCGGCGCCGCCGGGGTGCCTTCCGGAAGCATGATCGGCTCTTCGCCGCCGCCCTGCGCGCGCCCGCTTCCCGCGAGCGACAGCGCCACGAGCAGCGCGAACGCGGCCATGATCGCCCTCCTGGTATCCACTCCCATACGACCTCCTTGCCGCGAAGTGTCCCGGCCTACTCGGCGCCTTTTGGCTCGTACCCGTCGCGGAACAACGTGCCCCACCCGGTCTTCATGATCTCGGCTTTCCGTGGCTTCCCCACGAAGGGGTACCAGTATCCGTCGTGGTAGGCGCGCGATGCCGCGAAGGACCACGGAGCGAGCGGACTCTGGAGCAGGAACTTCTCCAGCGGCTTCAGCGGCCCGTGGTAGATCAGTTTTTGTCCCTTCGACGCCAACGTGTTCTCGTTCCGGGCATAGTGGAGATTCACGTTCGAGACGTCGTCTCCGACCAGTTCGATGTTCCGCGGATCAGCGTTCCCCAGGCCGGCGTCGTTCGCCAGGCGCAGGAACTTGATCGTCAGCGGATCGAATCCCATCAGTTTCGCCGCCGTCGCGTCGATGGCCACCTGATCGCGAGAGGCGAGCATCAGATTCGTGACGCGGAGCCGCATGGCGCGCGGCCCTGGCCCGTCGCCGGAAACGGTGCCATCCATGACGGCAAAGATGCCCGGGTGAATCTCCTTCTGAATCGTCAGGAGGTCCACCAGCGTCTCGTGAATCACGCTGTGCGTCCAGTGCCGCTTCAGATGCAGCAGCCCGCCGAACGCGTTCTTCATGGCGCCCGTCATCTCCGTGAAGACGTGCGTTTTCAACGTCGGCATGTGGACAATGTTCGCCCCCATGAGCGTCTTCGGAATCATGAGCCCGTCGGGATAGACCTCGTTCAGGACCAGCATCTTCCCCTTCGGCTCGTACCGGATCCAATCGGCCTCGCTCTCCTTGTCATTGAGCCAAACCGAGCGGATCCCAAACGAGTCCAACACCGACTCCAGCTTGTTGTTCCGGTTGCCGACGTGCGGATCGACGACGACCGTGGAATTCTGCGCGGCAAGGATACGGCTCTTGTCGAATCCCGCGGCCAGAAGTCCCCGGATGACGCCGTCGAGTTGCCACGGGGTCGTGGAGCAGGCCGGGTAGTAGACGTGCCAGGAGATGTTGATCTTCAGCAGCGTCGTCCGCTTCGGGTCGAGTTCCTGGCGCATATCAGCCAGTTCCATCAGGCGGCCGAAATCGGCGACCGCGGTTTCGGGCGTGGTCTTCAGCACGGCGACTTTGGAGCGAGGAATCGGGGTCACTTGGTGGTCTTCCGGTCTTTGGGGTGAAGTATCGAGCCGGCGATCACGATGCGCTGGATCTCCGACGTGCCTTCGTAAAGCTCGGTCACTTTCGCGTCGCGGTAGTAGCGCTCCACCGCGAACTCCTTCGTGTAGCCGTAGCCGCCGTGAATCTGGACCGCGTAATCGGCGGCGACGCGCGCCATGCGCGAGGCAAGCAACTTCGCCATCGAGGCCTGCGGGCCGCACGGAAGCCCCGAATCCTTGAGCCACGCGGCGCGCAGGGTGAGGAGCCGGGCAGCGTCAATCTCGGTGGCCATGTCGGCGATCATCCACTGGATCGCCTGGAACTCCGCGATCGGCTTCCCGAACTGGCTTCGTTCCTTGGCGTACCGCGCCGCGGCGTCCATGGAGGCCTGAGCGATGCCGAGCGCCTGGGCGGCGACGCCGATTCGGCCGCCGTCCAGCGCCTGCATGGCGACCTTGAAGCCGTGCCCCTCGTCGCCCAGCCGGTTCTCCGCGGCGACGCGGCAGTCCTCGAAGATCAGCTCGGTCGTATCCGAGGCAAGGAGGCCCATCTTGTGGATCGCTCTTCCGATCCGCAATCCCGGCGTGTTCCGTTCGATCAGAAAGGCGGTGATGCCGCGGTGCTTCTGTTCCACGCTTGTCCGTGCCATGACCAGGAAGAGGTCGGCAAAGGCGCCGTTCGTGATCATGGTCTTCGACCCGTTCAGGACGTAGGCATCTCCGTCCCGGTCGGCGCGCGTAATGAGCGCCGCCGCGTCCGATCCCGAACCCGGTTCCGTGAGGGCGAAGGCCCCCAGGTACTCCTTGGCCAGGAGCGGAAGCCACTTCTTCTTCTGCGCCTCGGTGCCGAAGAGCTGGATCGGCGCGGCGCCGACCGAATTGTGCACGGAGACCGTGATCGCGACGGCGGCCGAGGCCCGGGAGAGTTCCTCCAGGACCACGGCATACGCGACGTTATCGATGCCCGCGCCGCCGTATTCCTCGGGAATCAGGAGCGAGAAGAAATTCTGGTCGCGCAGTTTCTTCCGCAGTTGTTCCGGAATCGCGCACTCCTCGTCCATCCTCGCCGCGATCGGCGCGATCTCGCCCTCGGCGAACTCGCGCGTCATGGCGCGCAGCATCTCCTGTTCTTCCGTCAGCTGGAAATTCATGAGCGCGCCGCCGTGGGTCGCGTCATGCGTACTCGTAGAAGCCGCGGCCCGACTTCCGGCCAAGACGCCCCGCCGCGACCATCGATTTAAGGAGCGGACAAGGCCGATACTTGCTGTCGCCGAATCCCTCGTGGAGCACGTTCATGATGTCGAGACAGACGTCGATGCCAATCAGGTCGGCCAGCGCGAGCGGGCCCATCGGATGATTCATGCCGAGCTTCATGACCTCGTCGGCGATCACGGCGTAGCGCCGATCGGGCAAGTCCACCCCGATCTTCTCCACCACGGGGAACTTCTGCAGGGTGGTGATGATGATGCGGGCC
>JANNMC010000399.1:0-2200 GCA_031397435.1 Candidatus Eiseniibacteriota bacterium
TGCTCCAGCGAGGCGCCGGCGGCGGCGCCGTGATTCTTGAAGACGAGGATGTAGCGGAAGCGGAGATCGTTCCGGAGATCGCGCATCCGCTCCCGGAAGGCGAGGAGGACCTGCTCGATCGCCTCGGCCGGCAACTCGCTAAGCTCCTTCGTGTGATCGGGGCTCTCGATGATGACCTCGTGAGCGCCGATGCCGTTCATCCGGTCGTAGATCCCCTCGCCGCGCCGGTCCAGCTCCCCCTCGATCTGGAGCGCCGGGAATTTGTTCGGCACCACCCGCGTGCTCCAGCCGGGACCGTTCGGCGCACTGCCGGACGCGCGATGAGCGTGGAGTTCGGGCGGCGTGAACGACTCGTGCCCCGGGCAGAAGGGACAGAGTTCGGGCCCGGTGGTCGGTGGATTCTTCTGACCGTCGAAGTCGCGGGGACGGAAGCGCCGGTCCTCGGCGATGATCACCCAGCGGCCGACGACAGGATCGCGGCGAAGTTCAGGCATGGTCCTCGGGACACGACGGTACGATCGAGCGACAGCGCCCGATCGGCCGCCTCGAGTGGCTCCATGCGTCGCACGAAGCGCGACGCGGAATCGATTGATTATTCATCGGTTGCGGCACCAAGAATCTTGACCCGAAAGGCGCCGGGATAGCCCATCTCCACCGCCCTCGCCTTCAAGATCTGCGCGTCTGCTTCGCTTCCAAACCCACCTAGCCGGACCTTGTAGAGCGGAGTCTCGCGGTCGACGCGGGAGATGGTCCCGAGGCGTTCGGCCGCCTCCCGTGCCACTCGCTCGGCCAGCGCCTTCTCGGCTGTGGCCAAAATCTGGACACGCCAGATCCAGGGCCCTCCGGCCACGGGGGTCGCCGGCTCCGCGCGGGACGTGGAATTCGTATCGGGCTCGAGGGGCGACGTGGGCGTCGATGGCGGGCCGGGCGAGCTTCCAACCGCGACCCCCTGAGATCGAGGCTCAGGCGCTTCGGCAGCGGCCTTGGGCGCCGGTTTCGCGGGGGTGGCGGACGGCCCGGCGGCGGTGGGCACCGGTTCCGGGATGCTGGCCAGTTCCTCCGGCGTGATCTCCTCGCGGGGGTCGAGCCCCCCGGGAGGAAGCGGCGCCGTGTGGGCAGAGCACGGAAAGACGCACGCCAACAGCGCGAACGCCGCGGACCCCAGGAGCGCGATCCGGAGTGCACGCGCCACGCGGCTACAGGAAGCCATCCCTCCCCGCTTCTCCCCGCTTCAGCCGCTCCACGATGGCGCGTACGTCCTGCGCGCGGTCGCGGGAACAGACCAGCGTGACGTCGCCCGTCCGCACCACGATCAGATTCTCCACGCCGATCGTGGCCAGGAGCCCGCCGTCGGCGAAGGCAACGATGCCTCGGCTCTCGTGCAGAATCACCGGCCCGCGCGTCACGTTTCCTTCGGCATCCACGGCATCGGGCGTGGCGAGCGCGGCCCAGGAGCCAAGGTCGTCCCAGGCGAATCCCGCCCGCGCCACCACGGCGCGCGTGGAGCGCTCCATGACGGCGTAGTCGATCGAAATCGAGGGCGCCGCGGCGTAGAACTTCTCCAGCGCCTCCTCCGCGCCTTCCCCCGGACGCTCGGGGAGCATCGGCAGAAGCGCGGTGATCTCCGGCGCGTGCGCGGCGAGTTCCTCCAGCATCACATCGGGAGCGAAGACGAACATCCCGGCGTTCCAGAGGTGCTTCCCATCCGCCAGGTAGCCTGATGCCGTTTTCAGGTCCGGTTTCTCACGGAAGGCCGACACCGCGTGAAATGCCGGCGCCCCTGAAAGAGCATCGCCGACTTCCACGTAGCCGTATCCCGTCTCGGGGCGCGTTGGTGGGATTCCAAACGTGACGATGACGCGCCGCTCCAGCGCCAGTCGGGCCGCCCGTTCCAGTTCCTCGCGAAACTTAGCGGCCGGCTCGATCCGGTGGTCCGAGGGAAGCACGACCATCGCCACGTCCGCCCCCGCGTGGCGGATCCACCAGCAGGCGAGCGCGATGGCGGGCGCGGTGTTCTTCCCCACCGGCTCCCCCACGATATGCGCGTGCGGCACGTGCGGCACCGCCTCGCGGACCGCGCCGTGAAGGTCGCGCGCGGTTATGTCCCATGCGTCGCGCGCTTCGGCGGAACCGTCGAGACGGCTCAGCGTGTCGGCCAGCATCGAATGTTCGGTCAGGAGAGGCAGGAGCTGCTTCGGAC
>JANNMC010000062.1:0-12539 GCA_031397435.1 Candidatus Eiseniibacteriota bacterium
AAATTTCCGTTTGGCGCCGCGGGCTCATTGGGTTCTGCGAGGGCTCGTGATGAAAGGCTGGTGCCGAGGGCGAGAAGTACGGCGATCGCGCTCCAGCCGGCCCGATTCAGGAGTGACGGCGCGATCGCGCGGGAGCGCGACGGGTCGGGCCGGCTACGCACCCGGCAGAATCCCCATCCAGTCGCGCATCAGGAACTGCATGCGGGCGATGAGGAGCGAAACGCGCGCCATCACGGTATAGCCGAAGGAAGCCCCGAAGGCGACCATGAGGAACCAGATTCCCGTGCGCGCGCTGAAACCATGAATCCCCTTGTGGGGCGCGGAGAAGAAGAAGTAAGCGAGAACGCTCAGGAATCCGACCAGAACCAATCCCGAATTGACCGCGCCCCATCCCGGCTGAAATGGCTTCACCGCATCCGCCAGCTGCGCGAAGATTTGCGCCTGCAGATAGGAGGGAATGGCGATGCCCGAGTAGATACCCACGTAGAAGGCGAGCGACCAGCGCGCCAGACCCGACGTCCGCTCCCACGCGCGTCCGAGGATCAAGATCCCCAGCACGAGCGGAATGAAGGGGAGGAGTTCGCCGTGCCCGATCTTCTCGATCACGTTCGGCTTGAAGACATTTTGGTACTGCACCGCGAGGAGATACCCGGCGGAGGATCCGACGAAAAGGTGCTCCGCGAAGCGATAGAACGGATTGTCTCGGTAGAGGAACGAAAGGACGCAGAGCGTCAGAATCGCCGCGACCCAGGTGCCGATGTCGTGGCTCACGCGCCGCCTCCGACCCGCCGCTTCAGCCCGCCCGTCGCGAAGAGCGCCACGTTCCCGAGAACCACGAGGATCACGACGATCACGTGGACGAGGCTCTGGGCATCCATCCCACGGCGCGCGTCGCCCACGATGCCCATGAGCCGCTCATATTCGGCCGCCCCCTTCATCCCGCCGATCAAACCCAGAATCTGACGCGAGGAGAGGTAGGGGTAGTAGTCGGTCGCCATGACGGCGGTGGAGCCGAGGATCATCGGGCGGTGGTAGCGGCTCGCGCCGATGCGGATGTAGTAGTCGGCGATCGACGATCCGGAAAGGTTGATCAGGAGCGGAAAGTCGACGAAGGAGTTGACCTTCTGCATGATCGCAATGGAATCGGTGCGAACACCGTAGAAGTCACGGGGGAAGAGTCCCCGGATGTTCTCGCCCAGCCCCAGAATGACCGCCTGGTTCCCCGACTTGTACCCCAGGAAGACATAGTCGTCGTAGCGCTTCTTCCCCTCGGCGGCGCCCGCCACGGCGAGGGCCTGCTCCACGAGACGCGGACCCGCCGGGTAGAGGGTCAGGATCACGGGCTTCAGATTCCGGCGGAAGCAGTGGCGGAGCACGGCGATCGACATTGGCTGCAGCTCGGCCATGATGTCGGGCTCGTAGTCGATCGACATGAGAATGATCGAGCCCTCGGGCACCGCCTCGATCGCGTCGTAGGCCGCCTGCACGCGAGGCGACGGCGTCACCGGCAGATTCACCGGGAAGAGGAGCGGTAGCACGGTCCCGACTCCGACCAGGACAAAGATCCAGCGGCGATCGATGCCGAGAATCCGCTGCCAGATGCCGTTCGGGGTCGCGGCCACGGCTCAGGACCTCCCCAGGTAGGAGCGGTCAATGCCGAGAATGATCTTGAGCGCGGTGGAGATGGCGCCGAGTCCAACCCCGATCGCCACGGCGCGCTTGGCCGCGAGATTCGGCACGTCGAGGAGCCACTCGGTCAGGGGCGGAAATCCCTTCCAGATGAACTCCCCGATGGAGACGCGGCCCACCATCATGACGACGGCGGTGACGAGCAGGAGTGTCGCTTCCACGTTTCGGGCGCGGAATGCGCGAAACGCCGCCGAGGCGATGAAGAAGGCGAGGAGCGAGAACATGGTCGAGGCGAGCGGCGCGTTCACCGAGTCGTAGATCTTCCCGACGATCGTGTCGCCTCCGACTCCCTGCGTGACGCCGAGAAACGTGACTCCCGCCAGGGCGGTCAGCGTCACCGCGCTGTAGAGCCACCCCTCGCCCCGCTGCTGCACTTTCTTCTGGTGCGCCAGCCAAAGCGAGATCGAGCCCAGGAGCAGGGCGAACGCGTAGACGACGTCGGCCCACTCCAAGATGACCGATTGCGTCTGCTGGGCGGCGCGATGCGGGATGAAGAAGATCGCGATGAGCGTGGCGCCGGTCAGGAAGGTGACGACGAGGGGTCCGAAGCGCATGGGCCGCCGCTACGCTTTCACGAGGTCTGGAGGAGCCGGCCGAGCCATGGATGGCCCAGCGCCGAGAGGATGATCGCCAGAACGACCATGCCGGCGGCAAGCGCCTTGGCCCAGTCCTGGGCGGCGATGGTGGCGAGCTGAACCGGCTCCCGCCCCAAGTAGGCGCTGGCCGCGTAGAGTTCCTCGCCGAGGAGCGTGTAGTCGCATGCGCAGACAAAGAAGGGAAGCTGCGTTACCTGGTCGCACCCGGCAATCTGGATGGCGCCCGTGAGATTTCCCGTCTCCGCCAGGAAGAGCGATTCGGCGTAGAAGGAGCCCATGAAGATGTTCGTGGCCGGCCGATCCCGGAGCATGGTCCCGGTCACGGAGGCAACGTAGGCGAACTGCGTGGCGCTGACGTAGTAGACGCTCCCGGGCCGGAACGAGTCGCCGCGATTCGCCTCGCGATACGCCTCGCGCGTGGTTCCGTCGACGAGTGCGGCCACCACGGGGTCGTAGCAGGGAATGCGCAGGTCGCATCCAAGTTCGGCCACGCGGCGCGCCACGCGGCTCGAGATGGTGATCGCCGCCAGAGTTCCGACCTCGCTCAAGTCGCCGATGCCGGGGACGAAGAGAACGGGGCGGCCCATCTCGGTCGCGCGGCCGATCGCTTCGTCCAGCGCTTTCAGCCCCGCCAGCGGCCGGATGAAGAGTCCGTCGCGGGAACCATGAGCGCGTCGAATGTTGATGGCGAGGAAGGCGATGAACACGAAGAGGCCAACGAGGAGATTGAGACGGGCCGGATCGAACCAGCGCGTGTCGAGCGTGTCGCCCATCACGGTGACGCTAGCACGCGCGCGGGAGCAGGGTCAACGGCGCGGGGGCGCCGGAGCGGCCGGCCGGTCGATTTCCTTGAAGAACTCCGCTAGCTGCCGGGCGGCCGCAGGGTCCATTCGCTGGATCACGGTTCGTTCCCGCGCTGCGCTCTCCTTGTCGCCCAAGCGCAGATACGCGAGCGCGAGGTTCATCCGCGCCTGAAGCGAGGAGGGCGCGAGCTCCACGGCCTTTTCGTACGCATGCCGCGCCTCGTCCAAGCGTCCCTGGCCGCCGAGGATGGCTCCGAGGTTGTTCCAGGCGCCGACGTACGTGGAGTCGATCGCGAGGGCCCTTTGGTAGGCCTTGCCGGCGCCCGCGGCGTCTTCCGTCGCGGCCAGCGACACCCCGTAGTTGTACCAGAGGAGCGCTTGCGTGGAGTCCAACTCGACCGCGCGGCGCGACGCGGCGATCGCCTCGGCGCTCTTCCCCTGCTGTGTCAGCGCGTCGCCCAGATTGGCCCACGCTTCGGCGTTCTCGGGGGTGATGGTCGTGGCGCGGCGGGCCGACGCTTCGGCTTCGGGCCACCGTCCCAGCGTACCGAGGGCGAGTGCTCGGGTCGAGAAGGCGCCGGCGAGCGTGGAATCGCGCTCGATGGCGCGGTCGAGCGCGGCGAGCGCCGCCTCGGCATCGCCCATGGAGGCGTGGTGCTCCGCCAGCCGGAGATAGGGCTCGGGATCGCGCGGATCGGCGGCGGCCGATGCCTGGAGGAGCGAAACATTGTCCCGCCAGACCGGGACGCGAACCACCGTCGCGTAGGAAGCAAGGCCGGCCAACAGGAGGCCAATCGCCGTCGCGGCCGTGCGGGCGCCGCGCGGCGGCTCCGCGAGCCACGCGAGGGTCGAGGCGGCGAGCAGGCAGATTCCGACCGAGGGCAGGTACGCCAGCCGCTCCGCCACGTAGGGGCTGCCGAATCCCGGAAGCGGGAGCGCGGGGATGATTCCGAGAAGGAGGACAAGCCCTCCGACCCGTGCCAGCGGATCGCGCCTCCGCCACCAGACGAGCGCCGCCAGGAGTGCCGCGAGCGGAACGAGCGGAAGCCACGGCGCGACGGCGGCCGCACCGGCCGAGAGCGACCGTATCGCGTTCAGGGGGTTCGGCCAGACGAGCATCGCCAGGTAGGCTCCCAGGGAATGGATGATGGCGATCCCCTCGTGTCCCGCGGAAAGGCCGCGCTCGGCCAGCGTGGCGGCAGGTGCCGCCGGAAGGACGAAGCGAAGGACGAGGCTCGCGAGCCAGATGGCGAAGAACCCAGCGTAGTGGTTTCTCCGCTGGATCAGCGGAACGCGCGGCGAGGCCCAGCGATCGAGCCCCACGAGGAGGAACGGCGTCACGGTCGCCGTGAAATCAGTGAAGGCCGCTGCCGCGTAGAGCGCCAAGGCCAGCCAGATCGCGCGCGAGCCGCCGCCGTCGGGGCCGCGGACGGCGGGGATGCGGGCGGCGAGGAGCGCGGCCATGGAGAGGACCGCCGCCATCATGGCCGCGCGTCCCGAGACGAAGGCGACCGATTCGACGTGAACCGGGTGGGCGCCGAAGAGGAGCGCGGTCACGAACGCGATCATCGCCGAGGCGCCCAGGTGGATCGCCAGGTGGAAGAAGAGCCACGTTCCCGCGGCGTGGAGAATCAGGTTCGTGAAGTGGGAGAGGGCCGGCCCTCCGGCGCCGAGCATCCACTCGCCGCGCTGCAGGAGGCCAAGCAGGGGACGAAATCCCTCCGCGGCCGCACCCCCGGCTCCCCGCGTCGAGGCGAGAAGCGCGTCATCCCAGACCCACCCGTACAGGAGCGAAGGGAGGTAGAGAAGGCCCGCCACGAAGCCTGCCACGACGGCGAGCGCGTTGGGGCTCAGGCGGGGGAGTGCGCGGCGCGGCGCACCTGCCGAGGCTCCGCCCGTCTGGCGCCCTTGGCGCGTCGTCCCCTTGGGGGCTTCCTTCCGCTTCGTCACGGCGGTAGAGTGCCCTGCACCGAGTCGCGTTGCAAGAGGGTCGTTCGGGACGGTCGTTCCGGTCCGCCCCGCGACCTCGCCTTCAAGGATAGGAGGCCACGCATGGCTGACGTCATGGACGAGCGGATCCGGGCCATCCAGATCACCTCGGGAGTTGGATTCAGCGCTGGCGCGATTCTCGTGGCCCTCTCGCTGCTTCTCTACCCGTCGCTTCCGGCGGCCAACGAGACGAACAAAGTTCTGGAGATTCTGTCGAAGCAGGAGGCGGGCTCCTGGATGATGCTCCACGCAGCCCTTGTGCTGGGGTTCGTCCTGGTGGCGATTGGATTCACCGGGTACGGGTTTCTGCTGCACCTGAAGGGATCCTCGGGCGCCGCCGCCATCGTCACCGCCTGTTCGCTCGTCGGCACCACCCTCTGGGCATCGTTCCTCTGCGCCGAGTTCTTCGTCCACCCCTTCATCATGAACCTAGCCTCCATCGAACCGGGGCTCGGCACCATGCTCTTCAGCCTCTACTGGTTCTGGAAACTCGGCGCGATCGCGCTTGGAGCCGTGCTCCTCTTCGCGGCCGTCGCCGCGGCCGGCATGGCCGCCACCGCGCGCGGACTTCAGCCGGTCTGGCTTGGCTGGGGCGGCGCGCTCTTCGCCGTGATCGGAATCGTCGTCTACGCCCTCGACTTTCTTTCAGCGGGTGCGACCGGCGCTCCGATCAATCCGCTCCGCACGCCCTTCGTCCGGTTTGGCGTGGGACTGCCGATCCAGCTCTGGCTTGGCACGGTGGGTGTGATGCTCTTGATGGAGTGGTCGAGGCGGATGCCCGCCGGCGCGGGCATCGGGAGCGGGGGCCGGCGCGACACGGTACGGACGACGGGGAGCGCGCCCAAGGCATCGCTGGAGCAGAAGCCGTCGCTGGAGCGCCAGCGGCCGGCGACGCAGCAGCCGACGCCGCAGGGGCCGCAGGGGCCGGATTCGCCGCCTCTGCCGCCGCCGATCCCCTAGCGGCGCGAGACTAGGGCGTGGGGGCGCCGGTCGTCATCATGCTCCGGACGATCGGCTTCAGCCCCGCGAAGAACGACTCGACCGCGATGACCATCACGATGAGCCCCATGAGGCGGGTGAGGACCTTGTTGCCGCTGGAACCGATGCGGGCCAGGATCCTCTGCCCGTTGACCAGGATCAGATAGGTCAGCACCACCACGACCAGCATCGCCGCGAATAGCTCCGCCCGGTGGACCAGGGTGGAGCTTTCGTTCATCAGGAGGATCACGCTGGTGATCGTGCCGGGGCCCGAGAGCATCGGCGTGCCGAGCGGCGTGATGGCGATGTCCTCCACGTACTCCGCCACCGATTCGTCGTCGTGCTTCGTGCGTGTGGGGCGCGCCTGCAACATCTCGAAGCCGATGAGGAAGAAGAGGATGCCGCCCACGATCCGCATGCTGTCGGTGGAGATGCCGAAGAACTGGAAGATCCATCGCCCACCGACCGCGAAGAGGAGCATGACCAGGAGTGCCGTGGTCGTGGCCTTGAGCGCCACGCGTCGCGCCTCCGCCGGGGCGAGTTTCGAGGTCACGGAGAGGAAGATCGGCACGACAGGGAGCGGGTTCACCATCGTGAAGAGCGTGACGAAGCAGAGGATGGCGAACTGGGGGTTCGTCTCGAGCATGGGGGGAGCCTAGCGGAGATCGCACCAAAAGAGAACGGCCCCGGAGCCGAAGCCCCGGGGCCGCTCGAGTTCGAGCGTGAAGACGGGGGCCGCTCCGATCAGCGCACGATGACGAATCTCCCCTCCGACCGTTCGGCTCCCTGGTCCAAGCGATAGAAGTAGACGCCCGATTGCAAGCGGCGCCCACGCTCGTTTCGTCCATCCATCGGAATTTCCCGCCATCCCGAGGCGGCGGCATCGCTCCGGATCGATCGAACCAGACGCCCGTTCACGTCGAAGAGCCGGAGCCGCGCGGTACCCGGCGCCCCGGCTCGATACGCGAGAGTCCACGCTTCTCCGGAGGCATCGCGGCGAACGAACGCCGCCGCGTTGTTGCCGCCGGGAATGACGTCGACGGTGAGCGATGCTTCGGCCGGGCAGTCGAGTCCGGCGAGATTCCCCCGAACGGTGAGCGTGACCGACTGACGCCCGGATAGATTGCTGAAGAGCTGGCGCAGGGAATCCTTGGCGAAGCAGACCGTGATGTCCGCGAACCCGTTCTTGTCGGCGTCCCCCACGACGATCGTCTTCGAGGGGGCGCTCGTTATCTCGTCGACCGAGCCGGTGCCGGGCGACACCACGGAGACGGAAATGATGTCGCTCGCCACGCTGAAGGATCCGTCGAGCGACTCGAACGCCAGGCACCAATTTGATTTGTTCGAGTTCAACCGGATCACGTCCTTGTTCCTGTCGACGAAGGCGCGCCCCAGATGCGACGTGTAGGAGATGACGCGGAGGGTGCCGTCTCCGTTCCCGGGGCTGATCACGAGCGTGCCGCAGTTCTCGCCCGTCATCGCGAGGTCGAGGTTCCCGTCGCCGTCGGCGTCGCCGATGGCCATCGCCACGGAACGCGCGCCCCCCGCCGGCGATGACGGCTGCTCGATGAAGCCTCCGGCAGCGTCCCCGAGCGCGACCCCCGCGCTGCTGACGCCGCAGGCGGCGGTCGGAGCGAAGAGGGGACCGGCGGCCATGACGGCGTCGAGATTGCCGTCGCCGTTCATGTCGGCGAGGCGCAACCGCCCAGCCAGCGAGAAGTTGGTCATCGGTGCTCGAGCCGGCGAGCTGAACGTTCCGTCCGCGCGGCCGAAGTAGGTGGAGAGTTGCCGCGGCGGTGTCACCCCCCCGACGCCGAGGTCGCCGTCCCGCGCCACCAGATCGGCTCGGCCGTCGTGATCGATATCGCCGAGCGCGATGGCGGAGCTCGAGACGTCATCGGTGACGGCCGCGGAGACGGTGAACGTGCCATCGCCATTCGAGCGCGCGAGGACGAAGGTCTTCGCGATGAAGTCCGGTACGATGCCTCGGCGGAGCACAACCACATCAGCATCGCCGTCACCGTCGATATCGCCGCACGCGATGTCGTTCTGTGTCGACGGGTAGGGTGTGAGATCGATCGCGATGCGGGGGCCGAGCGCACCTCCCCCTTGGTTGAGGAGGATCGAAAGCGCGTCAATCGCCACGGAGGAGGAGCCGCTCATCACGGCCACGTCGAGATCGCCGTCGCCGTCGAGGTCGCCGAGCACCGGCCGGTAGGGACCCGGCCCCGCGTCGATCGGATCGCTGTAGGAAAAGGTGCCGTCGCCGTGGCCGAGGAGGACGCGGACGACGTTTCCCAGCGGCTGCGTGACGAGGAGGTCCGCGTGGCCGTCACCGTTCAGGTCGCCGGCCGCGACTCCGTCAACCAAGCCGCCCGTCGGAAGGCTTCGAAGAAGACGTGTCGGCCGCGGGCCCGTCTGACCAAGCACAATGGCGACTGCGTTCGGCTCCACCGTGACCGCGAAGTCGGCGAGTCCGTCGCCGTTGAAGTCGGCGGAGGCGACTTCCTTGGCAAAGGAGCCGACAATCTCGGCGCAGATCGGGGCGCCGACCGCGCGCGGTACCCAGGCGAGCGGGGCGGCGAGGAGGACGAGGAGCGTAAATATAAGACAGGGTGTCGCTTGTGGAGTCTGGCGAAAGCGTGGCTTCATGGGGATTCCCTCCGATGCCAGAGGATGGTGCGCCCAACGACACCAAGCTTACCACATAACCGGTTGGCTGTAAAGGGCTTGCGGCGGAATAGAGAACAGCCCCGGAGCCGAAGCCCCGGGGCCGCTTTCGGATGGCTAGAACGCCGCGTTGCCGCGGCACCAGATCAGCCGATCACGAACACCCGCTCGTGGTACCGCAGTTGAGACAGGCATAGCAGGCGCCCCGGCGGACCATGATCGATCCGCAGTCGGAGCAGGGAGGCGCATCGGTCTCGGAAACAAAGGCTCGGTCCCCCTCGGCCCTCGTCTTGGCGCCGCCGTTTCCGCCGTTCGCGTCAGCCCCGCCGTTGATGAGCGAGAGCTGAGTGTCGGCGACCGGCCTCACGCCGCCCGCTTCGAAGATGTCGTCCTTCGCGGCCTCGTGCGAGGCCGACGCGGGGTGATGGCCCAGGAACTTGATGCCGAGCCACCGGAAGATGTAATCGACGATCGACTTCGCGATCGGGATGTCGCTGTTCTTGGTGAAGCCGTGCGGCTCGAACCGGACGTGGGCGAACTTGCTCACGAAGAGTTCCAGCGAAACCCCGTGCTGCAGCCCCAGCGAGACCGCCGTGGCGAACGAATCCATGACCCCCGAAAGGGTGGATCCCGCCTTGGCCATCACGATGAAGATCTCGCCCGGCGTTCCGTCCTCGTACATTCCGACGGTGAGGTAGCCGTCGTGGCTACCTACCGAGAACTTGTGAGTGATCGACTTCCGTTCGTCCGGAAGCCGACGGCGCTTCGGAAGGGCCGGCGCCGGCACGACCTGGAGCACCGGCTTCTGCGCGCCCTTGTCGTCCTTGCTGGTCGAGAGCGGCTGGCTCCGCTTGGAGCCGTCGCGGTAGACCGCCACCGCCTTCAGTCCGCCCTTCCACGACTCCAGATAGGCGTGGGCGATGTCCTGAGACGAGGCGTCTTCCGGCATGTTCACCGTCTTCGAGATGGCGCCGGAGATGAACGGCTGGACCGCCTCCATCATGCGGATGTGGCCGAGGTAGTGGATCGACCGGGCGCCGTTACGCGGCTTGAAGGCGCAATCAAATACGGGGAGGTGCTCATCCTTGAGCCCCGGTGCTCCTTCGATCGTCTCGTGTTCGTCGATGTAGCGCACGATCCGATTCACCGCTTCCTCCCCGTAGCCGAGACGACGCAGCGCCTCGGGCACCGTGTTGTTCACGATCTTGAGCATGCCGCCGCCCGCGAGCTTCTTGTACTTCACGAGGGCGATATCGGGCTCGATGCCGGTCGTGTCGCAATCCATCATGAACGCGATCGTGCCGGTGGGGGCGATGACGGTCACCTGGGCGTTCCTGTAGCCGTGCTCGACGCCGAGCGCCTCGCACTCCTTCCAGGTGGCGCGGGCCGCCTCCAATATCTCGGCCGGGACGTACCGGGCGTCGATCTTCTCGATGGCAGCGTGATGCTTGCGAATGACGCGGAGCATCGGTTCGCGGTTCTTCTCGTAGCCCGCGAACGGCCCCTTGGCCGCGGCGATCCGGGCACTGGTGGCGTTGGCGTGACCGTGCATAAGCGCCGTCAGGGCTCCCGCCACCGCGCGGCCGGCTTCACTGTCGTAGGGGATGCCCCACGACATGAGCAGCGCGCCGAGGTTGGCGTAGCCAAGGCCGAGCGGCCGGAAGTCGTGCGAATTCTTCTCGATCATCGGGGTCGGATAGGAGGCGTTGTCGACCACGATCTCCTGCGCGGCGATGAGCGTGCCGCAGACGTGCTTGAAGGCGGCCGTGTCGAAGACGCCGTCCGCGCGGACGAACTTCATGAGATTGACCGAGGCGAGATTGCACGCCGAGTCGTCCAGGAACATGTATTCGCTGCAGGGATTACTCGCGTTGATGCGCGCGGTGTTCGGGCAGGTGTGCCAGTCGTTGACCGTCGTGTCGAACTGGAGACCGGGGTCGCCGCACTGATGTGCCGCGTCGCAGATCATGTTCATCAGATCGCGCGCCTTGTACGTGTCCATGGGGCGTCCGTCGGTCACCGCATGCGTCGTCCACGCGGTGTCCTCTTCCACGGCCTTCATGAATTCGTCGGTGACGCGCACCGAGTTGTTCGAGTTCTGGAAGAAGATCGAGGCATAGGCGGGGCCGTTCAGCGACGGGTCGTACCCCGCGTCGATCAGCGCCCAGGCTTTCTTCTCCTCCTCGGCCTTGCACTTGATGTAATCCACGATGTCCGGATGATCGGCGTTCAGGATCACCATCTTCGCCGCGCGCCGTGTGCGGCCGCCCGACTTGATGACGCCCGCGAACGCGTCGAAGCCCTTCATGAACGAGACGGGACCCGACGCGGTTCCGCCGCCGCCGATGTGCTCACGGGAGGAGCGGAGCGCGGAGAAGTTCGTTCCCGTGCCCGAGCCCCACTTGAAGAGGAGTCCCTCGGTCTTCGCGAGGTTCAGGATCCCTTCCATCGTGTCGCCGACGGAGTTGATGAAGCAGGCGGAGCACTGCGGCTTCGTCTCGACGCCGCAGTTGAACCAGACGGGGCTGTTGAAGGAGGCCTTCTGGTGGAGGAGGATGTGCGTCAGTTCGTCCTCGAAGGCCTGCGCGTCCAGGTCCGACGCGAAGTAGGCCTGCGTCCGGCCCCATCCGGCAATCGTCTTCGCGACGCGCCCGATCAGCTGTTTCACTGAGCGTTCGCGCTGCGGCGTGCCGAGCTGGCCGCGGAAGTACTTCGAGGTCACGACGTTGGTCGCCATCTGCGACCAGAATTTCGGGAACTCGACGTCCTTCTGCTCGAATACGACCTTGCCGTGCTCGTTCGAAATCCCCGCCGAGCGGAGGTCCCACTCGACTTCGTCGAACGGATTCACGCCCGCGCGCGTGAAGAGGCGCGGGAAGCGGAGGCCGCTCTTCTTTTCGACCTCGATTTCGTTCCTACCCTTCGTGCCCATCGCTCCTTCCAAAACCGCCATGCCTTCGTTGACCGACGTCCCTTCGTTGCCCAGATCCCTCGCCATTCTCCGGCCCCTCTACGAGTCTACCCTCACCCGGGTCCCGCGTTCCCTGCGGCCCCCTTCCGCTGGCCCGGTTCGAAGCCCCGGGCGCCAATTACAAACCTGCGTCGCACCGTAGCCGAGGGGGTGCGTAGCCGGTCAAGGAAAAACACAACATCTTGGGGTGCATGGAGATAATACCCCAACCTGTTGAGCCGTGGAACCGGTTCCTCAAGCGTCCGGGGGGCCGGAATCGTCACTCCGATCGGGGGGTTTGCGTTCCCGCCGTGGTGGCGGGTACGATGCCGTCCGAAGAGGAACAATCGTCTCGCTCCATACCGGGGGGAAGTTCATGGCCAAGGAAAAGCGACCCTCCGCCGGGGAGAAACAGCCTCCGGCAGAGCCGTCGAAACCGAGCGCCGCCATTGCCGCGTTGCTCGACGAGAACCGTACGTTTCCGCCCGCGCCCGACTTCGCCAATGCCGCCCACGTTCGCGACGAATCGCTCTACCAGGAAGCGGCGGCCGACTTCGAGGGATTCTGGGCCGCTCGGGCCGCCGAACTCGACTGGTTCGTGAAGTGGCACACCGTACTCGACTGGAATCTTCCCGACGCGAAGTGGTTCGTCGGCGGGAAGCTCAACGTTGCCTACAACTGCGTCGATCGCCACCTGCGCGGCCCGCGCCGGAACAAGGCGGCGCTCGTCTGGGTGGGCGAACCGGGCGACCGCCGCACGCTCACCTACTGGGATCTCTACCGCGAGGTGAACCGCTTCGCGAACGGGCTGAAGAAGCTCGGCGTCCATAAAGGCGATCGCGTCGCGATCTACATGCCGATGGT
>JANNMC010000076.1:0-1164 GCA_031397435.1 Candidatus Eiseniibacteriota bacterium
TGGCTTGTTATGAAGAGGCGCTGCGTTACACGCAGGAGCGCATCGTCGATGGCGGCCCGCTCGCGAGCAAGCAGCTCACGCAAGAGAAGCTCGTCTACATGCTCACCGAGATCACGAAGGGCCAGCTGCTCGCCCTCCGCATCGGCAACCTCAAGGACGCCGGGCGCCTCGAACACACCATGGTGTCGATGGCGAAGCGTAACAACGTCGATGTCGCGCTCCAGATCGCGCGCATGGCGCGAGATCTGCTCGGCGCCAACGGATTCGTCGATGATTACTGCCCGATGCGGCACATGGTGAACCTCGAGACGGTGCGCACTTACGAGGGGACCCACGACGTGCACATGCTGATTCTCGGCGAGCACATCACGGGGATGCGGGCGATCTAGCGAAGGAGAGAGCGATGCAAGAAGTCGTGATTGTCGGCGCAGCGCGAACTCCGATCGGCAGCTTTCTTGGCGCGCTCGCTGCGGCGTCGGCGCCGCGACTCGGCGCGACCGCGATCCAGGCTGCGCTCGAACGCGCGCGAGTCGCGCCCGCCGACGTGCGCAGCGTCGTGATGGGGAACGTCCTGACGGCCGGCGTGGGGCAAGCGCCGGCGCGCCAAGCCGCACTGATCGCGGGCCTCCCCGACTCCGTGCCGTGCGCAACGCTGAACAAGGTCTGCGGGTCCAGCCTCGAAGCGGTGATTATGGCCGCGCGCGCGATCGCGCTCGGGGAAGTCGAGATCGTCGTCGCCGGTGGCCAGGAATCGATGTCGAACGCGCCACACGTCGTGCGCGGCCTCCGCAGTGGCGTGCGCATGGGCGCGCTCGATTCCGTCGACTCGATGGTTCACGACGGGCTCTGGGATCCCTACTCGAATCAACACATGGGCAACTGCGCGGAGCTTTGCGCCAAGGAGCGGAACATCTCGCGCGCGGCGCAGGACGCGCACGCGGCCGAGAGCTACCGGCGCGCGCTCGAAGCGCAGAAGAGCGGCGCGTTCGCGGCCGAGATCAGCGCGGTGGTCGTCCCGGGCAAGGGGAGTGACACGCGCATCGATCTCGACGAGGAGCCCGGGCGCGGGCGCATCGACGCGCTGCCGTCGCTGCGCCCCGCCTTCCAGAAAACAGGCACCGTCACCGCAGGCAATGCCTCCGGTTTGAACGACGGCGCCGCCGC
>JANNMC010000097.1:0-2517 GCA_031397435.1 Candidatus Eiseniibacteriota bacterium
ACGAAACGGCGCGCGCTCCGGTGAGGGAACGCGCGCCGCCGCTTCGCGAGAAGGCACCTGCTCGCGAAGAGAACTGCGCCGGGCGGTGGTGCCCACCCAGCGCGTCAGATCACGGATCGACGCGAATGATCGTGGAACCGATCGAGATCACACCGTTGCTGTAGTCGACCGCACCCAGGTACTTCGAGCCCGCGCTGAGGCCGCTGAACGTGAGATCCACGTTCGCGGTGCCGCCAACGGTCGCGACGCTCGGCGCCGTGATCGCCATGTTGCCCGCGCTCACCGTGCCGACGTTCCAGTTGAACAGCGTGTAGTTCGCGTCCGGCCCATCGGTCTGCCAGCCGTGAACGACCGCGGTGTACGCACCCGCTGCCGGGTTCACGAGGTTCACCTCTTCCGCCGAGGTGCCCGAGCCGCTTTCGCCGACCAAAGCACCAGCCGAGTTGAACACGTACAGGTCGATGTCGTCGTTGCCGTCCGTGAACGCGTCGAACATCGAGATGCGCGCGTAGGTCGTACCCGCCGGCACCGTCACCGTGTGGAACGTGACGCCCACGCCGCTTCCGAGCGCGGTGTTGATGTCGTTCGCCGGGTCATCGGCGACGTTTCCCGGCTGCGTATCCGCAGCCACGAGGCCACGCGCAGTGGCGCCGAACACACCGGCGTAGCCGAACGTGACCGGCAGGCTGATCGCCCCGCCGGTCGAGCTCGCGGACGCCGGCGCCGAGAGCGCCACCGGCCGCACCGTCAGCGGGCTACGCACGCTGTGCGTGCCGTCGCTCCAAGTGAGCGAACCGAACGCGTAGCTGTCGATCACGGCGCTGGCTTGGCTGGTGAACGTCACCTGATAAGCGGCGCTCTGGCCCGCGCTCAGCGTGAGCGAGGACGGCGTCACCTGCACGTCGATCCCGGCAGGCGCCGACACGCTGACGTTGTAGGTGCCCGCCGCGCCGACGTTGCGGACGGTCCGCGGGACGGTCTGCGTACCCGCCAGCTCGCCGACCGTAATCGATGCGAGGTTCAGGTTGCTCGGGTCGATCTTGATCAACGGGCAGTAGCTGGCCTGGAGCTGACCCGTCCCGCACAGGAACGCGAGCCAGTTATTGAAGCCTGAGTTGTAGACGAGGCCCGCATCCGCCGCGCTCGTGGGCACCACTTGGCCCGCGCCAAACCCGAACGGATTGCCCGCGATGGGCGTGCCCGTGTTCCGCAGCTGCGAAGCCGTGGTCATTAGGGCCGACTTGATCATCATCGGCGTCCAGCTCGGGCGCGCGTGCTTGAGCAGCGCGCCGAGGCCCGCGACGTGCGGGCTCGACATCGAGGTGCCGGACAGGAAGTTGAAGTTGAAGCCGGCAGGCGAAGGCGAGTACGCCGCGAGCACATCGACGCCAGGCGCCATCAGATCGGGCTTCAAAAGATCGCTCGACGCGAGCAGCGGGCCGCGCGACGAGAAGGCCGCCACATCCGGCGCCGCCGCGACGACCAGGGCGCCGCCCGAGAGCGTCGCCGTCGGACCCGCGCTGCCCGTCACGTAAGCGTGGATCGCCGCGCCGGAGACGTGATCGACGTGGATGCTCGGCACGGAGTGCAGATCTGCATTCAGCGAGTTCGCCGAGGTGTTACGGAGAATCATGCCGACGCCGCCGGTGTTCAGCACTTCGAGGCTCTTGTCGACGCGCGCGTTCACGCCGCGGTCGCAGAGCACGATCTTGCCGGCCACCAGCGCCGGATCGAGCGTGCCGAGGAAGCACAGGCGCGCCTCGGTCGGGTTCGCTGTGGCCTTGCCGACGTTTGCTGACCAGACCACGTCATCCGGCCCGACGCCGCCCGTGAGCGACGCGCCGCCGTAGGTGGCGGTGTTGCCGAGCGTCACGCTCGCGAGGTAACCGCGGTCATGGCTGCCCGCGGCGACCGTGGTGACCCACGGGCTCGGGTGCGCGACGGTTGTGGCGCCGGGGCCGCTGTTGCCGGCCGAGACCGACACGAACACGCCGGCGTCCGCCGCGAACAGGAACGCCACCTCGACCGCGTCGAGGAAGTTCGTGCGCGTGCCGCTGATCGAGAAGTTGATCACGTCGACGCCGTCGGCCACGGCCTGGTCGATCGCGGCGACGCTGTCGGAGCCGAAGCAGCCGCCTTCCGGCGAGCGCCCCCAACAAACCTTGTACGTGGCGACGCGCGCGCGCGGTGCCATGCCGCTGATCAGGCCGAGATCGTTGCCCAGCGCCGAGGCCGGCACGCCGTAGTTACCGGCCGCGGTGCTCGAGGTGTGCGTTCCGTGGCCGTCCGCGTCGCGCGCGGAATTGATCTCGTAAGGCAGGTCCTTCACGACGTTCGCGAAGCCGCCGAAGCCTGCGTTGTAGTACTGCGCGCCGATCAGCTTCTGGCCGCAGAGCGAGGCCGGGAACTGGTCGCCGGGTGTGCACTTGCCGTGCCAGCCGGGGATCTGGCGGTAGACGACGCGGCTGTCGCGGGGGTTGGAAATGTCGCGATCGGAAAAGCTCAGGCTCTCGGGCC
>JANNMC010000100.1:0-11653 GCA_031397435.1 Candidatus Eiseniibacteriota bacterium
CTCCCTGGTGGCTCGGCCCAATCCATTCAATCCGCGCACCAAGATCGAGTTCGGACTTCCCCGCGAAGGCCGTGTGACCCTCCGGGTCTACGACATTCAGGGCCGGCTCGTCAGCACCCTGGTGAACGGACGGATGAACGCTGGAAACCACACCGTCGAGCTGAACGGCGACAAGCTCCCGAGCGGCGTCTACATGATGCGGCTTCAGAGGGAAGATGGCGTCGAGGTGAATCGCCGGATCACGCTGTTGAAGTAACGTCGCGCTCCCTCCGGGGAGGCCGGCCGCGACGATTCACGAGGCGGGGATCGGACCAACGTCCGGTCCCCGCTTTCGTTTTTCCCTGGCCGTGCTACGCTAGCCGTATGAAGGGGACCTTGGTACTCCGCCCAGGCAAACGCTTCCGGCTTCGCGATGTCGATCCGGAAGACGCTCGCGGCCTTGATTCGATCGAGGAAGCGAAAGAATCTCTCGTGCGCGACCTCGAGCGTCTTCGCAAGCTCCAACGAATCCTCTATGCCGACGGCCGCCACGCCCTCCTCGTCGTGCTCCAGGCCATGGACACCGGAGGAAAGGACGGCACGATCCGCCACGTCATGAGCGGCTTGAACCCCGCCGGTTGCGCGGTCACGTCGTTCAAGGTCCCGAGCGCCGAGGAGCAGGCTCACGATTTTCTCTGGCGCATCCACCACGCGGTCCCGGCTCGTGGCATGATCGGGATCTTCAACCGATCGCACTACGAGGACGTATTGGTGGTCCGCGTGCACGGCTTGGTCCCCGACGAAGCCTGGGAAGCCCGCTACCGCCAGATCAATCAGTTCGAGCGGCACCTCTCCGAGAACAACATCACGATATTGAAATTCTATCTCCACATCAGCAAGGCGGAGCAGGCGAAGCGGCTTCGGGAGCGGATCGCTGAACCGTCGAAAAATTGGATGTTCTCGGAGGCGGATCTGGAGGAGCGGAAGCTCTGGAAGCAATATATGGCGGCGTTCGAGGATGCGTTGAATCAATGCAGCACGCCGTGGGCGCCGTGGCACGTCGTTCCGGCGAACAAGAAATGGGCGCGCGACGCGATGGTCGCGAGAGCCATGGTCGAGACACTCGAATCGCTTCCGCTTCGCTACCCGAAACCGAAGACCAACCTCTCGAAGATCGTGATCCGCTAGAGGCCCCCGAGGCCGCGGCGGCAGGCGGAACCGAAGCCTTGTCCGGAATCCTAGCGGGCCACCGCGGAGTCGGCTGCGGCCGGCGGGGGCACCTCGGCCGCGGGAGCCGCTGTGCTGTTTGACGCGGCCTTAGCCTTCTCCGCCGCCTCGATCGCCTCGGCCAGCTCCTTCGCCTCGTCCGACTTCTTCGCCTCCAGCCAGGCAAGCTGCTCCCGCGCCTTTTCGAGATTACCGGACATCACGTAGGCCTCGCCCAGGTACTCGTGCGCTTCCTCGTAGTCCGGATTGATCGCCAGCGACCTATCGTAGGCGTCGAAGGCGCGTCTCAGGTCGCCGACATTCCTGGAGCAGTAGCCGACCATGTTCCAGGCCTCCGCGTACGGCTCATGCAGTTGAATCGCCTCCTCGAACCGTTCGAGTGCCTTCGCGAACTTCTCCGTGGCCTTCGCTGTCTTCCCCTCCTTCTTCAGCTCTTTCGCTTCCTGGGCCACCTTGTAGCCCTTTTTGTACGCGAGTTCCGCCAGGGCGCGGTTCTCCGAGGCCGGCTGCTCCCCCGAGGCGGCCGGCGGAGTCGACGCGCTCGGCTGGGTCTTCGGGGGCGACGGAGCCGCGAGTGCCACGGCCGCGACGGCCAGAAGGGTAAGCGAAAGGGTGCCTAGGTGAAGAAAACGCGGGCGGGGCATGGAACGGTTCCTCCGGTGGGGGTTGGGGAGCCAAGAACCGGTCCGTCACGGCATGGCGACCCGGTACCCGATCCTACCAGAGCGCCTCAAATGGGGGTATGCTCCCCTCTTCATGAACCGTTCCGCTAATCGGATGCCCTTTTCAACCACGCGTCGCCGCGTTCGCGTGGCGCTCATCGCGGCGGCGCTCTTCGCCGTGGCGTCGCCCGCGTGGGCCGGCGGCCCTGACGATCCGGTCGTCCCGCTCCTTCTCGGGCTAGCTGTCGTCCTCGGCGCGGGAAAACTTGGCGGGTGGTTCGCGACGCGCCTCGGCCAGCCGGCCGTGCTGGGTGAACTGATCTGCGGCATCGCGCTTGGAAATCTCGGGCTCATCGGCTTCCACGGAATCGAAAGTCTGAAGCACGACACGTTTCTCCAGATCCTCTCGAGCCTGGGGGTCATCGTTCTCCTCTTCGAGGTGGGGCTGGAGACGACCGTCTCGCAAATGGTCCGGGTGGGACCGTCGGCCATGCTCGTCGCCTGCCTTGGCGTCGCCGCGCCGTTCGCGCTCGGCTGGCTCATGGGAGCCTGGCTCCTTCCCGAGAAGTCGGTCTACGTTCATGCCTTCCTGGGCGCGGTGCTGACCGCCACCAGCGTCGGGATCACCGCCCGCGTGCTGCGCGACATCCGCGAGTCGGGAAGCGACGAGGCGAAGATCATCCTAGGCGCCGCCGTCATCGACGACGTTCTCGGCCTCATCATTCTCGCCGTCGTAAGCGGCATGATCACCGCGGCCGATCAGGGGCTCACGCTCTCGCTCGGCTCAGTCGCCTGGATCACCGCGAAGGCGGTCGGATTCCTCGCCCTCGCGGTAGGCGCCGGAAAAGCACTGACCCCAGCCCTCTTCCGGCTCGCGGCTCGCGTCCGCGTCCCGGGCGTCCTTCTCATTTCGGGACTTGTCTTCTGCTTCCTCCTCTCCTATCTGGCCGCGAAGGTCGGGCTGGCGCCTATCGTCGGAGCTTTCGCGGCGGGGCTCGTGCTCGAGCCGGTCATCTTCGAGGCGTTCGAGGAGAGCCGGCAGCACTCCCTGGAGTGGTTCCTCCACCCGATCTCGCTCTTCCTCGTTCCGATCTTCTTCGTTCTCACCGGACTCAGCGTCGATCTCTCGTCGTTCGGCGACCCGCGCATCCTGGGGCTCGCCGCGGCCCTGACCGCGGCCGCGTGGGTTGGGAAGCAGGCGTGCATGTTCGGCGTGCTGCAGCGCGGGGTCGACCGACTCTCGGTGGGACTCGGAATGGTACCTCGCGGCGAAGTGGGCCTCATCTTCGCCACGATCGGCGCGTCGCTCACGATCGCGGGCGAACGGGTCATCACGCCGGCCACCTACGCGGCGGTCGTCATCATGGTCATCGTCACGACACTCGTCACGCCGCCCGCGCTCCAGTGGAGTTTCAAGCGGGCTCGGGCGCGCGCCTCCGAAACGAAGGGGGCCTCATGAAGTTCCTCGTCCTGGGAGCCGGGCTCCAGGGACATGCCGCCGCGCTCGACCTCGCTCGCGCGGCGGGAGTCGCGGAAGTGGTGCTTGCCGACGTCGATCGTTCACGCGCCGAAGCGGTGTGCGGGAATCTCCGCACCCTTCCCGAATGCCACGCCGCCGTTCGCGCGGAGCGCCTCGATGTGAGTAACGAACCGCATCTGGCCGACCGGCTCCGCGGTTACGATGTGGTCATCTCGGCCGTCCCCTACTTCCTGAACCTCATCCTCACGCGCGCGGCCATCGAGGCTCGTGTCTCGTTCTGCGACCTGGGCGGGAACACCGACCTGGTCCGCGAGCAGGAGCGCCTCGACGCCGGGGCGAAGGCGGCGAATGTCACGATTGTCCCCGACTGCGGGCTGGCCCCGGGGCTGGCGAACGTCCTGGCCGTGGCGGGGATCGCCCGGCTCGACAAGGCGGAGGAAGTCCACATCCGCGTGGGCGGGCTGCCGCTTCGCCCCAAGCCGCCGCTCGACTACATGATCGTCTTCTCCATGCACGGCCTCCTGAACGAGTACCTCGGGCGAGCGACGGTCCTTCGCAAGGGGAAGCGGGTGGAGGTTGAGACACTGGGCGATCTGGAGGAACTGGAGTTTCCGAAGCCGGTTGGCCGCTGCGAGGCGTTCGTGACGCTGGGAGGCATCTCGACGATGCCCTGGAGCTACGAGGGGAAACTGAAGACACTCGATTACAAGACGGTCCGCTACCCCGGCCACGCCGCGAAACTCCGCCTGCTTCGCGATCTGGGGCTTCTCGGGAAGACGCCCATTCTCGTCGATGGCGTCTCGGTGGCGCCGCGATCGGTTTTCGCTGCCGCAGCCGAGCCACGGCTGACCTTCCCGGGCGAGCCCGACGTGGCTGTCATGCGCGTCGTGGTGGAAGGGGTGCGGGAGGGAAAGCGCCGGCGGATCACCTTCGAAATGCTCGACCGAATGGACACCAAGCGCGGCATCACGGCGATGATGCGAACCACCGCCTATCCGACCGCCGCGGCCGCGCTCATGATCGCGCGTGGCCAGGTTCCATTCCGCGGCGTCGCCGCGATGGAGCGGGCGCTCCCACCCGAGGCATTCCTGAGCGAGCTCTCGAAGCACGAACTCCGCATCCGGCAGACCGATGTCGTCGTGAGTGCGAAACTCTCGGCGAAGCGCGCTGCCGCGAAGAAGGTTACTTCGAAGCCGAAGCGGGGGGCCGCAGCCGCCGTCCGAGCGCGGAAGCCAGCAGGTCGGAAGCGGCGCTGACTTTCGCGAGATCGAGGGAGATGGGCGCGCCCGAGCGCTGAAACGCCAGGGCGAGATCCTCGGTCGCGACGTTTCCCGCGGCTCCCGGAGCGTAGGGACAGCCTCCTACCCCTCCCACCGAAGCGTCGAAGGTCGTGATTCCCCGCTCATAGGCCGCGAGGGCATTCGCCACGGCCCTGCCGTACGTGTCGTGAAAATGGAGCGCGATCTGATCTTGCGGCACCGCGTCGAGGAGCCGATCGAGCAGCGCGTCGACTTCCTCCCGCGTTGCCTTCCCGATGGTGTCCCCGATCGAGAGTTCCTCGACACCAAGGTCGAGCAGGCGCTTCGCCACCGCCACCACGGCCGCCGGCTCGATCTTCCCCTCGTACGGGCAGGAGAAGGCGGTGGAGATGTAACCCCGGACGCGAACCCCCGCCTCGAGGGCGCGAGGGACGACCGGCGCGAAGCGCGTGATCGATTCCTCGATCGTGGCGTTGATGTTCTTCTGGTTGAACGTCTCCGACGCGGCGGTGAAGACCGCCACCTTCCCCACGCGTGCTTCCAGGGCGCGGTCAAGGCCCTGCACGTTCGGCACCAGTGCCGAGTAGACGACGCCGGGGCGCCGCCGGATCCGCGCGAAGACCTCGGATGCGTCGGCCAGCTGAGGAACCCACTTCGGCGAGACGAACGCGCTGACCTCGATCTCCTCGTACCCTGCCTCGGAGAGCGCATCGACCAGCGCCACTTTCACGTCGGTCGGAATCTGCTGCTTCTCGTTCTGGAGCCCGTCGCGTGGGCCGACCTCGACGATTCCGACGTTCATGACTTACCTTCCGCCGCGGCGGCGGGCTTCAATCGCACGAGAAGTTGTCCCAGTTCGACGCGGTCGCCCTCGGCACCCAGCACTTCCAGCACGGTGCCGTCCTCGGGAGCGGTCAGTTTGAACTCCATCTTCATCGCCTCGATCGTCAGGAGGAGGTCTCCCTCCTTCGCCTCCATCCCCACCGCCGCCACGACCGACACGACGCGGCCTGTCATCGGAGCGCGGATCTCGTCGGGGGCGTCGGCGGCACCGCGCGCGGCACCCTCGCGGCCCTCGGGGACCAGAAGCCACGTGCGGCCACGACAGGAGATCCAGAGCCCTCGAGCATCCTTGGCCACGACCGCTCGGTGGGCTGCGCCGCCGGTCGTGAGCGTGATCGCCGCGCCATCGCGCCGATAGCCGGCTTCGATCGTCACGGCATCGCGCTTCAGCGTCATCCCGCCGCCACGAAAGGAGACGCTTGCTTCAATCTCCTTTCCGCTCCATCGAATGAGGAGCCGGCGGCTCATGAGGACGCCCTGCCCCAGGTTCCGAGCAGGAGCCACGGCGAGTATCGGTCTGCGTCATCACGGCCGAGGCGCGAGGCGTCTGGGGGCGCCAGGAGCGCGACCGCCGCCGCGAGGAGCGCCTCGTCGGAAACGGTATCAGGGCCCGGCCACGCGCGTGACTCCAGCGTGTGCGTGAAGGTCTCTCCCGACGCAAAGGCACGATCCTCGAGCAGCTCGAGCAGAAACGCCTGGTTCGTCGTCACGCCCAGGAGCGCGAGCGATTCGAGCGCCGCGATCAGCCGGCGGCGTGCCTCTTCGCGGTCTCGGCCATGCGCGATGACCTTTGCCAGGAGCGAGTCGTAGTGCGCGTGGACCGGCTGGCCGCGGCGGATTCCCGCGTCGACGCGCACGCCCTCACCCTCGGGCCACTCGAGCAGCAGGACGTTTCCCGTCTGCGGGAGATAGCCGTGGTACGGATCCTCCGCGTTCAACCGCGCCTCGATGGCGTGCCCCTGGAGTGCCGGCTTCTTCGGCAGCGGCCCCCCGGCGGCGATCTCGATCTGCGCGCGCACGAGGTCGAGGCCCGAACGCATCTCCGTGACCGGGTGCTCCACTTGGAGCCGGGTGTTCACTTCCAGAAAGTAGAAACCGCCGTCCGGTCCGAGGAGGAACTCCACCGTGGCGGCCCCTGCATAGCGCGCCTCACGCGTCAGCGCCACCGCTGCGGCCTCCATCGCCGAACGCGTCTTCTCCGAGAGGATGGAGCAGGGCGACTCCTCCAAAACCTTCTGATAGCGCCGCTGGAGACTGCACTCGCGCTCGCCGATCGCGATCGCGTCGGTGCCGTCGCCCAGAATCTGTATCTCCACATGGCGCGCCGGATAGACCAGCTTTTCCAGGAAGAGGCGATCGTCGCCGAACGCGGTCTCGGCCTCGCGCCGGGCACTCTCGAAGGCGCCGCGCAACTCGGCGGCATCGCCGGCGCGACGCATGCCGCGTCCTCCGCCTCCGCCGACCGCCTTCAGGAGGACCGGATAGCCGATCTTCCCTGCCTCGCGTAGCGCGTCGTCCACGCGGGCAACTCCCTCGACGCCGGGGATGATGGGCACTCCCGATCGCTCGGCGGCGCGGCGCGAGGAAGCCTTGTCGCCGAGGAGCTCCATGCTCTCCGCCGAGGGGCCGATGAAGACGAGCCCCGCCTCCTTGCAGGCGCGCGCGAACGCGGCGCTCTGGGAGAGGAACCCATAGCCAGGGTGAATCGCCTCCGCGCCGGTAGTGCGAGCTGCTTCGAGGAGGGCGAGGATGTTGAGATACGAATCGGCGGGCGCGGGCGGACCGATGCAGACCGCTTCGTCGGCGACGAGCGTGTGGTGCGCGCCACGATCCGCCTCGGAGTAGACGGCCACGGAGGCGATCTTCATGTCGCGGAGCGTGCGGCAGACGCGGACGGCGATCTCTGCGCGATTCGCCACCAGGACCTTCTTGAAGTGGCGTGGCGCCGAAGGCCGTGCGAGATCGGCCCGCGCGGGGGTCACTTCTTCCAGGAAGGGCGGCGCTTCTCGAGGAACGCCCCGAGCCCCTCCTGCCCTTCGGGCGATGCCCGGAGCCCGGCGATCGCGCGCGCCGTGTGCTCGATCGACTCGTCGCGCGTGAGGGCGAGTCCTTCGCGAATCAGCCGCTTGGCCGCGGCCACGGCGTTCGGGCCGTTTCCGCGCAGCGCCTCCACCAGCCCTGCGACGGCAGCGTCTAGCGCGGCTTCGTTCGCGACGACCTCGTGCACCAGCCCGAGATCGCGCGCGACGGGCGCCTTGAAGATTTCACCGGTCAGAAAGTAGCGGCGAGCGGCAGCCGCGCCGATCTTCGGAAGGACAAACGTCGAGATCACGGCGGGGGCAATCCCGAGCCGCACTTCGGTAAAACCGAAGTCGGCGCCCCCGAGCGCCACGACCCTATCGCAGCAGGAGATGAGCCCCATCCCGCCGCCAAGGCAGACGCCGTTCACGCGGGCAATCGGGGGAATCGGCAACTCGTCCAGCCCGCGAAGCATCCCCGCGAACCGTCGCGCGTCGCCCTCGTTCTCCTCGCGCGTGAATCCGGCGCTCCGCTTCATCCAGTTCAAGTCGGCGCCGGCACAGAAGGCGGCCCCTTCGCCGGTGACGACGACGGCGCGTGGCGCCGCTCCCGGGTCCCGCTCCGCCTCGGCCCGGAGCGAGGCACACGCCTCGATCAACTCGCCGATGAGCACCTCGTCGAACGCGTTTCGAACCTCGGGCCGGGCCAATGTCAGCCGTACGATGGCGCCGTCACGAGCCAGGTGGATTCTAGAAGGGGGAGTCGCGGCCATCGTGTTCCTCGTCGCGCAGGGTAGGCGTTACATCCGGTAGACGGGCGAAGGCCCTCTCGTCACGGGCGCGTTGAGCGCCGCGGAGAGCGCGAGCGCCACCGCCGCGCGCGTCTCGGCCGGGTCGACAATTCCGTCGTCCCAGAGATGCGACGTCGCATAGTAGGGGCTCCCTTCCCGCTCGTACTTCTCCAGCACCGGCTTCGCGATCGCCTCGGCCTCGTCGTGCGTCAGTTCCTTGCCATCACGCGCCAGTTGATCGCGCTTCACCTGAACCAGCACTGCCGCGGCCTGCTCCGCCCCCATGACCGAGATGCGGGAGTTGGGCCAGGTGAAGAGGAATCGGGGCCGGTAGCCGCGCCCGCACATGGCATAGTTCCCGGCGCCGTGCGACGCGCCGATCATGAGCGTGATGCGGGGAACTTCCGCGGTCGCGACGGCCTGCACCATCTTGGCGCCGTCCTTCGCGATTCCGCCGGCCTCGTAGCGCTTCCCCACCATGAAGCCAGTGATGTTCTGGAGAAAGAGCAGTGGGATCTGCCGCTGCGAGCAGAGTTGAACGAAGTGCGCGCCCTTCAAGGCGCTCTCACTGAAGAGAACGCCGTTGTTGGCGACGATTCCGACCGGATAGCCCATCCAGCGCGCAAAGCCGCAGACGAGCGTCATGCCGTACTCGGACTTGAACTCGTGGAGCCGGCTCCCATCCACCAGCCGCGCGATCACTTCGCGCACGTCGTACGGCTGCTTCGTGTCGGTGGGGAGGACGCCGTAGAGTTCCTCGGCCGGGTAGAGCGGCTCTTCCGGCTCGGCCAGATCGAGCGTCACGCGCTTTACCGTCCCCAACCGCTCCACGATGTCGCGCACCGTCGCCAGGGCTTCTTCCTCGGTCGCGGCCATGTGGTCCGTGACGCCGCTCACGCGCGAGTGCACCTCGGCGCCGCCGAGTTCCTCGGGGGAAACCTCTTCCCCGGTCGCCGCCTTCACGAGCGGAGGACCGGCCAGATAGATCGTCCCGGTGCCGCGCACGATCACGTTCTCGTCCGACATCGCGGGGACGTAGGCGCCGCCCGCCGTGCACATGCCGAGAACGGCCGCGATCTGCGGGATTCCCTGCGCCGACATGATCGCCTGGTTGTAGAAGATGCGGCCGAAGTGCTCCTTGTCCGGAAAGACTTCGGCCTGCATCGGAAGGAAGACGCCGCCGGAGTCGACCAGGTAGATCGCGGGCATCCGATTCTCGAGCGCGATCTCCTGCGCGCGGATGTGTTTCTTGATGGTGGTCGGGTAGTAGGTGCCGCCCTTCACGGTCGCGTCGTTCGCCACCAGCACGCACTCGCGCCCCATGACGCGGCCAATGCCCGTGACGATTCCGCCCGAGGGGACCTCGTCATTGTAGAGCCCGCCCCCGGCGAGCGCGGAGAATTCGAGGAACGGGGTTTCGGGGTCGAGGAGCCGCTCGATCCGCTCCCGCGGCAGCATCTTGCCGCGTCCGCGATGAAGCGCGACGGCCTGCTCGGAGCCACCCGCCCGCACCGCCTCGTGGCGGCGGCGAAGTTCAGCCGCCAAACCCTCGTGGTGCGCCTTATTCCTGCGATACTCGTCGCTGGAGGTCTTGAGATGACTCTTCAGAACGCTCATGGGGATGTCACTCTAACCGCTTCCGTCCCAGAGGGAAAGGGGGTACGACGGGCGGAGCCCAGGGGGCTATAGGTTCATGCGCCGCTTGCCGATACTTCTGGTGCCTCGGCCGCGACCGCCGCGACCGAGCGCCAACCGGGAGAGACAACGTGGCTGCCAGGCCAACCGACAAGCTCCAGTCCCGCATCGAATCGAAGACGTGGTGGCTCATCGGGCTTTCCATCCTGATGATCCTCGGCTTCAGCGTGACCATTCCGCTCCTGCTCCTCTCGCTCGTCCGCGCGGGGGTGCTGGAGGGGGTCCTTCCCGCGGACGGCGGATTCAGCCTCGTCGTCGGCCTGCTGGGACTCGCCGCGGTCTTTTCACTGAACCTCATCTACCAGCAGATGCAGATCAACACGATGCGCCGCCGCATGGTTCAAGACCAGATGGACCTGGAGCAGTCGAAGAGCCGCCTGGCGGAGCTGACGTCGCTCTTCCAGCTCGGCAACAGCCTTCACATGGAACTCCCGCTCCAGACCATTCTCGAAATCACCGTGCGCCGGATCGGAAGCACCCTTCACGCGCACGATGTCGATGTGTTCCTTCTCTCCCGCGAGACGAAGGCGCTTCACTGCATGGCATCGTTCGGACTCACGCCCCGCCCTCCTCAGCTCGAGATTCCGTATGGCGAGGGACCGGTCGGCTGGTGCGCGCGGCACCGGGAGCCGATTCTCCTCGTGGCGGGCGACCGGGGCGTCCCGTTCGCCGAGTTTCTCGCATCGCGCGCCGACTCCGGCTCGGTCCTCTTCGTTCCCATTCAAGCGGACAAGCGTTGCGTCGGCGTCCTCCAGATCGCGCGCTCCGCGTCGGCCGAGCCGTTCCGGGCCGAACATCGCGAGGTGGCGCAGCTCTTCGCCGACAACGTCGGCCCGGTGATCGAACGCGCGCGCGGAGCCGCCACGCTCCGTCAAAGCACGGCGGCGGTCGCGGCCGTCGCGGCTCCCGTCGAGGCCAGCGTGGCCGGCTCGTTTCAAGATTCGCTTCTCCAATCCGCCGGCCAGGAACTCAAGTCTCCGCTCACCTCCATCGTCGCGTATTCGGAGGTTCTGGATCAGGACGATGCGCGGATGACGCCTGCCTTGCGGAGGGAGTTCTCGGGGCGCGTCCGGGCCGAGGCGAAGCGGATGATGGGGCTGGTCGACGACGTGCTCGACCTCCTGCGGCTGGAGATGGGACGGTATGTCCTCGAATTGCGAATCGCGAGTATGAACGACGTCGTGAAGGAGGCCGTCGAGGCGGTTCGTCCTCTGGCGGCGGCGAAGCAAATCGTGTTCGAGGCGTCGCTGGACGAGAATATCCCGAGCCAGCACCTCGACCCGGCGAAACTCCGGCATTCCATCACTCACCTGCTCCGGAACGCGATCCTCTTCTCACCTCCCAAGAGCCGCGTGACGATCGCGACCCTGATGGGAGACGGCGATGTCCGCATCACGGTTCTCGACAGGGGACCGGCGGTCGATGCGGCCGATCCGGCGGAAATCTTCGAGATCGACGTCGTGGCGCGAAACGAGCAGAAGCGCGCGAGGAACGGGGTGGGGTTCGGACTTCACCTCACGAAGCGATTCGTGGAGTTGCACGGCGGGACCGTGGGCGCCGGCGCCACACCGGACGGAGGCTCCATGCTCTGGATTCAGCTTCCGTGGAGCAGCGATCTCTCGACGCTCGTCGGTGAAGATCCGTTCGCGGAGGAGTTGACCCGCGCCTGATCCCGCTCGCACGGAGCTTCTCCAGCCCT
>JANNMC010000105.1:0-2007 GCA_031397435.1 Candidatus Eiseniibacteriota bacterium
GCCGCCCGATCGCGAGCGCCTCCATCAACACGGCGGGCAGTCCTTCGGCAAAGCTGGGAAGCACCATGCCGCGGGCGCCGGCGAGCTCCTTGCGCACGGCTTCCCCGTTGAGCCAGCCAGTGATGCGAATGCGCGATGTGAGGCCGAGCTCGGCGGCACGCCGTTCGAGCCAGCCTCTCAGCGGGCCGTCGCCGATGAACAGGCACGCGAAATCGCGCTGCTCGCGTGCGAGCTCGGCGAGCGCCTCGAGCAGGATGGGCACGCCTTTCTCTTCGCAGATGCGTCCCACCCAGACGAGCAGGCGCGTGTCGGCGAAGGGCGGCGGCTCGTTCGCGAGGAACGCCGGATCGGGGCCACAGCGGATTACCTCGAGCCGGCGCCATTCCTCGGGCGGCAAAAACATCATGCACTGGCTGCGCGTGAACTCCGTGATGCACACGGTGAACGACGCGCGCCGCAGCTTCTCGGGCAACGCCCACTCCTCGATCGAGCGGAACTCGTAGGGCCCGTGCACCGTCATGCTCCACGGAACGCCCGACAGCTCAGAGGCCAGCATCGCCACAGAGGCCGGATTCTCGGCGATATGGCAGTGCAGGTGCTCGGCGTTCGTTCGGCTCAGCTGGTCAGCGAGCACCGACGCCTCGAGGAAATAGGCGAGCTGCCGGACGCAGCCGGAAAAGCCCGGAGGGTGCGTGTGAACTGCCAGGCGCGCAGCGCGGAACCAGCGAGCCGGCGAGCCCGCGAGGAGGGCGAGCGAGCGGAACAGCGCAGTGCGGATGTGACCCGAGAACAGATAGACCGTGCTCGCGGCCTCGCGCAGATGGAGATCGCTCGTGAGTTGACTCGGCTCGGTGCGCCGGATCGCGTAAGTGCGCACGACATGGCCGCGCTCGCGCAGGCCCGTCACTTCGTTGCGGACCGCGGTGTCGACGGCGCGCGGATAACTGCTCGCCAGCCATGCGAGCCGCATCGACCGTCTCATCGCACCCCCGATGCGCTCGTCTCTTCGGAGCGCGAAGGGGCGAGCTTACGGAAATTCGACGCACGAGTCCGTGCCCTAACAGCGAGCGGTCAGTGGACTACAAGAGCGTCGGCGCGGCGGGCGCTTGCGTTGGCCCGGGCGGCGGCGGCGGCGATCCGCTCATCGGCGTGCAGGTGCGCCCTTCCGAGCGGAGCTGCGCCGGCAGCTTGCACACGCCCGCGTTGAAGTCGTCGCCGAACGCGCCGATTCCACGCGCGCTCCACGCGCACGCTTCCTGACACCACCAGGTTGGCGCGGAGGTGCGATACAGCGAGGTCGGATAGTTGCCGCTCCAGCTCGCGTGCGGCGCCGCGGTGTTGAAGTTCGTGCCGGGGCACGCGTCGTTCGGACCTGTTCCGCAGCTGCGGTTGTTGCCCGTGCCTGCGTCGAAGGTGCCTCCCGGAACGCGCCAGGCGTTCTTCTCGAGCCAGGGCGAATCCACCAGCGAGGCGTAGTTCGCCGATCCGTTCACCGAAGCCGGACAGGCCGGCGAACTCTGAATCGGCGAGGCGTAGAACTGCCCCGAGGAGTTCCCGATCACGTTCAACGCCTCGGCGGCGAACCAACCCGCGTTGCCGTCCTCGTTGACGGTGAAGCCATCTCGGTTCCGGCAGTTGTTGGAGACGTTCCGGTTTCGGTAGGCCGTGATGCGCGGCCCGTTCCGGCCCCACCACGAGTCCGCCAGCATCACCTCGCAGTCCACGTCGTTGCCCTCGAGGAGCGTCTCGCGGACATAATGGCCATGGTTCATATACGCGCGTTCGCACAGGGATTGGTTCTGGCGCATGTAGTTGTACGCAGTGACTACCCCTTCCGCGCCGTTGTAGACCTCTTGGCACACCCGCGTGCCCTTGCAGGTGTTGTTCTCCAAAACGAGGTCGACGCCGCCATCTCCGACGAAGATGCCTTCCGTGTTGAAGCTGATCGTTTCGTCGAGGTCATCGAAGTCATTGCCTTGGAACCAGATGCGCGCCGCGATCTCGATC
>JANNMC010000159.1:0-15968 GCA_031397435.1 Candidatus Eiseniibacteriota bacterium
TCGACCGACCCAGATCGTCCACCCATCGCTCGTGAAAAGCGTCCTTGGCCTGATCGAACGGTGCGCCCCTGGAGATCGGTGCTCTGGACGTTCCGCACGGGGCGGCGCGGAGGATTGCCGTGAAGAACGGTTCCCCTGTCGCTCGCCCCGTGCACTGAGATCGAGAGCCGCCCCCTTGAAGAACGCGTCGAGAGACGCGAGCGCTTCCTTCGGCGGCAAGTCATAGACGGCGCGGCGAACGTCGGCGGAAGCCGCGAGATTTTTCCGAGTTTCGGAGAGGCGACGCATCACGAGCGATAGACCCCGCTCGCCCTTCTTGGCCCTCTGGAAGAGCCGCGCCGCGTTGTCCTGAGGGGAAAGGGCCGGGTCCAGCACGAGACGGACCCGGGCACCCGGCGAGTCCGCGTACGGATCGGGGAGTTCGACGTGGCTCGCCCCCCTCTGAATGTCTTTGTAGTACGTGAGCAGCAGTTCCCCCCGCCGGCGGTCGAGGAGACGATCCTCGGCCGCCTTCTTGTCTCCCTCCAGCGCAACCTCCCGCCGGCGGAGCACGCGCTCCGACTCCCGGAGGAGACGGTCGAGCGTTCGGTGGAAGTCCTCCCGGAACGCCTTCTCGATCCGCTCCCGAAACCCTTCCAGGGCGGGCGCGTCGCCATGCTCGATCAGCACGATCGCGGCGGGGCGCGCCATCGACACCGGCGCTGCCGGCGCTGCCGGCGCTTCGGTCCCCACCGGCGCAGCTGGCGCCGCTCCCTTGCCGACGGCTTCCTCCTCCTCGCGCCGGTCGAGCGCCCAGAGCACTCGATCCTCCTCCGCCAGCCGTAGCGAGAAGACAATGCGTGGGCCCTCCGCGGAGAGCGCCAGTCGATGTGTCTCCACGCTCGCTTCCGCGCCGTCTCCCGGCGCCGCGAGCGAGAAGAGGACTCGCCCCGCCGCGCCATCGGAGGCATCCGCGTTCAGGAGGCGCAGTCCGCGCATCGGGCGCTCCAGTCCGCCGTAGGGCGTGCCGCGCGGGTCGGGCGAGATGGGCATGCGATCGGCGAGCGCCAGCGTCGCGCGCTTCGGCTCGAGGAAGATCCAGACGAAAGCGCGCGGCTGTCCGTCGAACGAGAGCGCGATGGCGCGCGGGCCCAGAGGGACAACACCGGTGAGGCGCCGGCCGTGGAGCGTGTCGAAGTCGTGGGGCATGGGGGTGCCGGTCAGCGCGCCGTGCCGGTGGTGGCCGGGGGAGCGCCGGCCCGTCCGGCGAGCGAGTCGAGACCGGAAGGGCGTCCGAGTTCCGCGCTCAGGCGCCTGAGATTGTTCGTCGCGTCGGGATAGCCGGGGAGCGCCAGGAGCGCGCGCCGGTAGGCGGCCAGCGCCTCCTCGAAGCGCCCCTGCCGCTCGTGGACCGCGCCCATGTTGTTCTCCGCCTGCGCGAGGTTCGGCATGAGGCGAAGCGCTTCTCGGTAAGCAGCCACGGCCGAGTCGGACTTGTCGACGCGGACGTAGAGATTTCCGAGCGCGTACCAGGCGGGAGCGTAGCCGGGCCGAAGCGCATTGAGCCGCCGCACGTGGACGAAGGCCGAATCGCTCTGGCCCATTTCGTCCTCGGCGGCGCCGAGGTTCAGAAGCAGTTCCTCGGCACGGTCGGGCGCCAGGGCGATGGCGCGGCGATAGTGATACGCCGCTCGTTCCAGGTCGCGCGCCCGGTACTGGAACCCTCCCATGATGGCGTGGACGTGGGGCGACTCCGGCGAATCGCGGAGCATCGAACCGAAGAGCGTTCCCTCGTCCCGCCAGATGGCGACGCGCGGCCAGAGAAGGATGGCGAACCAGAGCGATAGCGCGGCCACGACCAGGATGAAGCCACTACCGGCGTCGCCCGCGATCGGCTCCTTCCTCGGCTTCGCCTTCCCGGTGGATGGCGCCGCGGACCGGCCGCTCCGCGCGGCGGGCGCGAGCGCGATCCCCACCGCGAGCGCAGCGCTCGGAATGAAGAGGAACCGCTCCGCCACGATGGCGCCCGAGAGGAGCTTCACGTAGCAGACCGGTAGAAGCGTCGCCGCGAAGAGCGCGAGCGGCACGCTCCAGGTGGAGCGGCGGCGAAGGAAAATCCAGAGCCCCGCCGCGATCGCCGCGAGGATGAGAAGCCCCGCCGCGAAGACGGCGTCGGGCGCATGCACCTCCACGATCTCGTGGCGCGCCGAGAGGTGAATCGGCGTGACGAGGAGCGGCAGGTAGCGCGCCACCACCGCGACGCTCGTGAAGATCTGGGCGGCCGCCCCTTCGACTGGTGAGATCGCCGGAATCGGGTTCGACCCGAGGACCAGGAAGCGCGTGGCGAGATAGAGCGCCGATACGGCGGCGACCGGGGCCGTGGCACGCGCGAGATCGCGGCCGGCCAGGCGCCGCTCCTTCACCCAGAGCGCCAGCGCCAGGAGGGGCGCCCCGAAGAGCGCCACTTCTTTCGCGTAGAGCCCCGGGAGCAGCAGCACCGCCGCGGGCGCCAACTTCATCCAGGGATTCCGAATCGCCGGCCCGAAGCGGACGGCGGCCCAGAGCGCGGCGAAGAGGAAGAGCGCGCTCTGCACGTCGGTCCGCCCCGAGACGAAGGCGACGCTCTCCGGGTGCGCCGGATGGAGCGCGTAGAGCGCCGCGCCGAGCGCCGCGGCAATCGGCCGGCCCGAGAGCTCCCAGGCGAAGAGCCAGAGGAAGAAGCAGGCGGCGGCGTAGAGCACGACGTTCGTGAGATGGAAGCCGCGCGGGTTTTCTCCGTAGAGCGCACGATCGAGCGCCAGCGTATAGAGCACGGCCGGGCGGAAGTAGTTTCGTGTCATCGCCTCGTCCTTCAGGAACTGGTCGAACGGGGTCTTCCAGAGCCGGGCCAGGTCGGAAGGAGCGCGCACGTCGAGCTGAGGGCCGATGACGAAGGTGTCGTCCCATACGAACTGCGCGTCGAGCGTGCGGGCATAGGGCACGACGGCGGCGGCCAGGACGAGTAGGGCGAGGAGTACGAGGAGCCAGCGCGGCATGCGGGCCACGTTAGGGAGCGGGCGCTCGCGGGGTCAACGGGAAACTCCCGCGGAGGGGAGGCCCCCAGCGGCGCGGCGCGGGCGCGCGCGCGTTGACGGACGCCCGGCTCGGGCTTAGAGTGGGGCTTCACTTCAACCTATTCCCCGAAAAGGCGACCCACGACGATGCTTCGAAGCATGACGGGCTATGGCCGCGGCGAGGCCGTGGCCGAGGGACTCCGACTCACCGCCGAGCTCCGCTCGGTGAATCACCGCTTTTGCGAGCTCTCGGCGCGGCTTCCGCGAGCGCTGGCGGCGTACGAGGCCGAGGCGCGGAAGATCGTTCAGGAGAAGATGACGCGCGGAAAGCTCTCGCTCGTCGTGACCTGGGGGAACGACGGCGAGGAGACGGAGGAACCGGGCGGCACGCTGACGCTGGACCGGAAGACCGCCGAGCGATACCTGGAGCTCCTGAACCAGGCGAAGAGCGCCTACCAGTTGAAAGGCGACCTCGACGTGAACGCCTTCGCGGCGCTTTCGAATATCTTCGTCTGGCAGGAGACGGCCCGCGATCCCGAGTTCTACGTGAAGCTCCTCCGTACCGTCGTGGAGCAGGCGACCGCCGATCTTATTCGCATGAAGGAACAGGAAGGCGAGCACCTGAAGCGCGATTTCGAGGAGCGCCTGGAGGGGCTTCGCTCCCGCGTGGCCACCGTGCGCGAACGGGCCCCGCAGCGCGTTCGCGAGACCTTCGAGAAGACGCGCGAGCGGGTGAAGACGCTGCTGGAGGGCTACGACTTCCCCGAGGAGCGTGTCGTGCAGGAGATCGCGCTTCTCTCCGACCGCCTCGACTGCACCGAGGAGTGCGTCCGGCTGGAAGCGCATTGCGCTCAGTTCCGCCGCTACCTGAACGAGGAATCGACTCCGGGCCGGAAGCTCAACTTCCTGCTCCAGGAGATGAACCGCGAGATCAACACGATCGGGTCGAAGTCGAACGACTTCGCCATCGTGGAGCAGGTGGTCGAGGTGAAAGAGGAACTTGAGCGAATCCGGGAACAAGTCCAGAACATCGAGTGACGACGAAGCCGTCCTGACGGCCGGCTATCGCCGCTTCGTGATCGTCATCTCCGGCCCCTCGGGCGCGGGGAAGAGCACGTTCGTGCACGAACTCATGCGCCTCCACTCCGATCTCGTCTACTCCGTATCGGCCACCAGCCGGACACGGCGCGAGCACGAGGTCGAGGGGACGGACTACTTCTACTTGGATCGCGCCGACTTCCGCGCCCGCGTCGAGCGAAGTGAGTTCGTGGAATGGGCCGAGGTGCATGGGGAACTCTACGGAACCCTCCGCGCCCAGATCGACAATTCGCTGGCGGCAGGGAAGAACGTGCTGCTGGACATCGACGTCCAGGGGGGCCGCGCCGTTCGGCGCATCTACCCCGATGGGGTCTTCATCTTCATCCTTCCGCCGTCGCTGGCCCGGCTGGAGGAGCGCCTTCGCGGCCGGGGCACCGACAGCGAGGAGCGGATCCGACTTCGACTCGACAACGCCCGCCGGGAGATCAATCTCTCCCACGAGTACGACTACGCGGTCGTGAACGACGACTGGGACGCGGCCGCCCGAAAAGTGAACGCGATCATGGTCGCCGAGATGTGCCGGGCGACCCGTCTCATCCGCCCCCGCACCGACCGG
Source organism: Candidatus Eiseniibacteriota bacterium (assembly GCA_031397435.1). Taxonomy (GTDB): domain Bacteria; phylum Eisenbacteria; class RBG-16-71-46; order SZUA-252; family SZUA-252; genus SZUA-252. The sequence goes on from JANNMC010000159.1 coordinate 4,687, forward strand.
TAGCCCCGGGGGGGGCCGCGAGGCATCCCTGGCGCTTCGCCAAGCCCTTGCCAACACGTCGGTTGGCAGTCAATTTCAGCGGTGCCAGTTCCCCCTGGAAGGGCGCCGCTCCGGGAACGTATACTCACCGTTTGCTGTGGCTCAGACCCGCCCCCAGGAGGATTCACGTTGGACAATCCGAACAGCCCTACGCTTCGCTCGGGCAACATCAAGAACAAGTACGAGTTGATCATCGTGGCCGCCAAGGAAGCGCGCCGTCTGAACGAGCTTTCGCGTCAGACCGGCCTCGACATCGGGGGCAAGGTCACGAACATCGCCCTCGAGGAAACGTACAAGGGCCATGTTCTCTTCCGGTATGGCCCGGAACCCGACGAGCCGGCCCCCGAGGCCGAGCTGCTGCCCGAGTCCGCGGAGTAACCAGGTCGTGACGGACCGGCCGGCGCCCCTTCGTGGCGTGCGCATCCTGCTCGGCATCACGGGCGGGGTGGCGGCCTACAAGGCACCCGAGCTCGTCCGCGCCCTTGGAAAAGAGGGCGCTCTGATCTCGGTCCTGATGACGAAGCACGCCCAACGCTTCGTCACCGCCGACGCGCTCCGCGCCGTGACGCGCGGCCTGGTCTTGACCGACCTCTTCGAGCCCGCGGCCTTGACCGACGGGCCATGGTTCCCCGACACCCCCAAGTCGTCGCTCGCCTACGCGCACATCGGCATGGCCCGCGAGGCCGATCTGCTCCTCGTGGCTCCGGCAACGGCGAATCTCCTCGCGAAACTGGCGCACGGCATCGCCGACGACCTCCTCACGACCGCTCTCCTGGCGACTCGCGCGCCGCTCTTGATCGCGCCCGCGATGAACACCGCCATGTGGGAACACCCGGCGGTGCAGGAAAACGTCGCGACGCTTCGGGCTCGCGGGGTTCGGTTCATCGGACCCGAGTCGGGCGAACTGGCCGATGGGGAGTACGGCATGGGCCGCATGGCGATGCTGGAACTGATCGTGAGCGCCTGCGCCGAAGTTCGCGGGAGCGGTTCTTCTCCCGCCGGTGCCGCCGGGGCCGCCGCGCCGCTGCGGGGCCGATCGATTGTCGTCACCGCGGGGGGGACCGAAGAAGCGATCGATCCGGTGCGTGTCATCACCAACCGGAGCAGCGGGAAGATGGGCTTTGCCATCGCCGAGGAGGCGCGCGCGCTGGGCGCCCGCGTCACGCTGGTGACGGCGCGGACCACCGCCACGGCTCCCGCGGGAATCGCGACGATCGAGGGAATGACGGTGGGCGCCATGCGCGACGCGGTGCTGGCGGCGATGGTGGATGCAGACGCGCTCGTGATGGCCGCGGCGGTGAGCGACTTCGCCCCCGCGGCCGCCGCGAAGACGAAGCTCGCGCGCACCGAAAAGGGCCTCACGCTCGAACTCTCGGCGACGCCCGATATTCTCAGCGACGTGCGGAAGAAATTCCCCAAGAAGCTGCTTGTCGGCTTCGCGCTGGAGACGGAAGATGCGACCGAGGGCGTGGCGCGCGGCCGCGAGAAGCTGAAGCGAAAGGGCCTCGATTTCATCGCCGTCAATAACCCGCTCCGGGAGGGCTCCGAGTTCGGCTCCGACCGGAACGATGTGACGCTCCTGGCGAAGGAAGGGGCGGACGTACCGCTTGGCCTTCGCCCGAAGCGCGAGATCGCTCGCGAGATCCTTCTACGGGTGGCCGCCATGCTCAACGGCAACCGTTGAGGTGAACGATCTCCGCGAGGAAGCGAGAGCGGTGGCGCGCGAAGCGCAGACGATTCTGGCGCGGAGCCGGGGGCGGTTGAAGTTCTCGGAGCCGGCGGTAGCGGCAGCGATCGTGGCCATGGAAGCACCGGCGGAGCCGCGCGCGGATCTCCCGCGGGAGCTTCCGCGGGAGCTTCCGCGGGAGCTCTCGGCGCTCCAAACGCTGGTGGCGACCTGCGAGAAGTGCGGCCTCTGCAAGACCAGGACGCAAACCGTTTTCTCCGACGGCACGCCGCTCGCGAAGTTGATGTTCGTGGGAGAAGCGCCGGGCCGCGATGAAGATCTCCGAGGCGTTCCATTCGTGGGCCGCGCGGGGCAGTTGCTCGACAAGATGATCGCGGCGATGGAGATGACGCGCGCGGAAGTCTACATCTGCAACGTCCTCAAGTGCCGGCCGCCCGACAATCGGCCGCCGGCCCCAGAGGAAGTGGCGCAGTGCCGCCCTTATCTCGAGCAGCAGGTAGCGCTGGTCCGCCCGGTCGTGATCTGCGCGCTGGGGCTCTCGGCGGTACAGGCGCTCCTGGAAACGAAAGCGACCATGGCGTCGATGCGCGGAAACACCTACTCGTTCCGAGGCATCCCGCTCATTCCGACATATCATCCCGCCGCACTCCTCCGGAATCCGGGGTGGAAGCGCGAATCGTGGATCGACCTGCAGCGCGTACGCGATCTGGTGCGCTCGGTAGGCTAGGGGGAACGATGGACAGCCCGCGCCGCATCCTGAATCCGAAGTGGCAGTCGCCGCCCGAGCCGAAGCTCGGCCAGGAGGTCGGCCGCGTGCCGCCTCATTCCGAGGACGCCGAGAAGGCCGTGCTCGGTTCCATGCTCGCCTCCCCCGAGGCGGTCACCTCCGCCATTCAGCTCCTCTCGGCCGACGCCTTCTACGATCCGCGCCACGCGAAGATCTGGCGCGCCATCACCGAGATGTTCGAGCGGAGCGTGCCGATCGACCTGGTCACGATCTCCGACGAACTGAAGCGCCGGAACGACTTCGAGACGGTCGGCGGGTTCAGTTACCTCACGTCGCTCGATCAATACGTGACGCACGCGGGGAACATCGAGTCGCACGCGAAGATCGTCATGGAGAAGGCGACGCTCCGGCGGATGATCGAGGTGAGCCGCGGCATCGTGGACGCCGCCTACGAGCAGAAGGAAGAGGCGCGCGTCATTCTGGACAATGCCGAGCAACGCGTCTTCGTGATCGCGAACGACCAGCTCCGCTCCGGCTTCGTCTCCATGAACAAGCTGGTGCTCCAGGGCTTCACCGCCATCGAGGAATACCGCCAGCGGAAGGTGCACGTCACCGGCACTCCGACCGGCTACTACGATCTGGACGAGCTGACGGCCGGATTCCAGAAGTCCGACTTCATCGTCATCGCCGGACGCCCGTCGATGGGGAAGACGTCGTTCGCGCTCAACATTGCCGAGAACGTGGCGGTCCGCGCGAAACTGAAAGAGCGCCGCCCGGTCGGCGTCTTCAGCCTGGAAATGTCGAAGGAGTCGCTGGTGCAGCGCATGCTCTGCTCGCTGGCGCGCGTCGACATCCACAAGATCCGCCGCGGCTACGCCAGCGCGGACGAGTATCGCCGGCTTCAGAACTCCGCGGCGCAACTTCACGAAGCGCCGATCTTCATCGACGACTCCGCCGCCATCACGATTCTCGAGATGCGCGCGAAGGCGCGCCGCCTGGCCGCGTCCGAGGGGCAGCTTGGCATGATCATCGTCGACTATCTCCAGCTGGTGCGCGGCTCGGAGAATTCCGAGAACCGGACGCAGGAAATCTCGCTCATTTCCCGGTCGCTGAAGGCGCTGGCGAAGGAACTGGCGACGCCGGTCGTGGCGCTCTCCCAGCTTTCGCGAGCGGTGGAGACGCGGGGCGGCGCCAAGCGGCCGATGCTCTCCGACCTCCGCGAGTCGGGCGCCATCGAGCAGGACGCCGACGTGGTTCTCTTCGTCTACCGCCCCGAGGTATACGAGACCGAGCCGGAGAAGAAGGACGGCAAGGCCGAGATCATCATCGCCAAGCAGCGTAACGGCCCCATCGGCACCGTCGATCTGGCATTCCTGAGCGAGTGCACGCGCTTCGAGTCGTTGCGCGAACTGCCGCCCAGCGGGCCGCCGACCGGATTCCAGGGTGGAGGCCAGGGCGGCTCATCGCAGGGTCCGCCGCAACGGTGAACGAAGCCGTCCGCCCCACCCTCGCGGAGCGCTGGCCCGCGCGCTCGATCCTGAGCGCGCTCGCCGACACCGGCGAAGTGTTTCTCCTGATGGGGCAGATCGTCCGGGAACTGCCGTTCGCCCTTCGGAAGTTCGGTCTGGTGGTGAACCAGATGGCCTCCATCGGCATCGGCTCCATCCCCCTCACGCTCATCGTGGCGCTCTTCACCGGCGCGGTGACCGCCGTCCAGGCGGCCTACCAGATGAAGGACTACGTGCCGATGGTCTACCTCGGCACCGTCATCGGCAAATCGGTCGTGATCGAGCTGGGCCCGGTACTGACCGCGATCGTGGTTGGAGGGCGGGTCGGCGCATCGGTGGCGGCCGAACTCGGGACCATGCGCGTCACCGAGCAGGTCGACGCCATGGAGACGATGGGGATCAGCCCCATCCGCTACCTCGTGGTGCCGCGCTTTCTGGCCGCCACGCTGATGCTCCCGATCCTGACCATCTTCGCCGACGTCGTGGCGATCTTCGGCAGCTACCTCGTCGCGATCAGCACACTCGACATCACGCCGCACACCTTCACGAGCGGCCTGAAGATGTACTTCAAGATGCAGGACGTCTTTTCGGGGGTCCTCAAGGCCTTCTTCTTCGGTCAGATCATCGCGACGATGGGCTGCTTCTACGGCCTGAAGAGCGAGGGTGGCGCCGAGGGCGTGGGTTTGGCGACAACGAAGGCGGTGGTCGCCTCCTGCGTGCTGATCCTGGTGGTCGACTATCTCCTGGCCTCGTTCCTCTTCCGGGTGCTCTTTGCCTAGCGGGCCCGAGCTGGTGTCGAACGTCGCCATCGAGTTCTCGGATGTCTGGAAGCGGCTGGGGAAGAAGGAAGTGCTCCGCGGCGTCACACTCTCGGTGGAACGCGGCGAGTCGCTCGTGATTATCGGGCGAAGCGGGACCGGGAAGTCGGTCTTGCTGAAGCACGCCATCGGCCTCATGGATCCCGACCAGGGGACCGTGCGGGTGAACGGGCTCGACGTGACGACGCTGGCGGATCGGGAGCTGTTCGAGCTGCGGGAGGGGATGGGGATGCTCTTCCAGGCCGGCGCGCTGTTCGACTCCATGACGATCGGGGAAAACGTCGGGCTGGCGCTGCGCGAGCACACGCCGCTCCCCGAGGCGCAAATCGAGATCGTGGTGGCCGAGAAACTATCCCTGGTGGGGCTGGCCGGCTCGGAGTCGCAGCGGCCGAGCGCGTTGTCGGGCGGAATGAAGAAGCGCGCGGCCCTGGCCCGGGCTCTGGCCATGAACCCGAAGATCATGCTCTACGACGAGCCGACGACCGGGCTCGACCCGATCACGTCGGACGTCATCAACCGGCTGATTCGACAATTACAGGAAAGGCTGAAGATCGCGTCGATCGCCGTGACGCACGACATGCGAAGCGCCTATCATATCGCCGACCGCATCGCGATGCTCCACGAGGGACGCATCCACGCGGTCGGTACGCCGGCCGAGATCCAGGCAACAAGGGATCCGATCGTGCGGCAGTTCATCGAGGGGAGCAGCGAGGGGCCCCTCCAACCGACGTAGAGGGACACGGATGAACCAAACGTCTCGCGCCGCCGCCATTCAGGTTGGAATCGCCGGACTCATGGCGCTCGTAGTCATGATCGCCGGAGTCGTCTGGCTGAAGGAATTTCGGCTGGGACAGAAGAAGACGTTCTACTTCTCCCGGTTCGACGAAGTCGGCTCGCTGGCGGAGGGCGATCCGGTCGCCGTGCGGGGGGTGAAGAAGGGTGTCGTCACCGCGATCACGCTGGAGGACCAAGAGGTCCGGGTGGACTTCGAGTTGCAGCGGGACGTGATCCTCCATCCCGACGTGGAGCTTCGGGTGACGAACAAGGGATTCCTGGGGGAGAAGTACCTGGCGCTGGATCCGGGTGTGGCCCCGGGGGCGTATGACCCGAAGAAGCCGATCCCCGGGCGATTCCAGTCGGGTGTGCCTGAAGTCATCTCCGGGGCGGGCGATCTGATCACCGAGGCGACGGAGTTGTCGTCGCGATTGAACCTCATGTTGGATGCCATGGATCCCGCCACGATCGAGAAGGCCGCGAAGAACGTGGAGCGCGCCTCCACCAGCCTCGCGCAGACCATCGAAGCGAATCGCGCGGATCTGGCACTGGCGGTGGCGGACTTCCGAAGCGCGGCGAAGAAGCTGAATTCGATCGCGTCGACGAATGAGGCGGAGGTGAAGGCCTCGATCAGCGACTTTGGAAACGCGTCTCGGAAGCTGAGCACCCTGTCGGATCAGTTGTCGACCACGGCGGTTTCGCTCGATCGGGTGGTGACGAGGCTGGATAGGGGAGAAGGGAGCTTGGGGAAGGCGATCCAGGACTCCACGCTCTATCTGGAGATGCGGGAAACGCTGAAGAATACGAACGAGCTGGTGAAGGACATTAGAAAGAATCCGAAGCGGTACTTGAAGATCGGGTTGTTTTAGGGAGAGCGCGAGCAACGAATTGAGGCTTGAGCACCGCCGCGAAGCCATGGCGGCCGCAAATGGCGACCACTTCTTCGATCGATACGATTATCGTATGACGATCACCCTATCGATGGAGGAGGCATGGCGGTTGTGACCGTTTCGCCCAAGTATCAGGTCGTGATTCCTAAGGAAGTGCGAAAGCGGCTGGGACTCTCGCCGGGTCAAAAAATTCAGGTCGTGGTTTACGGCGACCGCATTGAGCTGATCCCGGAGCGGCCGGCGCGGCTGCTACGCGGATTCCTGAAGGGAATCGATACCCTCGTTCCCCGTGAAGCGGATCGGATATGAACGTCGTCGACTCCAGCGCCTGGCTCGAGTATTTCGCGAATGGTCCGAACTCCGGTGCCTTCGCTCCCGCGATCGAGAAGACCGCGGAGCTTCTGGTCCCCTCGCTGATACTTTATAAGGTGTTCAAGCGGATCTTGCGGGAACGGGAGGAAGGGGCCGCCTTGCAGGCGGTGGCTGTGATGCAGCAGGGACGCGTCGTCGATCTTGACGCTTCGCTGGCGCTCACGGCCGCCCGGCTGAGCGTCGACCTCAAGCTTCCGCTGGCCGACAGCATCATTCTCGCGACAGCACGCTCCCACGATGCGGTGCTTTGGACGCAGGATGTTGATTTCAAGGGGCTGCCTAGCGTGGAGTACCGGAAGCACAAGCCGAGTGGCGGGTCGGCCCAGGACCGATAAGGCTCCGAACCACGCCGTTCAGGGAGAGTGATGAAGAAGCGCCTGAGTTCGAACGCCGACCGCACCACCTTCTTCTGCAGCGATTGCGGGAATGAGAGCCCGAAGTGGTTTGGGAAGTGCCCCGCCTGCGGCGCGTGGAATACCGCGGCTGAAGCGCCCGCGGGCTCCGCGGCCGGCGCCGGCGGCGCGAGCGGGAAGCGCGCGCGCGGGACCCTCGGCGGCGGCGCGCGCATCGGCTACTCCGGCGCCGAAGCGTCCGCTCCCGTCAAACTCGATGCCATCGAGACCGGCGCGGAGGATCGCTGGCGCTCGGGAATCACCGAACTGGACCGCGTCCTCGGCGGCGGGCTCGTGCCGGGATCGCTTGTCCTCATCGGCGGCGACCCCGGGGTCGGAAAGTCGACGCTCGCACTCGGCCTTGCGTCCGCCCTTGCCCGTCAGCAGCGCACCGTCCTTTATGTCACCGGCGAGGAATCGCCGCGCCAGACCAAGATGCGTGCCGAACGCCTGGCGCTCAAGGACCCCGACTCGCCGCTCTACGTTCAAGCCGAGGTCGACCTCGACGCGATCATCACGCAGGTCGAGAAGCTGAACCCGGCGCTCCTCGTCGTCGACTCGATCCAGACTCTCTACACCCCCGACCTCGACGCCGCCCCCGGCTCCGTCTCTCAAGTCCGCGAGTGCGGCCTCCGCCTCCTTCGTCTCGCGAAGGACCGCTCGCTTCCGATCCTCCTCATCGGCCACGTCACCAAGGACGGCGCCGTTGCCGGGCCTCGCACGCTGGAACACATGGTCGACGCGGTCCTCTACCTCGAGGGCGACCGGCACCACGGCTACCGCATCCTCAGCGCGGCCAAGAACCGCTTTGGCTCCACGCACGAGATCGGCGTCTTCGAAATGCGGGGCGACGGTCTGGCGGAAGTCGACAATCCCTCGGAGCGACTGCTGCGCGAGCGGGGGGAGCAATCTCCGGGCTCCGTGGTTGTCGGCTCCATTGAAGGCACTCGGCCGCTCCTGGTCGAGGTGCAAGCGCTCGTCGCGCCGACCCACTTCGCCAATCCCCAGCGCGTGGCGCAGGGAATCGACTCCCGCCGCCTCGCGGTCGTGATCGCGGTGCTGCAGAAGCGCGCCGGGCTCTCGCTCGCGGGCGCGGATGTCTTCGTGAACGTGGCGGGGGGAATCAGGCTCGAGGAGCCGGCGGCCGATCTCGGACTGGCGCTGGCACTCGCCTCCTCGTTCCGCGACAAGCCGGTCTCGCCCGATCTCCTCGCGGTCGGCGAAGTCGGTCTTGGTGGGGACCTCCGGCCCGTGCCGCAACTGTTGCGCCGCATCGCCGAGGCCAAACGACTCGGCTTCCGATCGGCCATCGTGCCGAAGCGTGCGATCGAGGACCTGCCGGCGTCCGACGCGAAGTTCAAGGTCCGCCCCGCGGGCACGCTGGCCGAGGCGATCGTGCTTGCGATCGGGGAGTAGCGCCGTCCATGGCCGCCACCCCCGCCGATGCCCGGTCCACCGTGACGCCGCACCCCGACCTCGCCGTCATCCTTGCCGGCGCGGGCGAAGGGATTCGCATGGGGGCGCTCGGGCCGAAACTCCTGATCGACGTGGGAGGCCGCCCGGCGCTGGTGCGGGTGGCGGAGACCTTCCTCGCGCTCCCGGCGGTTGGCGAGATGGTGGTGACGGTTCCCACCGAACTCGAGTCTGATGCGGTCCGCGCCATCGCGCACACGGCGAATCCACGCGGCGTCCGCGTCACGATCATCCCAGGTGGAGAGACGCGGCAGGAGTCGGTGGGCCTCGCGCTCGCCGCGCTGACCGGTGACCTCCCCTACATTGCCGTGCACGACGTGGCCCGCGTCCTCGTCGACGCGCCACTCATCGACCGAGTTCTGAACGCGGCCCGCGAGCATGGCGCCGCCATTCCGGGATTGCCGCTAACCGACACCATCAAGGAGCTGATCCCCGGCGACGATCGCATCGGGCGCTCCGTCCCGCGCGAACACCTGGTGGGCGCTCAAACCCCGCAAATCTTCTCTAGTGATATACTTCGCAGGGCTCACGCGCACGCGCGCGAGGCCCGCGCCGCGGCCACCGATGAGGCGGGATTGGCCGAGGCGATCGGCGTTCCCGTGGTGGTCGTCCCCGGGGACGAGCGGAACCGGAAACTGACCGTTCCCAGCGACCTGATCATCCTGAACGCGCTGCTCCGGGCCGGAGCGGCCGGAGAGAACCACTGAACGGCACCGAATTCAGAGCCGGCACCGGCTACGACATCCACCGCCTCGAGCGCGGCCTTCCTCTGACGCTCGGCGGGGTGTCGATCGCCTCCGAATTCGGCCTTCGCGCGCACTCGGACGGAGACGTCTTGGCGCACGCGATCGGGGACGCGCTCCTTGGCGCGCTGGCGCTCGGCGACCTGGGGAAGCACTTTCCCGACAACGATCCGAAGTGGCGTGGCGTCTCGAGCATGGTATTGCTCGGGGCCATCCGCGGGCTCGTAGCCGCGGAGGGAGCGCGCATCGTGAACGTGGACGCCACGCTCATCGCGGAGGCGCCGAAGATCGCGCCGCACTCCGAGGCGATGCGCGCGAACCTGGCGCGCGCCCTCGGCATCGAAGCGGGGCGCATCTCCGTGAAGGCGACGACGAACGAAGCATTGGGCGCGGTCGGCCGCGGCGAAGGGATCGCCGCCATGGCTGTCGCGTCCGTGGAAGTGCCGCGCCGCTAGCGCGGGGGAGAAACGCGAATGAAGATCGTGGTCCTGATGGGCGGCAACACCACCGAGCGAGACGTCTCGCTCCGGACGGGAGCGGGAGTCGTGCGCGCGCTTCAGGCGCTGGGCCACGACGTGACGCCGGTCGACACGAAAGACGGCGGCGCGGAGTTCTATCTGCGCGCCATCCCCGACGACACCGATCTCGTCTTCATCGCCCTCCATGGCGGCGATGGCGAGAACGGAACGCTCCAGGCGTTTCTGGACATGGCCAAGATTCCCTACACCGGCTCCGGGATGCTCGCCTCGGCCGTCGCCATGGACAAGGCGATGTCGAAGCGGATCTTCGCGCAGGAAGGAATCGCCACCCCGGCGTGGGGCGAGTGGTGGGCGCCCGAGGATCCGAAGGCGAAGTGGCGCCCCGGTCTTACCGACGCCGACCTCAATCACCTGGGCGGCTATCCGATCATCGTGAAGCCGAACGACCAGGGTTCCACCTTCGGCGTGACGCGCGTGAACAGCCCGGAGGAGATTCCGGCAGCCGCGGAAACGGCGCGCCGCTACGGGCGGCTCATCCTGGTGGAGCGATTCATCGAGGGACGAGAAGTCACGGTCACGGTACTGAACGGCCGCGCGCTTCCGGTCATCGAGATCATTCCCGAAGGCGGCTTCTACGACTACGAACACAAGTACACGGCGGGCGCCAGCCGCTACGAGTGCCCCGCCGCGCTACCGGCGGAAGAGAGCGAGAAGTTGCTGGCGCTCGGGCTGAAGGCTTATCGCTCCCTTCGCTGTCAGGGCGTGGCGCGCGTCGATTTCCGCGTGGCCCCGGACGGCTCGCCCTTCTGCCTGGAAGTGAACACGGTTCCCGGCATGACCGAGACGAGCCTCGTCCCCAAGGCGGCGGCGGCGGTCGGCATGAGCTACGAGGAACTGGTACGAGACATCGTCGACGCTTCCCCCGCGCGCCACGAGCGCGCCACGAGGTAGGAACGAGCCATGCTCCCCGCCCGCGCGGCTGAAGTCGGCGCCGCCGACATCATCGCCCTCTCCATTCGCCTCGGCGTCATCGTGCTGGGGACCGTCCTGGTCCTGCGCGTCGCCGGTGCTCTCGTCTCGCGGCTGGAGAAGACGATCCGCGAGCGCTCCATTGGTGAGGAGGCGGCCCGAGACAAGCGCGCCCGCACGATCGGAGGCGTCCTTCGTGGCGGCGCCCGGTCGCTTGTCTTCGTCGTGGCCGCGCTCATGGCGGTGCGCGAACTGGGACTCGACATCACGCCCGCGCTCGCCGCGGCCGGCGGATTCGGCGTGGCGGCCGGCCTTGGCGCCCAGTCGGTGGTGCGGGATTGGATCTCCGGCTTCTTCATCATTCACGACGACCAGTACGGCGTGGGCGACACGGTGCGCGTCGCGGGCGTC
>JANNMC010000166.1:0-2070 GCA_031397435.1 Candidatus Eiseniibacteriota bacterium
GCGGACTCCGACGACATCGTCGCCGGCGAGGCCATCGCTAGCCCCGGTACCAGCGCGAGCGCCAAGAGACCGAGGAGAGCGACTTTCAGAGAAGCTCGGTTGCGCATTGCTTGTCCTCCCTCATGCGAACAACTGAACGAACATGCCGTTGTCGGGAATACGAGTAAATATTATAGCACAGTCATTGACGCTTGGGGAGACTTTCGAGAGGGCGGCTCCGAGGCCAGCAAGAGCGGCCTTGTAACTCACTGTAAATGTGATACTTAAAACTCGAACTCGCGCGTCCACTCTTCAGGACAGTCGCGGGAATGTGTAAAGCAAACGGCGCGGGAGGGAAGAATCCCCCCGCGCCGCGATGCCTTGGGAGAGGGCTCCGAGGAGCCCTCCGCCCGGTACCAACTACTTCAGCAGCCCTACTACTTCAGCAGATAGAGCTTCTGGACAGCCTTCGTGCCCTGCGACTGCACGTTCAGGAAGTAGACGCCCGACGGCGTCTTCTTGCCCGTGTTGTCCAGGCCGTTCCAGTGGATCTCCGTCGTGCCGGCCGGCGAGAACCCGTCGTGGAGCGTCTTCACCAGACGTCCCTCGAGCGAGAAGATCTTCACCGTCGCCACGCCAGCGCTCTTCAGCGTGAAATTAACCTTCGTCTGAGGATTGAACGGATTCGGCGCCGCCGAAGCAGACACCGCCGCCGCTCCGCCACCCTTCGCCTTCACCGTCGTCGTGCCACGAACCGGAACGCCCGCGTTCGTCGTCGCCGTCACCACGATCGTGATGATCGTGTTGTTCGGCACGTTGCCCAGCAACTGGTTGATGCTCGCACGCGTGAACGACACCACCAGCTCCGGAACGTTGTCGCCGTCGATGTCGCCGATGCTCGAGCCCTTGTTCGCATCCGAGCTGATCTCGCTCACCGAGCCAGCGCCGGGATACGTCGTGCTCATCTTCACCGAAGCCGGATTCAGGTTCGACACCGGCTGCGACGAAAGCTCGATACCCACCAGCTGGTTGCCACCGCCCGAAACGCGCATCGAGCCGTTCGGCGGAAGCTTCATGTTGATCTGAGCCGGAATCAGGTTCAGCACCGACGCGCTCGTCGTCGCCGTGTTGGCCAGCGAAGGCGTGCCGTCGTCCGTCACCGTCAGCGTCACCAGGTAAGCCCCGGCGATCGCGTAGGTGTGGCTGGCCGTAGCGCCGGAGGCCAAGCCGCCGTCACCGAACGCCCAAGCGTACGTAAGATTGTCGCCGTCCGGATCCGAGGAGCCCGAACCGCTGAAATTGATCGGCTGACCCGTCGCGCCCTGGTACGGCCCGCCCGGATTCGCCACCGGCGGATTGTTCCCCGCCGAAATCGTGATCGTGATCGCCTCGCTGTCGGACGCAAGACCGTCCGAAGCCGAGAACGTCACCGGATACGCGCCGCCGTCCGAACCGCCCGGCGTCCAGTCGAAGTGACCGCTGTTCGTGTCGAACGTCGCGCCAACCGGAAGACCCGTCACGCCGAACGTGACCAGATCGCCTTCCGCGTCGGAAGCCGTCACGTCGAACGCCAGGTTCACGAACGCGAAGCCCGACTTGTTGCCGATCGGATCGAGCGTCGGAGCCGTGTTGCCGCGGCCCGTCACGTTCACCGAGAACGACCCGTTCGACGCGTCGCTGTTGAACGTCATCATCCCGCTCGCCGCAGCGCCCGAAGCCGGCGTGTAAATCACGCACGCCAACATCGAAGCGCCGGGGGAAATCACCCCCGCCGCCGCGCTCGCGAACTGACCGTCGGAAGAGGAAACCGACGCCAGATTCAGGGTTGCATCGCCCGTGTTCGACACGGTGAAGCAGAACGCCGACGAACCACCTACATTGATCGTGCCAAAATCATTCGAAAGCGGCGACACACTGATGACCGGACCGCTCACCGCCGTGGCGCGCGCCGCGGACTCCGACGACATCGTCGCCGGCGAGGCCATCGCTAGCCCCGGTACCAGCGCGAGCGCCAAGAGACCGAGGAGAGCGACTTTCAGAGAAGCTCGGTTGCGCATTGCTTGTCCTCCCTCATGCGAACAACTGAACGAA
>JANNMC010000181.1:0-1358 GCA_031397435.1 Candidatus Eiseniibacteriota bacterium
CCAGCGGCGGCACCTCGACCTGCCACAAACCGTTCGCGGCCATCACGGGATGGAGGTGGTAGTAGTCGACGAGGTTGCGGGACAGCACGATGAGATGCAACTTCCGTTCGTGCAGATCGTCGAACCGGATCAAGGCTGAGCCATCATCGCGTTCGATCCTGAACGTGAACGACGATTTGCTGCCAGCTTCGATGACATCGGCCGTGGGTACAAGCTGATAGCCGTCCGCTGCCACTGCAAGTCCCGACATCTCGGTCGCGCCTACCGTCGCCGAGCCACCGGGCATCGACGAGTGACTCGACGAAGCGCCCACGTCGATCGGCCCGAGGCCCGCGCCAATGGCTGCAGCCACGCCGAACACAGCAACGACTCCCAGTCCGTAGATGCCCAGCCGCGAGCCCGTTCTCACGGCGACACCGCGTAGCCCGCCTCATCGATCGCTTCGGCAAATGCATCACGATCGACGGGCTCGTCCGATTCGACTGTTACGGCACCAGTGGCGAGGTCGACGTCGACTACAGCGAGAGCGCGTGATCGTGCTGGGCGGGCGTGGTCTCGATGCTCGCCGCAGCCAGGAAAGTCGGCGAGACCTGATAAGCCTTCGTCTTTCCGCTCGGATCCCATCCGCCGTGATCACCCACCCAGACCCGCGCGCGCGTCAGGCCTTTCTGAATGGCCTGCGCACGCCAGCGATCCGACCCGGTGACGACGAGCGCGCTATCGCCGTCTTGCACGAACCACACTTCGGCGTGACAGCGGCTCTCTGCGGCGTCGCGCTTCAGCGCAGTCACGTAGATGAGCGGGCTCGTGCCGAGTGCAGCGCGCGCTGCGGCGGAGAGGCCGCTTGCCTCGGCGCGCGCAAAGCGTGGCAGCAACGCACTCGCGGCGGTGGCGCTGCCGGCGATCAGGAGTTCGCGACGAGTCAGTTGCACGGGGCGCTCCTTGGAATGTGTGGCCACGATTTAGCAGAGGGTCGGCTCCCGTTCTGCTCCCTAATCCTTGGGCGCCTCGGCTTTCGGTTCGCTCAGCAACCCCGAGATGCCGAGATCCACGGCGCCGCGCCCGCTGGTGAGCGGCGAGCCGTCGAGCGAGCGCAGGTCGACCTGGCTGAGCGAAATGCGAGCGGAGAACACGCCCTCGTGGAAGGCCTCGGCGAGGCGGCGCGCGCGCCCGGAGGAGTCTTCCCCCGCGCGCGGCTCGACGCGGCCGCAGCCGATCGTCTCGCCATTCGCACCCAGCAAGCACGCCCTGCCCGATTCGCCTTCCGCCGTAACTCGCACGTGAAAACCGCCGTCTGCTTCGCTGAGCCGCGGCGAATCACGCAAGTGACCGGCAGCTTCGTCGGCGAACGCGCCGCC
>JANNMC010000264.1:0-24882 GCA_031397435.1 Candidatus Eiseniibacteriota bacterium
CGGAGCATCACGCGGAACCGGTCGCGTAGCCGCTCGATCTCGCGTGTGCGATCGCGGTCGAGTTCCATCTGTGAATCCTCGACCAGCTTGTCGCACGACTGGTTCATCAGTCGGAGCCTGTCGCGGAGCATCGTCAGGTCCTTCGCGAACTCCTTCGCGGGCGTGGGAATCTGGTCACCCTTCGCCCACTCGTCGACGGCGCGGAGCCGCTCCTGGACGCGTGCCTGAACCTGCTCCATCTCCTGCTGATGCTGCGCGCGGATCATCTGCTCGGCCGCGTCGACGGGGGACCCCGGACGCTGCGGCATGGCGATCAGCCGCTGGAGCCCGCCGTGCGCTTCGTCCAACTCCCGGTTCATGACCTGCAGCCTGTCCTGTAGCCGGTCGATCGCGCGAGTCCGTTCCACGGCCGCGCCGGCCCCGGCCTGCTCTCGCAGTTGCGCCGCGTGCCGCTCCATCTCGCGCAGCCGTTCACACGAAATTCCAAGCCCGATGCCGATGTCCTTGAACCCCTGGAGCGTCTGCATCGGGGCAAGGCGCTGATTCAGTTGCTGCACCTGGCTCTGCAACCGCATCATGCGGGCCGCCATTTCCTGCATGCGAGACTGTCTCGCGGCTTGCATGGCGGCGTTCCCGGCACCCGCGGACCCGCCCGTCTGGGCAGAGGTCATCGAAGCGGCCATGAGGAGCACGATGGCCGCGCTGGCGAATGGTTTCATGGGGTCTCTCTTTCTCGCGGCGGTCCGGTGCGAGCGGCGGATCCGCTCCGGGATTCCGGGCCACGCCGACGGTGATGACCCGCCCAGTATGGATCCCGCGCTGGAAGAAGGAGTCGTGGTCCGTTGGTACCGGGAATGTTGTACCAGCCGTGGGACGTGGCGGGTATGCCGGGGCGGGCAGGCGCCGTTACGCGAGAAGTCTGGCGAGCGCCTCGGGATCGGTGAGCGGCTCCTTGCAGGCAAAGCGCTCGCAGACGTAGGCGGTCGGAGCGCCCCCTCGCGCCGTCTGCGCCACGACCGGGGGAGCGATCAGGCCAAGCGCGCCAGCGTCGCCGGAAGCGGGCCGAAGGAGCACGACCTTGTTCGGCGTGAAGGAGCGGCGCACGACTCCCAGGAGTTGCAGCAGTGCCGGGTCGCCCCGGTCCGCCGCGATGACGATTTCTCGTGCCGGTCCCAGCGCGAAGTCGACCGCCATGAGGAGTTGCGTGTGCGCGGAAGGGTGGCGTTCAACCAGACCGGAGAATGCCCGGATGAGGCGTTCGGCGCGGACCTCGTACGCGCCATCCCCGGTAAGCCTGGAGAGCTTGAGTAGCACGAGCGCCGCCACCGAGTTCCCCGAGGGGGAGGCGCCGTCGTAGATCTCCTTCGCGCGCGCCAGGAGCGGCTCGCCGTCGTCGCCGGTGAAGAAGTAGCCTCCCTCCTGCTCGTCGGCGAAGTGCTCATTCATGGAGTCCACAAGACGCTTCGCTTCGACCAGGAATTCGGGCTCAAAGGTAGCCTCGTAGAGCTCCAGATAGCCCCACGCCAGGAAGGCGTAGTCGTCCAGGTAGCCGAGATGCGCCGCTTCTCCGTCCCGCCAGCGCGCCAGGAGGCGGCCATCTTCCCTCGTGAGCCGCTCGCGCAAGAAGGCCGCGGCCGCCGCCGCCGCGGCCGCGTACATCGGTTCCCCAAGCACCTGGGCCGCGCGGGCGATCGCGGCGATCATGAGGCCGTTCCACGACGTGAGCACCTTGTCGTCCTTGTAAGGGCGAACGCGCTTCTCGCGCGCCTCGAGGAGCGTGGCGCGTGCCGCTTCCAGGCGCCGGGCCAGCACAACCGGATCGAGTCCGCGCCGCGCCGCCACGGCGGCCGGGTCGCCGGCCACATGGAGGATGTTCGTCCCGGTCAGCCCGCCGTGCCCCGGATCGATCCAGTTCCCCGGCTCCTCGACGCCGTAGATTTCGGCGACGAGCGCGGCGTCGTCTTCGCCCAGCAGCGCCTCCAGCTCGGTGGCGCTCCAGACGTAGAACTTCCCCTCCTCGCCCTCGCTGTCGGCGTCCTCGGCGCAGAGGAACGCCATCTCGGGCCCGGTCAGGTCGCGCAGCACGTAGGTCGCGATCTCTCGCGCCACGGCTACGTAGAAGCGGTCGCCGGTCGCCTGAGCGCTATCGAGATAGGCGAGCAGGAGGAGCGCCTGGTCGTAGAGCATCTTCTCGAAGTGCGGCACCTTCCACTCGCGATCGGTGGAGTAGCGATGAAAGCCGAATCCCACCTGATCGTAGATACCGCCGCGGCGCATCGTCTGGAGCGTCCGCTCGACCATGTCGAGAGCCCGTTCGTCGCCGGATCGCTTCCACCAGCGGAGTAGGAACGAGAGTTGATGCGGCGTGGGGAACTTGGGCGCGGAACCGAAGCCGGCGTGCTCCTCGTCGAAGCGTTCCAGCAGCTGCTCGAAGCCCCGAAGAAGCACCTCTTCTCCCAGCGGCCCGCCGGGCGAGCCCGCGACTTGATCGCGGACTGCCTCCGTGATCCGCGCGGCGCCGCCGATCAAGCGATCGCGCTCCCCTTCCCAGGTGGATGCCACCTGCAGGAGCAAATCGCGCAGGCCGGGCCTGCCGAAGCGGCTCTCCGGCGGAAAGTAGGTCCCCGCGAAGAACGGCTCTTTCTCCGGTGTGAGGAAGAGCGTGAGCGGCCAGCCTCCGCTCCCCGTCAGCGCCTGGCAGACGGTCATGTAGATATGATCGACGTCGGGACGTTCTTCCCGATCCACCTTGATGGAGATGAAGTGCTCGTTCAGGATCGCGGCGATCTCCTGCGACTCGAACGATTCGCGCTCCATGACGTGGCACCAGTGGCAGGTCGAGTATCCGATGGAGAGAAAGATCGGCTTCTCCTCTTGCCTGGCGCGAGTGAAAGCTTCCTCGCCCCAGGGATGCCAATCGACCGGATTCCGGGCGTGCTGCAGGAGGTAGGGACTCTTCTCGCCCGCCAGATGGTTCACGCCGCCGCTCCCCTCGCTCACGAGCCCTCCACCGCGGCGATCACGCCGCCCGCCACGACGCGATCGCCGTCGTAGAGAACCAGCGACTGCCCGGGCGTGAGGGCGCGCTGCGGCTCGTCGAAGCGGACGAGCGCCTCGCCGGAGGGACCCGGGGTCCAGGTCGCGGCCGCCGCCGGATGGGCGTAGCGGATCTTGGCGGCGCCTCGGATCGGGCCCGCCTCGCGCCCCTCGGCTGGAGGGGGCACGGGAGTCGGATAGGAGACGCGCGTCACGCGAGCCTCGTGGTGGTAGAGCGCTTGCTCGGGGCCGACCTCGACCGTCCCGCTCGCCGCATCGATGCGCGTGACGTAGAGTGGGATGCTCGCCGACACGTCGATGCCCCGGCGCTGCCCCACCGTGAAGGCATGAATGCCGTCGTGCTCGCGCCACGCGCGGCCGCTCGCGTCCTTCACCGCGCCGCGCGGCGAGGCGGCCAGCCGCTCGGGGAATCGCTCCCGCAGGAAGTCGAGGTAGCGCTTTCCCTCCACGAAGCAGATGTCCTGGCTCTCCCGCTTGTCGGCGACGCCCAGTTCCAGCTCCCGCGCCCGGGCGCGAACTTCCTCTTTCTGGAGATGCCCGATCGGGAAGATCGCCTTCTCCAAGATCGAGGGGGCCAGGCCCCAGAGGACATACGACTGGTCCTTCGAGGGGTCCGTGGCACGAAGGAGCGTGGGGCGTCCCGCGGCGTCCACACCCCGCCGCGCGTAGTGCCCCGTCGCCACGTAGTCGCAGCCGAAGACCTCGGCGCGGCGCATCAACTCGCCGAACTTGAGCCAGTTGTTGCACTGCACGCAGGGGTTCGGAGTCCGGCCGGCCAGATACTCACCCACGAAATCCTCGATCACGTGCTCGCGGAACTCCGATTCCAGATCGATCACGTAATGCGCGAATCCCAGCCGGCGCGCCACGGCGCGGCAGTCGTCGATGGCGTCGAGCGTGCAGCAGCCACGGCTCGGCGAAGGCCCCTCGGAGTAGCACCAGAGCTTCATCGTGACCCCGATGACGGTGTGCCCGGCCTCCCGCAGAACAGCCGCGGTGACGGCACTGTCGACTCCGCCGCTCATGGCGACGAGGACGGTGGAGGGACGGTTGGGGAGAATGTTCATGGAGGCGCCGCCCCGGTCAGGCGGCGAAGGTCGGTGAGCCGGCGCGGATCTTCTCGACGACGCGTGGAACGATTTCCAGGACGCGATCGATCTCGGCATCGGTGGTGAAACGCCCGAGGCTGAACCGGACCGCGGTCTGCGCGACGGCGGCCGGGACCCCCATCGCCAGCAGGACGTGCGACGGATGGGCGGATCCGGCCTTGCAGGCAGAACCGGCCGAGACCGCCACCCCCTTCATGTCGAGCGAGAGGATGAGATGCTCCCCCTCGGCTCCCCGAAACGAGAGATGCGACGTGTTGCAGACGCGGGGCGCGCCCTCGCCGTGACGCACGATCTGGGGAATCGCCGCCAGGAGTCCCGCCTCCAGGCGGTCGCGCAGGAGCGTCAGCCTTGGCGCCGTTGTCTTCATCTCCTCCCGCGCCACGTCGCACGCGCGGCCGAGACCGACGATCGCCGGGACATTCTCGGTTCCCGCGCGGCGCCCGCGCTCGTGTTCCCCGCCGTGGGAGAGCGGCGCCAGGCGGAATCCGCGCCGCATGTAGAGCGCGCCCGCCCCCTTCGGCCCGTAGAACTTGTGCGCCGTGATGCTGACGAGCGTCGCGTTCCATGCCTTCACATCGATCGGGTACTTCGCGGCGGCCTGCACCGCGTCGACGTGAAAGGCGATGCCGCGCGTGGCGCAGAGCGCGCCGATCTCGGCCGTCGGCTGAATGACGCCGGTCTCGTTGTTCGCGGCGATCACCGTGACGAGCACGGTATCGGGACGAAGCGCCGCGGCTACGGCGTCCGGAGAGACGCGGCCATTCCCCTCGGGGGCGACGCGCGTCACGGTGAACCCTTCGCGCTCCAGGGCGTCGCACGACTGGCGCACGGCGTCGTGCTCGATGTCGCTCGTCACCACGTGGCGGCCCTTTTCGGCCAGTGCCCTCGCCGCGCCGATCACGCCCATGTTGTCCGACTCGGTTCCACCGCTCGTGAAGATGATCTCGCCGGGAGCGGCATTCAGAAAGGCCGCGACGCTCGCACGCGATTCCTCGATCGAACCCTTCGCCTCCTGCCCGAAGCCGTGAACGCTCGACGCATTGCCGTAACGCTCCCGGAAGTAGGGGAGCATGGCGTCGAGCGCCTCGGGGCAGCAAGGCGTGGAGGCGTTGTAGTCGAGATAAATGCGGGACATCGGCGTTTCCCCCTTGGAACGCGCGTGAGGACTTCGTCTTATGAGGATATCAAAAAAAGAGGGCCGGGCGCAATCGACGCGCCCGGCCCGGAATCGTTTCGAACTCTAGGTGCGACTTCTACTTGCCCGCGTCCTTCGCCTTGGCCGCGGCGGAGTCTGCCGCCGCCTTTTCCGTGGCCATCTTGGCCTTAATCGCCTCGGTCTGCTTCTTCGACGCTTCGAGCTTTGCGGCCGCGGCCGCCCTCATCGCGTCCGTCTTGGCGGCATCCCCGGCCTTGACCGCCGCCGCTGCCTTGGCCGTCTCATCCTTCTTCGCCATCCACGCCGCGCGCGGCATGATCCGGACCGATTTCACCGTCGTCCACTCGAGCGGCTTCGACATTTCGCCCTGCATCCCCGCGTTCGGACCGACCGGTGAGTTCGCGATCTGGTCGAGGACGTCGATTCCCTCGAAGAGCCGGCCGAACGCCGTGTAGTGTCCGTCCAGGTGGGAGGCCATGGCATGCATGATGAAGAACTGCGAGCCCGCCGAATTCGGCGTTCCGCTGTTCGCCATCGAGAGCACGCCCTTCTCGTGGCGGTGGGCGTTGAACTCGTCCTTGATCTTGTAACCGGGATCACCCGTACCGAGATCTGGCGCCTTCGGATTCTTCGACTTGGGATCGCCGCCCTGGATCATGAAACCCTTGATGATCCGGTGGAAACCCTGGCCATCGAAGTATCCCTGGCGGGCGAGTTTCTTGAAATTCGCGACCGTCATGGGGGCTTCCTTCGCCCAGAACTCGACGACCATGCGGCCCTTCGAGGTTTCCATGACCGCCACTTCATCCGCCGCCGAGCCAGCCTTGCCGGCGGCGGCCTGAGCGTTCGGGGCCTTCGCGGCGGCCGTCTTCGCCGCGTCTCCGGCCGGCGGATCGGCGGCGTACGCCGCGCCCGCGACCAGGAACCCAGCAGCCGTCATCCCCACCACGCCACGAATGGACATCCGAAACATCGATCCTCCTTGCCTAGGGGTCGAAACGCGAATCATCAGTTTGTCTTCTCCTTCGTCTTTAACAGCCGCACGATGCGCCGCTGCCGCTCCAGCTCCCGCTGCGCGCTCTCGGCGTAGGCCGGGTCGGCCAGTGCCGCCTCGAAGACCGGAATCGCCTCATCGTGGCGCCCCATCTTGTCGAGCGCCTGCGCCCAGCAGAACTTGAGGCAGGCGTTGGCGCTGTCGCCGGCCAGCCCTTCCTTCGCCGCCTCGATCGCCCGCTGGTAGCGGGTCGCGTCGTAGTAGGCGTAGGCCATGTTGCAGTAAACACCCTTGTAGTTCTGTGGGTCCATTCGCACCACCGTGCGGAAGAGTTCCACGGCGCGATCGGTCTTGTTGGTCTTGGCGTAGGCCTGGGCCAGGTAGTAGCGATCCACCGTGCCGAGCGATTCGCCGAGCGACTCGTAGTGCTTGATGGAGATGGGGTAGCGCTCCAGCTTGAAATTCACCCAGGCCAGTTGCTTCTTAGCCCCGACATCGAGGGGCGATAACTGCAAGACCCGCTGGCAGGCGGTGGCGGCCTCGGCGTAGAGCCCGCCGCGAGAGGCGGCCGCGGCCAATGACCGGGCGATCTCGGCGTCGCGGGGGTCTAGTTCGGTAGCCTTGTAGAGCGCTGACACCGCCTCCGAGGCGTTTCCTTCGCGCGAGTAGATTTCGCCGAGTTGCCGATAGACCTGAGCCTGGCGATCGGGATCGTTCTTCACGAAGCGAAGCGTCTGCCGGCAGATTGACCTCGCCTCCCCGTATTCCGAGGCCTCCATCAGCGAGCGTGCCAGCGAGAGCCGAAGCCCTACGTCTTCCGGCGCGAGCGCCACCGCCTGGCGATAGGCCGTGGCGGCCTTGTCGAGTTCGCCGAGCGCGAGGTGCGCGTCGCCGAGCGTCTGGAACGCGGAGACCATCTGCGAGGAGACCCGCGTCGCGCGCTCCAAGAGCGGCACGGCATCGGAGTAGCGGCCGCGGCGGACCTGCACCTGCCCCAACCCCGCCAGCGCGTCCTGATTGTTCGGTTCGCTCTCGAGCGCAAGCCGGAATTCGTGCTCGGCGTCGTCGAGCTGGCCGCGATGAAGCAGGTCCGTGCCGGTGGTGACGTGCCCACGCGCGGAGCCGCCCGGCGCCACGGCGGCGGACGCCGCGTTCTCTCCGGCAGCATTGACGGAGCCGGTCTGCATGGAACTCGAGCAGCCGGATACGGTGAGCATGAGAATCGCCGCGGTGACGGCGGGAATGCGGGCCGAGTATCGCGTGCCACGCTGGTGCATCGGTCGGTGCCTCCCTGGATGACGCCGCGGCGCATCGAGCGCCGGGATGGTCGCGATCGACGGGGTCATTGCCCCGCGGGGGTCGCCTTCTTCTGCTGGTCGAGATACTCCTGCAATACCTGGATGCTGTTCCGCGCGCTTTCGGCCACGACGGAGAGTGAATCGATTCCGACGACGCGCTGCCAGTAGGTGATTGCCGCCTGGAAGATCCCCGCGTCCGCGAAGGCCACGCCCAGATTGTAGAGCGCTTCCTGGTTATCCTTCTCGTATCGAAGCGCCTTCTTGTAGAGCGCGGTCGCTTCGGGATGGCGCCCCTGGCCGTAGTAGGCGTTTCCCAGATTGCAGAGCGCCCGAACGTTTGTGGAGTCGATCGAGAGCGCCTTCTTGTACGAGCTGATGGCCGCATCCAGCGCGCCTGTCTCCGCCTCCATGAGGCCGATGCTCACGAAGGCGTCGGCGACGGGGGGCTTCGCGGCGGCCGCGCGCTTGAATTCACCCAGCGCGTCGTCCCGCTTCGCCATCGTCAGATAGTAAGTTCCCAGATTGTAGTGAGCCGCCGCGTCGTCCGGGTTGACCTTCAGCGCGCGCTGAAACGCGGCCTTCGCGTCGGCGCTCTTCCGCTGGTCCATGTAGACGGCGCCAAGGCTGACCCAGCCGGTCGAGTTGTTGGCGTCGAGGACCGTCATCTTCCGGAACGCCGCTGAGGCTTCGTCATAGCGGTGGGCGCGTCGGTAAGCCGACCCGAGTGCCAGCCAGGAATTGGTGTCCTTGGGCGATTTCTTGGTGAGGTCGAGCGCCTGGTCGATGGTCATCACCGCGGGCGCGGGGCGCGGAGTGCTCTGCATGGTCGGGGCAGCCGCACTGGCCGGAGGATTCGCGGCCGAGGCGGGAATGGCCGCCACCAGCAGTATCAGCAGCGCCGCCACGCGGGCAGCCCGTAACTGCTTCCCGTCCAACAACTTCGCTTGGTGCTCTGAGGTCATCGATAGTCTCCCGGTTGGTCGATACGCTATCCACTCCATACCCCGAAGTCAACGGGCTTCTCCCTTGCGCCCCAAGGGATTGGGAGTGCTCGGCCGTCTCCCGGGGGGCGGGCAGCCGGCCGGGACGCGCCTCGCTATCGGGGGCTCTTCCCGTCGCGAATTCCCGCCATCCGAAATTGCAGTGCCTCCGCGAGGTGGATGGGGCCGACCCGCTCCGAAGCCGCCAGGTCGGCGATGGTCCGCGCGACGCGACGCACGCGAAGGAGACCACGTGCCGAGAGACCGAACCGCTCGGCCGCTTGCCTGAGAAGATTCCCCTCCGCCGCGCCCAGCGGGCCCCACTGGTCGAGGTCATTGACGGAAGCGGCGGAGTTCCGCGCGGGGCCGCCCCTTACGAGCGCCCGCGCCCGCGCCGCCAGCACACGATCGCGCACCTGCGCCGACGGCTCCCCCGCGTCGCGCGTCAGCAACTCATCCACCGGGAGCGCCGGCACCTCGAACCGCAGATCGATACGATCAAGAATCGGCCCCGACACCTTCGACCAATAGCGGAAATACGATTCGGGCGAACATCGGCAGTCGCAGTTACGGCGGCGATCTCCGTGGTAGCCGCAAGGACAGGGGTTCATCGCCGCCACCAGGGAGAAGGCCGCCGGGAAACGAACCGCCGAACCGGCACGCGCGATGGTGATCGCCCCCTCCTCCAGCGGCTGGCGGAGAGCTTCGATCACATTTCGGCGAAATTCCGGAAGCTCGTCCAGGAAGAGAACTCCGCGGTGCGCCAGACTCGCCTCTCCCGGGAGTGGCCCGCGCCCTCCGCCAACCAACCCGGCATCCGAGATCGTGTGATGCGGCGCCCGAAACGGAGGCGTGTGGGAAAGCGGGACGCCGGGAGCCAGGCGCCCCGCGACCGAGTGAATCGTCGCCACTTCAATCGCCTCCTCGCCCGACAGTGGAGGGAGAATTCCCGGGAATCGTCTCGCGAGCATGGTCTTTCCCGCGCCGGGCGGGCCCACGAAGAGGAGGTTGTGCCCGCCCGCGGCGGCGATCTCCATGGCACGGCGAGCGAGCGCCTGACCGCGTACGTCGGCAAGGTCGGCCGGCGGATCGACCGCGGCCATCCGGTCGTCATCGCCTCCGGCTTCCCGGAACGAATCGGCCGGGACGTCGTCGTCGCCGCGTAGCGCGACGAGCGATTCGATCGGCACGACGCGCACCTCCGGCAGGGCCCGCGCCTCGGCGCGGTTCGCCCACGGAATCCAAACAGGACCGCGCCCCTCCCGCCGCGCCGCGGCCAGCACGGCCAGAAGCCCGCGAACCGGGCGCACGCCGCCGTCGAGGGCGAGTTCTCCCGTCAAGACGCCCTCCTCCAGCGGTGCCCCTCGCGGTATTTGACCTGAGGCGAGGAGAATCGCCGCCGCGATGGGGAGATCGAAACGCGCCCCTTCCTTTCGCACGTGAGCGGGCGCGAGATTGATGGTGATGCGGCGCGCCGGGAACTCGAATCCACAATTCCGGATGGCGGCCAGAACCCGCTCACGGCTCTCGCGCACCGCGGCATCGGGAAGGCCGACGATGGAGAACGCGGGGAGTCCGACGCCGAGGTCGGCCTCCACGCGCACAAAGACGCCGTCGATTCCGACGGTCGTGCATGACCAGACGCGCGCCAGCATGGCGTCGCCTCCACGGGGAGAGCGGAATCATGGAACGGCGCGGGGGGCGCCGGGCCGGCGGTGCCGGCGGGTGCGGCTCGCGGCGCTAGGGCGCGGCGATGAGGAGCGGCATCATCGCCGCGCGAAGAAGCGTGTGAGAGGAGGCGGACGCCCTCGGGACGATGGCGTCCCGATGCGCCGGGTCGCCGGGATTCGCGATCTGCGTGAAGTGAACGGAGTAGAGCCCCAACCGGTTCGCGCCTCCGACGTCGTGGTAGAGAGAATCCCCCACCATGGCGATCTCCTCCGGTCGAAGCGGCCACGCGTCGAGCACGGCGCGGAACGCTTCCGGGCGCGGTTTCCGAACACCGATGTCGGAGGAGACGACGAAGGGATCGAAGAAGGAGCGCATTCCGAGCCGGACCGCCACGCGCTCCACGTAGCGGCCATCGGTGGCGTTGGAGAGAAGTGCGATTCGAATCCCCGCGGCGCGAAGTGCCTGGAGCGTCTCCACCGCGCCCTCGAGCGCTACGATCCGCTCCTCCTCCGCGGAGAAGTAGACCGCGATCGCATCGCGGAGCGCCGGGGAGCTTGCCGGCGTGCCCCCTGCCTCGCGCAGGGTCTCGTCCAGGGATGCTTCGGCCGTGATCTCCTCGCCCTCCACTTCGGCCGCGATCCGATTCCGCTCGCGGCATGCCAGAAATCGGTCGATGAATCGCTCCTGTTCCGGATACGACCCCAGAAGCCCTTGCTCGGCGAGATGCGTGGCAAGCCGCTCCGCGCCCGGGCGCGCCACGACGTCCGCATAGTCGGTGCGGGCGGAAGGGGTCGCCGGATCGATGCCGATGAGGGTGTTGCCGTAGTCGAAGATGACGGCTCGAAGCACGGGGTCTCTCGTTCGGGGTATGATCGCTCGCGGGGCAGAGGAGGCGCCACGGGCCGCACACTAGGCGTCTCGCGATTCGCGGTCAAGCGCGGAGGACCGGGTGGAGCGACGGGAGCGGGAACGGGATGTCGCGATCGTGGGCGCCGGGGCGCTCGGGACGCTTCTGGCGTCGTGCCTGACTCGTTCCGGTTTTCGCGTTCGGATCTTGATCCGCTCCGCCGGCCGCGCCGAGTCGCTCCGGCAGGAAGCGCCGCTCGCCACTCCGACGTACGATCCGGCGTCGCTCGTCCCCGCCGCGTTCGTCTTTCTCTGCGTGAAGTCGTATCAGACCGACGAGGCCGCACGCCGACTCGCGCTCCCCCTTCTGGCCCTCCCCACGCCTGTCGTCTCCATTCAGAACGGATGGGGGAATCTCGATCTGCTGAAACTCGCCCTTCCCGGCATCCCGCTCATCGCCGGTACCACCACACTTGGCGCGTATTGGGACGAAGCTGGCCGGTTCCAGACGTCAAACGGCGGCATCACTCTCTTCGCCCCCTGGACGGCGGGCGCCGGCAAGGCGGCCGAGGGGGCCGCTCGACTCTTCACCGACGCGGGACTCCATGCGGAAACCGCGACGAACGCGCGCGAGATGCTCTGGAGAAAACTGGTCCTGAACGTCGCGGTCAACCCGTTGACGGCCATCCACGGCATCTTGAATGGCGCGCTCCGCGAGGCTCCCGCGCTTCATGCGCTCGCCTGCGCCGCAGCTCGCGAGGCGGTGGCGGTCGGCGTGGCGCGCGGTTTCCTGGCGTCATCGTACGACCCTGAACCCACGATCGACTCGCTCCTCCACGACACGGCCGGGAACCGTTCCTCCATGGCCGAGGATCTGGCGCGCCGCCGGAGGCCCGAACGTGACGCCATTCTCGGCGCCGTCCGGAGGGAGGGTGCCACCGCGGGTGTGGCGACGCCCCTCGCCGCCATGCTCTCCGAGCGCCTCGCGACGCTCGAAGCGGAGCGCTCCTCCCGCCTCGAGCCATAAGCGAGAGCGGGGCGGCCGTACCGCGCCGCCCCGCCTCTGATCCCCCTCGACGGAGGATTTTCCTCTTATCTGATTCCGCTTCGGTTACTTGAGAACCGTCGCCGCCTTTACGATTCGGCCGTCGGGCGTATCGAGACGGAAGTAGTAGACGCCGCTCGCCACCTTGGCGCCGCCGTGGTTCGTGCCGTTCCAGGTCAGGTCCTGATAACCGGCGCCGCGCGTGTCGTCGAGCAGCGTCTTCACCAGGCGTCCGTTCAGATCGAAGATCTTCACCGTCACGCGACCCGGCGTGCGGAGTTGGAAGGAGAGCGTCGTTTCCGGGTTGAGCGGATTCGGCGAGACCGTCGCCGCGAGCGCCGCACCGGTCGACTTCACCGTGTGGATCAGCGTTCCGCGGAACTTGCCGCCGGTCGTGAGATTCCCCTCGAGGACGACGGTGAC
This sequence comes from Candidatus Eiseniibacteriota bacterium, assembly GCA_031397435.1. Lineage (GTDB taxonomy): Bacteria > Eisenbacteria > RBG-16-71-46 > SZUA-252 > SZUA-252 > SZUA-252. The sequence goes on from JANNMC010000264.1 coordinate 12,580, forward strand.
CGTGTTCCGGCCTGATGGCAGTGCGCTGAAGAGAAGCCGGAGATCGGCCTTGGTGAAGCAGGCGCGGATCTCGCTCACACCGTTTGAGTTCTTGTCTCCGTCCACGGCCGTCTTGCCCGCGTCGGCGGAGATTTCAGCCACCGTGCCGGTGCCGACCGAGATCATCTTGATCGTCGTGAGATCGACATCGGAGATGGCGAACGAGCCGCCGATGGGTTCGATCTGGACGCAGGTGGTCGGCTTGCCCGCGCCGAGGCTCGTCGTGTTGTTGCCGCCCGTCGTGAATACTGCCGCCGGGAACTCCGCCACGATCGACGCGGTCGTCGTCCCGGTATCGCTGCACGTACCGTCGTCGGCCGTGAGGGTCACGGTGTAATTGCCCGCCGTGACGTAGGTGTGCTGCGGCGAGGCGCCATTGCCGAGCGATCCGCCGTCACCGAAGTCCCACGAATAGGTAAGCGGGTCTCCGTCGGCGTCGGAAGAAGCGGTGCCGTTGAAGTTCACCGCGAAGCCGATGACGCCCGTGTACGGACCGCCCGCGTTGGCCACCGGGCAGCGGTTGACGTTCTGAACCGTGATCGAGAAGGTCTTGGTGTCGCTCGCGGTACCGTCCGAGACGCGGGCGGTTCCGGTGAAGCTGCCCGCATCGCTGAAGCCGGGCGCGAGCGTCACGAGGCCGGCGGCCGAGACCGACATGAAGAACGGAGTCGTTCCGACCTTGGAGTACGTGAGCGGATCGCTGTCCGGATCGTTTCCGGTGAGTTGCTGCGACGCCGTGGCGCCCTCATCCACCGTCATGTCAGCCGGCTGATCGAGAACCGGCGAGCTGTTGAAGTTTCCGATCGTGAGGGCCGTGGTTGCCGTCGCGGTGCCCGTCGTGGCGTCCGCCGCGCTCCAGTTAACCGTGTACGAACCGGCGTCACTGATGCCCGGGGTGCCCGCCAGGGAAATGCCCGGATTCAAGGCAGGGCCGGCCGAAGCCGCGCCCGTGAGGAACGCCGCGTTGTTCGTCTGCGACAGCGTCACGTTGTCGCCGTCCGGATCGGATGCTGAGCCGGTGATGAAGACCGTCACCCCTTCCGTGCCGCTGATCGCCGCCGGAGCCGAGATGGCCGGGTTCTGATTGGCCTCGGCGATCGTGAGGGCGGTGCTGGCCGTGGCCGTACCCCCCGAGATGTCCACGACGCTCCAGTTGACCGTGTAGGAACCGGCCTGACTGAAGTTCGGGGTGCCAGTCAAGGTGATGCTCGGCGCCGCCGAAGGACCAGCCGAGGCGGGGCCCGTCAGGAACGCCGCGTTGTTCGTCTGCGAGAGCGTCATGTTTTCGGCGTCAGGATCGGAAGCCGAAGCCGTGATCGACGCCGCCGCATTCTCCGTCCCGCCGACCGTCGCCGGAGCCGTGATGGACGGATTCCGGTTCGTGTTGGCGATCGTGAGCGTGGTCGTCGCCGTGGAAGTCAGCGCCGGCGTGCCGTTGTCCAGCGCGCTCCAGTTGACCGTGTAGGAGCCGGCCTGGCTGAAGTTCGGCGTGCCCGACAGGGTGAGGCTCGGGTTCAGCACCGGGCCGACCGAAGCCGGCCCCGCCAGGAACGCGGCGTTGTTCGTCTGCGACAGCCCCACCAAATTCGCATCGGGATCGGATGCCGAGCCCGAGATCGAGACCACCGAGTTTTCCGCTCCGCTCGCCGTCGCGGGAGCCGTGATGACCGGCGCCTGGTTGCCGCTGGTGACCGTCAGCGCGGTCGAGGCCGTCGCGGTTCCGCCGGCTCCGTCGTTCGCGCTCCAGCTGACCGAGTACGAACCAGCCTGCGCCACGGTCGGAGTACCCGATAGCGTGATGCTTGGGGTCGCCGACGGGCCGCTGGAGCTGGAGGCCGTGAAGAACGGCGCATCGTTCGTCTGGGACAGGGTCACGTTCTGCGCGTCGGGATCCGACGCCGAGCCCGTGGCCGAAACCACGGCACCGGTCACGCCGCTTACCGTCGCCGGAGCCGTGATGGCCGGGTTCCGGTTCGTATTGGCGATCGTGATCGCTGTGGCCGCCGTTGCTGTGCCGCCCGTGTTGGCGTTCCAGTTGATCGTGTAGCTCCCCGACTGAGCAAAGGTCGGCGTGCCCGAAAGCGTGATGCTTGGATTCGCCGAAGGACCGGCCGTGGTCGGGCCCGTCAGGAACGGTGCGTTGTTCGTCTGCGAGAGCCCCACGTTATCGGCGTCCGGATCGGACGCCGATGCCGTGACCGAGACGGCGCTGTTCTCGCTTCCGCTGACCGTCGCCGGCGCCGTGATGATCGGGTTTCGGTTCAGGTTCGCGATCGTGATGGCCGTGGAGGCAGTAGCGGTGCCGGTGGTGGCGTCCGCCGCGCTCCAGTTGACCGTGTAGCTTCCCGCCTGGGTGAAGTTCGGCGTGCCCGAAAGCGTAATGCTCGGGGTCGCGAGAGGACCTGCCGAGGCCGGGCCCGTCAGGAACGCCGCGTTGTTCGTCTGGGAGAGGGTGACGTTCGCCGCTTCGGGATCGGTCGCCGAGGCCGTGACGGAGAACGCGCTGTTCTCGGTACCGGTGGCGGTCGCCGGTGCGGTGATCGTCGGATCCAGGTTCCCGCCGGGCGCGGCGCCAAGGCCGTCCACATCGGTGAAGTCGCCGGTGCCGGTAACGGTCCCGATGAGCTTGTACGTGTTGTCGAAGTCGTTACCGGAACAGGCCGTTCCGAATTGCGTGGTACCCGAGCCGGCCGAAAGTGGGCTATCGGCGATGATGTTGATCGACGGAGCACCGGCGGTCCCGGTAATCGTCCCCGTCATGAGTAGGTACTTGCCAGGGGGGTTGATCGTGCCGCCGCCGTATCCGGCCGTGAAGTTGGCCGTGTTTGAGTTGATTGGCTCAAGCAACGTGGTCATTCCCGCCTGAGAGTTTGCCCATCCGGTGAAGGTGACCGTGCCGCCAGCTGCCTGAAGCGAGATGCCGTAGGAGTTGATCGTGAGCTGGCCGTCGGCCGTGTTGCAGGTGGCCGCACCGCCGCCTCGGTTCAGATCGGTGATGACATAGAGACTCACGGGGGTCGCGGTGCCGTTCGCGTTCAGCTGATCGGCGGCGGTGTGGGCTCCGTCTCCATTCGAATCGAGAAAGACATACTGGGCGGATGACGGCGCCGCGAAGGCCAAGAGGCCGAACGCGACGACGGCCAGGTGCCGGGCAACAGACTTCATGCAGTCCTCCCTACGCTGGGTGATGGTGGGGCTGTGTGCTGGCTGCGAACCAAAATGCATGACAGCGACAGGCTCGCCTCGGGACCCGACATCCCTGCGAAGAACCTTGGGGAGCGCCCGATCAGGACGCAGGGCAACGTCTCGTGGACCTGACCGAGCCTGGGGTCGTTGAGAGGGGCTTGGGGCCCCAAGGGGGGGTTCTCAACGGACCCAGTTGCAGCGCAGGTTGTCTTGGTAAGGCCTATGAGACGAGGAGATTATAGCAGAGTCATCTCCGAATATCAAGCGGCTCCGGCGGGGCGGGCCGCCAGCCGCTTCATCGCGTCCCGGACCATCTCGCCCTGCGACGTTCCCGAAACTCCGCTGTCGGTCCCGGTGGAGCGAATGCGGCCGGAAGCGAAGAGATCCTGCACCGCCGATCCGACAAGCGACGCGGCCTCCCCTTCTCCGAGGTGCTCCAGGAGCATCTGCCCCGCGAGGATCGCCCCAATCGGCGACGCCACGTTTCGTCCCGCGTGCTTCGGCGCCGAACCGTGGATCGGCTCGAACATGGAAACGCGGCCCGGATGGATATTCCCCGATGCGGCCACGCCCATTCCACCCTGGATGGCGGCGCCCAGGTCGGTGAAGATGTCGCCGAACATGTTCGAGACGACAACCGTGTCGAACGACTCGGGGTTCTTCACCATCCACATGCAGGCGGCATCGATGTAGGCATGATCCCGCGTGATGTCCGGGTACTCGCGGCCGACCTCCTCGAAGACCCGGGTCCAGAGATCCATCGCCCCGATCGCGTTCGCCTTGTCGATCATCGTTAGCTTGTTGTGCTTGGCGCGGCGGCGGCAGAGATCGAAGGAGTAGCGGACGACGCGCTCCACTCCCTTCCGCGTGAAGATCATCTCCTGCAGTGCCACTTCATCGGCGGTTCCCTTCTTCAGGAATCCACCGATCCCCGCATAAACGTCCTCCGTATTCTCGCGCACCACGACGAGATCGACGTCCTCGGGACCCTTCCCCTTCAGCGGACAGAGATCGGCCGCGAAAAGCCGGATCGGCCGGAGATTGACGTAGAGGTCGAGCCCAAAGCGGATCCCCGAGATGATGGCTCGCTCCAGCATGCCGACCGGAAGCCGCGGATCGCCGATGGCGCCGAGGAGAATGGCGTCGTGCTGCTTCATTGCCTCCAGCGCTTCGAGAGGAAGCGTTTCCTGCGTCTTCAGATAGTGCTCGGCACCGTATGGATAGTCGGTCCATTCCACGCCGAAGCCAAAGATCTCGGAGGAGAGGCGGATTGCCGCTTGGGCCTCCCGCGTCACTTCCGGTCCGATTCCGTCGCCGCCCAGAACGGCGACGCGATAGCGCTTAGCCAACGGAGGCACCTCGTTGCGCCCTGAAGTCACGGACCGCCGCCGACAATTCGTCGTCGGTCATCGTCGTCTCCCGGGTCTTGGCGAGCCGGAAGAGATGCTCCACGAGCGGGCGTTCGGGCTCGTGGCCGTGCGTGGTGAGCCAATGGATGACGTTCGACTCGCCCGACATGGGGCCGACGTCGATGATCTGCTTCAGGCCAAGCAGGCCCGCCGGGACGCTCGAGTAGACGCGGTCCGCCAGCCAGGCATGTCCCTTCTTCTGCGCCTTGATGACCGCCGCCGCGTGCACGCCGGTCGCCGTCCGGAAGGCGTCGCGCCCCAGCACGGGGTAGTTGTACGGAAGCGGCACCTTGCAGGCGCGCGAGACGAGCTCGGCATATTCCGGGAGCGGCGTGAGGTCGACGTCGAGCCACCCCAGGAGCTTCAGATTTACCAGGATTAGATCGAGCGGCGCGTTCCCCACCCGTTCCCCGATGCCGAGGATGGTGCCGTGCACACGATCGGCCCCCGCGAGAATCGCGGCGAGCGCGTTCGCCACGGCCAGGTCGCGATCGCGATGCCCGTGCCAGTCGACGCCCACCTTTTCGCCCGTCGCGTCCACGACCTCGCGGATGAAGCGGATCAGGCGCGCGGCGCCCTCCGGCGTGGCGTGGCCCACGGTGTCGGAGACGCAGACGCGGCGCGCGCCGCAGCGGACCGCCGCCGTGTAGAGCTGGCGGAGGATCTCGGGACGCGCCCGCGTGGTGTCCTCCGTAACGTACATGACGGGCACGCCGTTCTTCTCGGCGTACGTCACGGCCTCCTCCGTCGTGCGAAGGAGGCGGTCCAGATCCCAATCTTCCGCGTACTGGCGAATGGGGCTCGAGCCGATGAAGGTGGCCGCCTCGATCCGGAGTCCGCTCTTCTGCGTGAGCTCGATGATCGGATCGATGTCGTTCTTGTGCGTGCGCGCGGCGCAGTAGGGCTCAATGGGAAGTTTCGCCGAGACGATCTCACGCGCCAGCGCCAGCGCCGCTTCCATGGCCCGCGGCCCCGCGCCCGGTAGTCCGATGTCGTTGCCGTGGATGCCGATCTTGGCCTGCAAATGGAGCGCGCGGAGCTTGTCCTCGATGGAGGGGTCGGTGACCGTGGGAGACTGGAGGCCGTCCCGGAGCGTCTCGTCCACGACCTGGACACGCCGAGGCGGCGTCACCGGCGGATCGTCGCCGACGTTCCAGTCGTAGATGAGATCCTGCTCCCGGATTTCGCTCATGACGGCAGCGCCTCCACGACGATCGCGATTCCCTGCCCACCGCCGATGCAGGCCGACGCCACGCCCCAGCGCTTCTTCCGGCGCCGGAGTTCGTAGAGCAGCGTGAGCGTGAGGCGCGTGCCGGTGGCGCCAAGCGGATGTCCCAGCGCGATCGCGCCGCCATTGACGTTCGTCTTCTCGCGGGGATTCCCCAGTTCCTTCTCCACGGCGAGATACTGCCCGGCAAAGGCTTCGTTGATCTCGAACAGGTCCACATCGTCGACCGAGAGACCTGCCTGCTTCAGCGCTCCGCGTACCGCCGGCACGGGACCGATCCCCATCTGGTCGGGATCGACGCCGGTCACGGCCCAGGAGGCGATTCGCCCCATCGGAGCGAGATCTCGCTTCTCGGCATGGCGCTCCGTGGTGAGAACGAGCGCCGCGGCGCCATCCACGATTCCGCTCGCGTTGCCAGCCGTCACGAACGAGTTCTTTCCGAACGCCGGCTGCAACTTCGCCAGCCCTTCCGGCGTGGCGCCGTCGAAGCAGTGGTCGTCCTTGTCGAGGACCTTCACCTCGCGGCCGGGAATGGTGACCGGCACGATCTCCTCGGCCAGGACACCCGAGTCGATGGCGCGCCGTCCCTCGGTGATCGAGCGGACGGCGAAGGCGTCCTGATCCTCGCGCGAGATGTTGTAACGCCGCGCGAGATTGTCGGAGGTCTCCGCCATGAAGAGTCCACAGAAAGAGTCGCGCAGCGCGACCATGAGGGAGTCCTCGAATGCGTTCGTCTGGCCCAGCCGCAGTCCCGAGCGGGCGCCGCGAATCACGAACGGCGCCTGGCTCATGCTCTCCATGCCTCCGGCGAGAACGAAGCTCGCCTCCCCCAGCTGACAGAGCTGAGCCGCGCTGATGATGGCCTGAATGCCCGAGCCGCATAGACGGTTCACCGTCAGCGCGGGAACGGGAATGGGCACGCCGGCCTTCAACCCGACGTGCCTGGCGCCGTAGAGGGCGTCCCCGCTCGTCTGCATGGCGTTCCCCATGACGACGTGGTCGAGGATGTCGGCCGGTACCTTGCTCCGCACCAGCGCCTCCTTCGCCGCGATCGCACCGAGGTCGATGGCGGAGAGGTCCTTGAGCGCGCCGCCGGGCTTGCCGCCGCCGGTGCGGCCGCCCACCCACTCGGTCATGGGGGTGCGGGCGCCGTTCAAGATGACGATCGATTCCTTGGTCATGTCGGGCTCCGTCCTACTTGGCGGTGTAGTCGTAGAAGCCGCGGCCCGACTTTCGGCCAAGGTGGCCGGCCAGGACCATGCGCTTCAGGAGCGGCGGCGGCGCGAAGCGCGACTCCCGGAATTCCTCGAACATGATGTTCGCGATGAAGTACGTCGTGTCGAGGCCGACGAAGTCGAGCAGCTGGAGCGGTCCCATCGGGTAGCCGCAGCCGAGCTTCATGCCGTTGTCGATGTCTTCCTTCGTCGCCAGACCCGACTCGTAGACGCGAATGGCGTCGATCAAGTAGGGGACCAGGAGACGGTTCACCACAAAACCGGGCGCGTCCTTCGCGATGACCGGCGTCTTGCCGATCGCCTCGACGTAGCTCTTGGCCTTCTCGAACGCCGGTTCCCCCGTCGGGAGCGCGCGGATGATCTCGACCAGCTTCATGAGAGGAACCGGATTGAAGAAGTGGAGCCCGAGTACCCGTTCCGGCTTCTTCGCGAACGCGGCGATCTCGGTGACCGACAGCGACGAGGTGTTGGTCGCGAGCACCGCGTCGGGCGCGCAGACGGCGTCCAGCGTGGAAAAGACTTCTTTCTTCACCGCGATGTTCTCCGTCACCGCCTCGATGACCAGATCGCACCCGGCCAGATCCTCGAGCTTCGTGGTGCCGCTGATGTTCGCGAATGTCTTGTCGCGATCCTCGGCCGTCACCTTTCCCTTCGTCACGCCATCGTCGAGGAACTTCTTGATGCGGCCAAGTCCCTTGTCCAGGAACGCCTGGTCCGCTTCCCGCACGATGGTCTTCAGTCCCGCCTGGGCGCTCACCTGCACGATGCCGGCGCCCATCAGCCCGCAGCCGACGACCCCGACCGTCTTCACGCCTGCCATGCCCTACCGTCCTTCCCTTGAGAGTTCCATCGCCAGGCCAAGCCCTCCGCTCACGCAGAGGGTGGCGAGGCCCAGGCGCGCGTCGCGCCGCTCCATCTCATGCAGGAGCGTCGTGACGATTCGCGCGCCGGTACATCCGATCGGATGTCCGAGCGCGATCGCGCCTCCGTTCACATTGAGCCGAGCCCGATCGAACCGGAGTTCCCGATCGCACGCGATCACCTGCGCGGCGAACGCTTCGTTCAATTCCACCAGGTCGTAGTCGTCCAGCTTCCGCTTGGTCCGCTCCAGGAGTCCCCGCACCGCCGGCACGGGTCCGATTCCCATGATGGAGGGATCGACGCCCGCCGTGACGCCCGGGCCGACCCATCCCTGCACCGAGAGCCCGCGGGCTCGCACCTCGGATTCCGAGGCGAGCAGCACGGCCGAGGCCCCGTCGGTGATGCCACAGGCATTCCCGGCCGTGATCGTGCCGTCCTTCCGGAATACGGGAGCCAGTTTCGCCAGTTCCGCGGGCGTCGTCTCGGGTCGCGGATGCTCATCCGCGGCGATCGTGACGTCACCCTTCCTTCCCGCTACCGAGAGGGGGGCGATCTCGCGGTCGAAGCGCTTCTCCGCGATCGCCACGCCCGCGCGGCGCTGACTCTCCAGCGCCAAGGCGTCCTGCTCTTCCCGCGGGATCGAATGCAGGGTGGCGAGCTTCTCCGCCGTTTCCCCCATCAGCATGCCGCAGATCGGGTCGAGGAATCCGTCCTGGATCATCCCGTCGACGACCTTCGCGTGCCCCAGCCGGTAGCCGAGGCGTGCCCGATCGAGCATGTAAGGAACGCGCGTCATGTTCTCCGATCCTCCGGCGACGACGATGGCCGCCTCGCCGCTTCGGATCTTCGCCGTCCCGAGAAGGATCGATTGAAGTCCCGAGCCGCACGCCTGGTTGAGCGTGAAGGCGGGGCGCTCTTGAGGAATGCCGGAGGCGATGAGCACCTGGCGCGCCATGTTCGGACCGACAGCGGCCTGCCGCGCGCAGCCGAAGATCAATTCGTCTACGTCGGCCCCTTGCAAGCGCGCGCGCTCCAGCGCGGCGCGCACCACGTGCGTGCCGAGCTGCACGGCCGTCGTCTCGGCGAAGGAACCAAGGTACTTGCCGATGGGAGTCCGGACCGAGGCGACGAGGGCGACGCGTTCCATGATCGGTCGTCTACTTCCCGGTGAAGACCGGTTTGCGCTTCTCGAGGAACGCTCGGAGTCCCTCGCGCATGTCCTCCGTTGCGGAGAGGAGTCCAAAGGCGACCGACTCCTGCGCGAGGCCATGTTCGAGATCGGTCTCCAGGCCCCGGATCGCGGCGTCCATGGCGAACCGGACCGCGATGGGCCCCTTGGCCACGAAGTCGCCCGCCACCTTCTCGCAGTGGGCGAGGAGGTCGGCCTGGGGGAGCACGGCATTCACGAGGCCGATTCGATGGGCCTCCGCGGCGTCGATCATCCGCCCGCTGCAGATGAGTTCCAGCGCACGTCCTAAACCGATGAGTCGCGGCAGCCGCTGCGTGCCGCCGTAGCCCGGAATGATCCCAAGTCCGACTTCCGGGAGTCCGAGCTTCGCGTTATCCGACGCGAACCGCATGTGGCAAGCCAGCGCCAGTTCGCAGCCGCCGCCGAGCGCGAAACCGTTCACCGCGGCGATCACCGGCTTCCCCAGGTTCTCGATCTGGGAGAAAGCGACCTGGCCCAACCGCGACGATGCTTCGCCGCCTAGCGGCGTCATGACGGCGAGTTCGTTGATGTCGGCACCCGCCACGAACGCCTTCTCGCCGGAACCGGTAAGAATGACGGCGCCGACCTCCGAGTTCGACTTGAAGCCCTGAAAGACGGCATGAATCTCGCGGATGGTCGCTTCATTGAGCGCGTTCAGCACCTTGGGCCGGTTCACCGTGACGCGCGCGATCCGATCCTTGATTTCCACGGTCAAATTATCGTAGGTCATTTTTTCACATGGCGTTGGAGGGGAAAACAAGGGTGCCCGGAGTGGGCTCCGAGCACCCGGTAGCCGCGGAGAGGAAATCACCCCCGCCGCGCGCGGTCAAGGGTCTCGACGGTAGCATGCCGGCTCCCCCTCGGGGGCTACCGTCGGAACTCGACCCCTAGGGTCAGCGCGCGGCCCCGTGCGGGTAGCCCCTTTACCTCGGTGATCTGCCGGTCGAAGGCGTTCTCGATCCGAGCGTGGATCGCCACCGGCCAGCGCGGGGGAGCCATGGTCGCCCCGAAGTCAGTCATGGCGTAACCCGGCGTATCGCCCCCGAGGAAGCGCCCGCTCACATCGACGAAGTTGAACGGATCCCGGAACGAATCACTCCAGCGCCACGCACCGAAGACGCGGAGCGCCGGCGTCGCCTCCCAGTCCAGATCGGCGCCGCCTCGCCAGCGGGGGCGCTTGCCGAGCCGGGCGCCCGTGGCCAGATCCTTTGCCACCGGTAGGTGCGCGGCTCGAAGGCCGATCGCCATCCGGCGCCAGGGCCGAAGGCGAAGCGAGGCATCCTCCCCCTCGATGCGCGCGCTGCCGACGTTGTCGGCCACGAAGAACGAGTTCGACTGGATGAGATCGGTGAAGCGCGTGCGGTACCAGGTCGCGCGCGCCTCGATGCGGCCGTCGAGCCAGCGCCCATCCGCACCAGCCTCCACAGTGCGCGAGCGCTCCGGCTTGAGCGAGGCGGTGCCGTAGCCGGGATAATAGAGATCGGTCAGCGTCGGGGCGCTGAAAGCGCGGCCATAACCACCGCGCAGGCGAAGGCCCGTTCGCGCCAGGTTCCACGCCACGGAGAAGCGCGGCACGCCGAACGCGCCGTAGCGAACGTGATCCTCCACGCGAATGCCGGCGCTCGCGACCAAGCCTCTCGAAAGGTCGGCGTGTCCCTGCGCGAAGAGCGCCCGCGTGTGAAGCGCCTGCTTCACCGCGGAGGGATAGGCGAAGCCGCCGAACTGCGCGTCATCGTCACGATCCACTGTCTCGTTCCGGTACTCGCCGCCCGCCACCGCGCGGAGCGATGCGCCATGCATGGCGCTGGCGCGGAGCGAGCCGATCCAGCGGGAGTTGTCGAGTCGCGTCTCCTGGTAATCGCCCCCGGGCCCGTTGGCCTGATTGTCGTTCACGATTCGTCCCGCCAGCGCCGAGAGATCCCCCTCGAGTGTGATGGTGCGTCCGATCGCTCGCGTCAGAAGGACGCTGCCCGCGAGAAGACGATCGCGCTCTTCGTAATTGGGATCGGCGACTTGGTGGAATCGGAAGTCGCCGAAGTCGAAGGCGTAGTCGTACGGCAGCTCCTTCACGCCATGGGTCAGGAGCCCGCTCAGGCGAAGGCGCGTGGCCGGGTCGAGTGCCGCCTCTGCTCGGACGAGGCCGTTCCAGCCACGATAGCCGTCGCGAGTTCCGGAACCGTCGGAGGAAGCCCGGGCCAGGGAGAGCGCCAACGAACCGCCGTCGAGCCGGCGCGTCATGGAGGCGTGCTCCCGGCGCGTCGCTTCCGCGCCCATCTCGGCGCCGGCGCGAACCATGCGGCCGTCTCCCATTCCCCCTCCAAGAAACTGGATCACGCCTCCCACGGCGCCCGATCCGTAGAGCGAGGAGGCGGGTCCGCCCACGACCTCGACCTGGCTCCAGCCAAGGCTCCCGATGTCGGAGAAGTCGAACGAGCCGACCCATGGCCCGTTCAAGGGGATGCCGTCGAACAGCACGAGCGTGTGACGCGGATCGGCGCCGCGGAGGCGGACATCGGTGATCTTGCCAAGACGCCCGGCGCGCTGCACGTCGATCCCCGGGACCGACCGAAGCGCGTCGGCGAGGAAAAGCGGACGCTCACGGTCGAGCCGCGTTCCGCTAAGAACCGCGACGTCGCCCGGAACGCGGCCGAGCGGGAGCGGCATGCGCTCCGCGGTGACAACGGTCGGTTCGAGACGATAGCGAGGCTCCGCGTCCGACGAATCGGGGTTCGCGGGTTCCGCGAAGGTCGATGCGGCGGCGAGGGCCAGGGTGAGCGGTGCGGCGATGGAAAGGAAACGAAGTCCGATAACGCGGCGAGGGCCCATGATCCTTCCTTTCGAAGGATAGGGTCGAGTTGGCGAAGAGGCCGGTCTCCTGACTCGCGGGTCGCTCTCCGGCGGCGCCTTCCCGGGTCACCCCAGTGGCTTCGTGCCGCCTTCGTCACCGCTCACAGTGGCGTGGCCGTGTCGGATTCGCACCGACTTCCCCATCTCGCGTGCGCGAGATCTTCCCGTTCGCACCGGGCCACTTCATCCATGGCCTCGGCGTGGGCGAGGATACGTGAATGCTAAGTTCTTGCCTAGTGCTCCGGGGCGGGGAGGGAAGCGTGTCCCCCCCGCGGGCGACTGGTAGTC
>JANNMC010000289.1:0-3662 GCA_031397435.1 Candidatus Eiseniibacteriota bacterium
ACCCGCTGCCGGCGCGGGCAGAACTCGGAGCGCGCGCCAACCAGATCGCTCGGGAGGCGGCATGGCTCACGACCCTCACGGGCGCGGTGATCGAATCGGTCGCGCCTGCCGGAGATGCCATTCGCGTGGCGCTTCGGGAGCTGGGCGGCGCCATGCGCGAACTCGACGTCGATCAGCTGCTCGCGCTCGTGGGATATCGACCCGACGCATCGCTCCATCGCGAACTCCAGATTCACCTCTGCTACGCCAGCGAGGGGCCGATGGCGCTGGCCAGCGCGATCCTGTCGTCATCGCTCGCCGCGCCTGGCGCCGCCGGCGATTGCCTGAAGCAGACCTCACACGGAGGCGAGACGCTCCGGACTCCCGAGCCCGGCTTCTTCCTGGCAGGGGCGAAGTCGTACGGGCGTAACCCCCATTTCCTCCTGTCCTTGGGGCACCGGCAGATAGGCGAAATCTTCAGCCTGATCGAAGCCGACCTGGCAGCGGAAGCGGGTGCCGGAGCGCGCTGAGAGGGTTGGTGGCAAGCTCCCGCGCGGCAGCGTAGACTGGGCGGGAACAGGGAATGAACCGCGGACCATGGTGAGCGCCGAACGGCGCGCCCGACGGCCGCCCCAGGAGGCACCCACCCGATGTCCGATACGAAAGCCGCGACGGCCGACAAGACCACCTTGCAGGCGCCGGATGACTTCCTGAAAATCCATGGAACCGACCATGTCGAGTTCTACGTGGGGAACGCGAAGCAGGCCGCCTATTACTACGCCCACGCGTTCGGATTCGCGGTGGTCGCCTATTCCGGTCTGGAGACCGGCGTACGCGACCGCGCGTCGTACGTGCTGCAGCAAGGGAAGGTCCGCTTCGTCCTCACGGCGCCGCTGGGATACGAGGGGGCGATCGCGGAGCATGTGAACCGTCACGGCGACGGCGTGAAGGACATCGCGCTCGACGTCGAGGATGTCGATCGCGCGTACGAGGGAACGACGAAGCGGGGGGCGCGTTCGATCGCGGAGCCGCACGACGTCACCGACGAGAACGGCACGGTGCGCCGCGCCGCCATCGCGACCTACGGCGACACGATCCACTCCTTCATCGACCGGTCAAAGTACCGCGGCACGTTCCTCCCCGGATTCAAGCCGACCGGCATGGAGGCCGCCGAAGGGCCGCTCCTCTACGTCGATCACATGGTCGGGAACGTCGCGCTGGGAGACATGAACCGCTACGTCGCCTATTACCGCGACGTGATGGGCTTCTCGCAGTGGCAGCACTTCGACGAGAAAGACATCTCCACCGAATATTCCGCCCTCATGTCCAAGGTGATGGCCGATGGCTCCGGGCGGATCAAGTTTCCGATCAACGAGCCGGCCGAGGGGCTGCGGAAGTCGCAGATCGAGGAATATCTGGAGTACTACCATGGGGCCGGCGTGCAGCACATCGCCCTGGCGACGAAGGACATCATCAGCACGGTTTCCCGTCTTCGTGAGAGCGGCGTCGCCTTCCTGACCGTTCCACCCTCCTACTACGACATGCTGCCGAATCGCGTGGGAAAGATCGACGAAGACGTCGAGACGCTGGCGAAGCTCGGCATTCTGGTCGACCGGGACGAAGAAGGGTACCTCCTCCAGCTTTTCACGAAGCCGGTGGAGGACCGTCCCACCGTCTTCTACGAGATCATCCAGCGGAAGGGGAGCCGGGGCTTCGGCATCGGCAACTTCAAGGCACTCTTCGAATCGATCGAACGCGAGCAGGCGCTCCGGGGGAACCTCTAGGCCCGATGCGTCTCGTCTCGTTCGCCGCGACCGGGTTGGCCACGGGACCGGGGCGTGCGCTCGGTGCGCTCGTGGGGGACGACGTCGTGGCGCTTGGCCGCGCTGCCGTGCTCCTGGGTCGCCCCGAAGCGGACGCCGCCTGTCTTGCCACGCTGGAGACGATGCTCGAGTCGTGGCATGAACATTTGGGGCTCGCGCGGGAGGTCCTGGCGGAATCGGCCACGCCGGCGGGCATGAAAGCGGCCGCCATCGCGCGCCGGCCGTTCGACTCGCTCACCATCCTCCCTCCGGTCGCGCATCCACCGACATTCCGCGACGCCTACTGCTTCGAGGAGCACGTGAAGAATGCCCGCGCTCGCCGCGGACTCACGGTGCCGCCGGAGTGGTACGAGATGCCGATCTTCTACTACTCGAATCCCGGCGCGCTGGCGGGGCATCGAAGCCCGGTGCGGAAGCCGCACTGGACCGAAGCGCTCGACTACGAGCTGGAATTGGGGTGGGTGATCGGCGTGAAGGCGCGTGACGTCGCGGCGGAGGAGTGGAAGAGCGTCGTGGCCGGATTCACGATTCTGAACGACTGGAGCGCCCGCGACGTGCAGCGCCGCGAGATGGCAGTCGGCCTTGGCCCGGCGAAGGGGAAGGATTTCGCCACCTCGCTTGGACCCGCGCTGGTGACTCTCGACGAATTCGAGGGCGCCTGGGACGGCGATCGCCTCCGCCTGGCCATGGAAGCATCCGTGAACGGCGCCGTCCTCTCGCGAGGAAACAGCGGATCGATGCGCTACACGGTAGGGGAGGTCATTGCCCGCGCTTCGCAGGATGTGTATCTTTTTCCGGGCGACATTTTCGGCTCGGGCACCGTCGGTACCGGGTGCCTGCTGGAACTCGGCCCCGAGGTTCATCGCTACCTTCAACCTGGCGACGAGGTGACGCTCACCATCGAGCGGCTCGGCGCTCTCACGAATTCCATCATCTGATGTCCCGCGCGAGGTAACCGATGCCGACCTATTTCTCCCTCGGACAGATTCCGCCCAAGCGGCACACGCAATTCCGGCGCCCCGACGGGAAGCTCTACACGGAGCAGTTGATGGGCTCCCGCGGCTTCTCCGGCCGCGCCTCCCTCATCTATCACCACAACATGCCGACGCAGGTGCGGGAGATCCGGAAGATTCAGGATTGTTCGGTGACCTACGCCAAGGAGCAGGGGCTCCGCCACTACCACTTCAAGACGAAGCCGCTGGTGAAGAGCGGCGATCCGGTGACGGGGCGCGTCGTGCTGCTCCACAACAGCGACGTCTCCATGGCGATCGCGGTGCCCGATCAGCCGATGACCTACTTCTACCGAAACGGCCAGGGCGACGACGTCTATTTCATCCACGAGGGGACGGGCCGCCTGCAGACGACCTTCGGCGAGCTTCAGTACCGCCCGGGCGACTACGTGGTGGTCCCGCGCGGAACGACCTACCAGTTTCAGCCGAACGCCGACGCGCAGCGCTATCTCGTCATGGAGTCGGTCTCCTCCGTGGAGACGCCGCATCGTTACCGAAACGAGTACGGCCAACTGCTGGAGCACGCACCGATGTGCGAGCGCGACATCCGCCGCCCGGAGCGCCTGGAGACATTCGTGGAGCAGGGGAAGTTCGAGGTGCGGATCAAGGCGCGGAATCAGATCACCGCCTACGAGTTCGACTTTCATCCGCTCGACGTGATCGGATGGGACGGATACCTCTATCCCTACGCCTTCAACATCGAGGACTTCGAGCCGATCACCGGCCGCATCCACCAGCCGCCTCCCGTCCACCAGACGTTCGAGGGACGGAACTTCGTGATCTGCTCGTTCGTGCCGCGCATGTACGACTACCATCCGCTCTCGGTGCCGGTGCCGTACAACCACTCGAA
>JANNMC010000372.1:0-26654 GCA_031397435.1 Candidatus Eiseniibacteriota bacterium
GAGATAGGGCGTGTGCGATTCGAACTCGGCCGCGCAGGTATCGACCCGCTTGAAGACCGGAACGATCCCCGCGGACTTCCGCCGCGCACGAACCGCTGCCTCCGTGACGCCGGTGAGCCGCGCAATCCGGGCATCGGAAAATCCGTAGCGCTTCGCCTCGCGAAGCGTCTCGTCGTTCATCCCCGGCGTGATCCGTTCTTTGAGCGCGGCGATCTGGCCGATCTGGTCGAGGAACCACGGATCGATCCCCGTGAGCCGGCCCACCTCTTCCTGCTTCCAGCCGACTTCCAGCGCCCGCTTCACGTAAAGAATGCGATCCGGATCGGGCGTGACCAGTTTCTCCTTGATCGTGGCGTCGTCCAGGTCGCGCTTCCCGAATCCTTCGCCGCCCGTTTCCAGGCCACGGAGCCCCTTCTGAAGCGCTTCTTTGAAGGTCCTGCCGATCGCCATCACCTCGCCCACCGATTTCATCTGGGTGCCGAGGCGCTGATCGGCGTCGCGGAATTTCTCGAAGGCCCATCGCGGAATCTTCACGACGACGTAGTCGATCACCGGCTCGAATGAAGCCGGCGTGACGCGCGTGATGTCGTTCTGGATCTCGTCGAGGCGGTACCCGATCGCCAGGAGCGCGGCGATCTTGGCGATGGGAAAACCGGTCGCCTTGCTCGCGAGCGCCGACGATCGGGAGACGCGGGGATTCATCTCGACCACGATCAGGCGGCCATTCGCCGGATTCACGGCGAATTGGATGTTCGACCCGCCGGTCTCCACGCCGACCTCGCGGATGATCGCTCGGGCGGCGTCGCGCATCGCCTGGTACTCGCGGTCCGTCAGCGTCTGCGCGGGGGCGACCGTCACGGAATCGCCCGTGTGAATTCCCATGGGGTCGAAGTTCTCGATCGAGCAGATGACGACGAAGTTGTCCGCCCGGTCGCGCATGACCTCGAGCTCGTACTCCTTCCAGCCGATGACCGACTCCTCGATCAGCACTTCCTTGACCGGGGAAAGTTCCAGGCCGCGAGCCACGATTTCATCGAACTCCTCGGCGTTGTACGCGATGCCACCGCCGGTTCCGCCGAGGGTGAAGGAGGGGCGCACCACGGCGGGGAGCGACGTCACGCCGAGAACCTGGCGGGCCTCTTCCGGAGTCTTGGCAAAGCCGCTCCGTGGCACGTCGAGTCCGATGCGCGCCATCGCCTCCTTGAAGAGGCGGCGATCCTCACCGACTTCGACAGCCTGCCGGCTGGCCCCGATGAGGCGGATGCCCAGCCGGTCGAGAACGCCGCTCGCGGAGAGTTCAATGGCGAGATTGAGCGCCGTCTGCCCTCCGACCGTGGGCAGGAGGGCATCGGGCCGTTCCCGCTCCAGCACCTGTTCCAATACCTCCGCGGTGAGCGGCTCGATGTAGGTTCGGTCGGCGTACTCGGGGTCGGTCATGATCGTCGCCGGATTTGAATTCACCAGCGAGACACGGATGCCCTCCTGGCGGAGCGCCTTGACCGCCTGCGTGCCGGAATAGTCGAATTCACAGGCCTGGCCGATGACGATGGGGCCCGATCCGATGACGAGAACGGAGCGAATGGACGGGTCGCGCGGCATCGGCTAGGCGTGCACCGCGGCCGCGGCGGAGCGCGCGCCTCGGCGGGCTTCCATCCGTGCGACGAACTCGCCGAAGAGATAGTGGCTGTCGTGCGGCCCGGGGCTCGCCTCCGGGTGGTACTGCACCGCGAAGAGCGGCAGATCGCGGTGGGCGAATCCTTCGACCGTCTGGTCGTTAAGGTTGAGATGGGTCAGTTCGAACTCCGGTCGGTCGAAGAGCGACGGGTCGACGGCGAAGCCGTGATTCTGCGCGGTGATCTCAACCTGCCCGGTTCTGATATTCCGGACGGGATGGTTGGCGCCACGATGCCCGAACTTCAGCTTGTACGTCTTGCCACCGCAGGCGAGACCGAGGATCTGGTGCCCCAGGCAGATGCCGAAGAGCGGGCGCGGATCGGGGGCCCGCATCAGTTCTCGGGCGGCCTGGATCGCGTAGCCGCACGCATCCGGATCGCCGGGGCCGTTCGAGAGGAAGACACCATCCGGATCGCGCGCCAGCACGTCAGACGCCGTGGTCCCGCCGGGCACGACGACAACCTCGCAGCCGGCGCGAGCCAGAAGGCGGAGAATGTTCCGCTTGATGCCGAAGTCATAGGCGACGACCCGGAAGCGAGGTGCGGCCCGATCCGGGACGGGGAGAGCTTCATAGGTATAGGCGACGGCGCAGGTCACTTCGCTTGCCAGGTCGGCGCCGATCATCGAACGCGAACTCCTGGCACGCGCCGCCAGGGCGGCAGGATCGGAGGCCTCGGTGGAGATGATGCCCCGCATGGCGCCCCTGGAGCGGAGATGGCGCGTGAGGGCGCGGGTGTCGATTTCCGAGATCCCCACGACCCCCGCCTCCTCGAGGTAGTGGTTCAGCTCTCCGGTCGACCTCCAGGAGGAGGCCCGGGTGGCGATTTCCCGAACGACGAATCCGGCCACCTGGGGCCGGGCCGACTCGGCGTCATCCGCGTTAACCCCATGATTCCCAACGTGGGGGTAGGTCATGGTCACGATCTGGCCGTGATAAGAAGGGTCGGTCAGGACTTCCTGGTAGCCGCAGAGGGCGGTATTGAAGACCACTTCCCCCGTCGTCTCTCCCCGGCGCCCAAACCCGCGACCCACAAAAAAAGTGCCGTCCTCAAGTGCGAGGATGGCACGCGGATTCTCGGGCGTCGTCAACGGCGTCCCTCCGTGGGCAGTTAAGTGGATTCTCGGTCCCTCCGGGTTTAGGCTACTTGTGGAGTTACGTCAAGGATTCTTCCACCTCAGCCCTGGAGGTAGTCATGGGCCGGGTCTCCGACATTCTCCGCGTCAAGGGTTCCCAGATCTTCTCCATCCGAAGCGACGCCAGCGTCTACGAGGCGGTGAGGGAAATGGTGGGGCACAATGTCGGATCGCTCCTGGTCCTCGACAGCGACGGGGTAAAGGGCATCATCACGGAGCGGGACTACCTGCGCGAGATCGTCCTGCAGGGTCGGACGTCGAAGACGACCCTGGTGCGGGAGATCATGACCTCCGAGATCGTCGTGGTGGAGTCGAATCGCCCGATCGAGGAGTGCATGGCGATCATGTCCGGGCGGCGGATTCGGCATCTCCCCGTGGTGGACGACGGAGCGCTGGCCGGACTCGTATCGATCGGAGACCTGGTGAAGCAGATAGCCGATGACCGCGAGGTCGAGATCCGCTACCTCACCGAGTACATCACGGGAAGGTACCCCGCGTAGCCGCCTCCTTCGTGAGATCACGGGTCACAACACCGCTTCCGTCCCCGTACTCTCTCTCGAAGGGGTCGAGCGACGGGTCCGCTGAACTGCTCGCCAATGACCCCGGCGCACCTCTTCGTGGGAGGACCGATGGATCGCCGTTTCCTCGTCGCTGGCGCCGCCCTGCTGTTGGTGGCGGCAGCATTCCTATCGGCACCCACAGCGCGGGGAGTGGATCGCGCAACCAAGCCTGCGAAGGGCGCCGCATCTCCCACGGCGGTACGTCTCCGACTCTACTCGGTCGAGCGAAAGGGGTACGTCAGAGTGGAAAAACTCGTGAAACCGGATGAGGAGTGGAAGAAGACGCTCACCCCCCAGCAGTTCGACGTCGCCCGTCGTGCTGGAACGGAGCGAGCCTTTACCGGCATCTACTGGGACCATCATGAGCGCGGCACCTACCGCTGTGTCTGCTGCGGCACCGACCTCTTCGACTCGGAGACGAAATTCGATTCGGGCACCGGCTGGCCCTCATTCTGGAAGCCGGTCGCGAAGGAGAATGTCACCGAGCGGACCGACAACTCCATCTACGGGCCCTTGACCGAGATTCGCTGTAGCCGGTGCGAGGCGCATCTGGGGCATCTCTTCGCGGATGGGCCGAAACCTACGGGGCTTCGCTACTGCATGAATTCAGCGGCATTGAAATTCGAGGCCGGCAAATGACGCTCGCCCCCCCCTTTAGTAGTCCATGCGGGAGGAGCCTGATCGAGATACCCTACACGGTAGAGGCGCCGTCCCCCCGGCATGAACGTGCCGGTGCCGAACGAACTTTCTCGCAGCCTCAAGAAGGGAACGTGCCATGAACGTCCTCATCGGAATCGACGATTCGACTTTTTCCCGCGCCGCCATCGAGCACGTGAAGACGATGGCCTGGCCCGCGGGAACGAAGTTTCATGTCATCTCCGCTTCCGCACCGGTCTTCGTGGGACCGGGCGAGGCCGCCGCGCCGGGAGCCATCGCCGAGATCATCGAGCAGCAAGAGAGGTTTCACCGCGACCTGGCGGACAAAGCCGCCGCTAGCCTGAAAGCAGCCGGATTCCAGGCCATCGCCAGGATGGTCCCTGCCGATCCGCGCGGGGCGCTGGTGGACGCCGCGAAAAGCCTTCCCGCCGATCTGGTGGTGGTGGGATCGCACGGTCGCTCCGGCCTGACGAAGCTCCTGCTGGGAAGCGTGGCGACACACGTGGTGACGCATGCCCCGTGCAGCGTCCTGGTGGTGAAACACCCCGCCTAGCCCGGCGGCGGCAGGTTCCCGCGGCGCTCCTCCGGCGGCGGGAGCCGGCGAAACGCCGTGTAGAGCAGGATGTCGTAAACGATCTTGAGCGAGGCGCCCGCGATCAGCGGAGCTCCGAGCGTCGTCCCCGCCATGGCCGCCCCCGCGAAGCCGGGTGCGAGCGCCCACCCACCCAGGCGCACGAGCGACGTGACTCCCGAGGCGATCGTCCGCTCGTGCGGCGCCACGACCGCCATGACGTACGACTGCCGCGTCGGGACGTCCATCTCCACCAATCCCTCCCGCAGCAGGAAGAGCGCCGCCGCGATCGGGAACGTCGGCGCGAACGGGACGGTGAGCAGGAGAAGGCTGGAAGGGATGTGCGTGAAGACCATCGTGTTCACGAGTCCGATGCGCCGCGCCAGCCAGGCCGCACCGACGTGCGACCCGGCGTTCAGAACGCGCGCCGCGAAGAAGAGGAGACCCGTCACGCGCTCGTCGACGCCGAAACGCGCGTAGAAGAAGTAGGCGAGGAGCGCCGAGACCAGGAATCCCCCACCGATGGCATCGAGCGCGAAGAGCGCCGAGATCCGCGTGATGACCCGGCGCGATTCCGCGGAGAGCGCCGGGCCGCGCGGCACGTGGACCTCCACCGCGGGAGAGAGGCGCCGGTAGAGGAAGAAGGTCGCCGCCAGGATGGCCGCGTAGAGACCAACCGCCGCCCGGAGCGAATCCCCCTCGTTGATCGGCGCCACCATCCGGAAGAGCGCCGGCACGCCGGCGAGGAGCGCCCCGAACGCATGCCCGGCATCCTGCACCACGTTGTAGCCGGCGAATGCTGCCGTCCGGCCCTGAGGGGTCGCGGTGGCCGGGAGGATCGCCTGGTCGAGAATCGAGGCGGCGCCGCGGTCGCGCCCCATTCCGTTCAGCATCCCGATGAATGCGGCCGCGGCCACGATCGCTTCCCCGCTGGCCAAGGCGACGGCGGCCCCGCCGGCCGCGCCCAGGAGCGAGAGGGTCAGGAGCGTACGGCGCCGGCCGAATCGGTCTCCCCCCAGCGTCACCAGGAGACCCGCCACCGCCGCGCCGGCCAGCCCGGCGGAAACCACGACGCCAATGGCGCCCGGAGCGAAGCCATGCCGGGCCAGGTGGATACCGATGAGCACGCCGATCATCCCGGTTGCGAGCGCGCGGCCGAACGCACCCAGGAGAATGATGCGGCGGTCGGTCAGGGGTGAGGCAGGAGGCGCGAGATGATGAGGTAGGTGAGCGCCGCTGTGGCGGCCGATGCTGGAATGGTGGGCACCCACGCCCAGACAATACGACCGGCGACCCCCCAGCGCACGGCAGAAAGGCGGCGGGTAGCGCGCCAACCCCGACGATGGCGCCGGCGGGGGCGATCGGGTCCACCCGTCAGAGTGTCACGGTCATGCCTGTCATTCTGGCATGGATCCAAATCGCCAGATTCGTCAGATTCTCTACATCCAGATCGTCAAGTTGTTTATTAACAAGCCATTAGAGACCCATTTGCGACATATTTCACGAGAGGCACGCAGATTGCTGCCATATAGAGTCGATCAAGTGCCGCCGCGGGCGGAAGTTACACTCCTCGAGACCCTGGGGAGTACCCGCGGGTAGACCAATGGCCACCTTGGTCGGCTTGCTCAACAGGCGGAAGATACTACCGAGGAAACAGAGACCAATGACCCGTCGCCAAAGTCCCGTTCGAAGCCTCGCCACCGCCTCCTCTCTGGCTGTCCTTTTCTCTCTCTCCATCCCTGCCTGTCCCGCCGACGCGCTCCCCGTCACTCCGGAGCTCGTCCTTTATGGCTTTGCCGCCGACGCCACGTTCAAGGTTCCCCGCGCGGTCGCGCTCGACACGGCCCGCGGTGAGATCCTGGTCGGCAACACGGGCGGGCATTCGATCGAGGTCTTCTCCCTGGCGGGCCGCCCCCTGGCTCGCTACTTACACAGGGTCGAACGCTCCGACGGCAGTTGGATCGATGGCGATCCTACCGGCCTCGCCGTCGACTCCGCGGGCCGAATCCTGGTCGTCGACGCGGCCGCCGGGTACGTGGACGTGCTTGATGGTCTTGGTCGCAGCTTCGCGCGCCTGCAGCCGCCGCCCCTTTCGGGGGCCAGCGGCCCGGGCGCCGTCACCGTGCTCCGGAGCGGCGAAATTCTCGTCGGCATGTCGGGCGAAACCGGCCGGATCCATCGCTTCACGCGCGAATACGCGCTGGACGGGTCGTGGGGCGAGGCCGGCCGGACGCCCGGGCATCTCCAGAACATCCGCGGCCTGGCGGAGGAGCGCGACGGCAACATCGTGGTCCTCTGCCCCGAGACCGACTACGCGGTCCAGCGCTTCACTGCCGCGGGATCCTATCTGAGCGGCTTCGGCCGTCACGAGATCGGACCCGGCAACGTCTCCTTCCCTTCGGGAATCACCGTCACCGGTGACGGCCGCCTCTACGTCACAGATGAACTGAGGCACATCGTCCTGGTGCTCGATTCGACGGGGCAGCAAGTCGACGCCATCACCGGCGGCGATTCGGGCCTCGGGCAGTTTCTATATCCAAGCGCCCTCGCCAGCGACAGTCAGGGCCGGCTGGCCGTCATCGAACGAGGGACCGCTCGTTTGCAGCTCCTGCGTCTGGCAGGAAAAGTTCCGGAATGAAGCGCTGCACCGAGGTGGATGAGTCCATCCGCGAGACCGCCTCGAACGACACTCGGATGGGAGGGAGGTTTCTCATGAAACGTTTCGCGATCGTAGTGGCAGGTTGTCTGCTGGCGTTCGCGGCCACGGCCAGCGCGGGTGACTATCACACCGGCGCCAGCCTCGTCTGTAGCGATTGCCATGTGGCGCACTACAGTCAGTCGCACAACTACAGCGGCTCGGCATTCCCGTTCATTCCGCTCGGAGCGGGCGGCCCATTCACCTATCTGCTTCGGAATGAAGTGAACGAGCTCTGCTTGACCTGTCACGACGGCAGCGCCATGGCGCCGGACGTCTTCGGTGCCAGCGCCTACAATACGAACCGGCTTGCGGGCGGGTTGAACGCGGCGACGGGCCACCGGGCCAACGAGGCGAATTACGATGAGATGGACGGCCATACGCTCTGGTCGACCGCCACGGCTCCGGGCGGTACCTTTGCCCACGCCACCGAGGGTCTACACTGCACCGACTGCCACGCGCAGCATGGCAGCGCCACCCAGTACCGGAATCTCCTGAATCGCGGAAACTTCACCGGCAAGAATCTGACCTACGCGGTCGGCGCGACGAACGACCTCTCGAAGGACGTTTGGGAGTCTGGCGGCGCGACGGCTTACAATGTCGCCGACGTCAACTATAATGAGCCGAACACGAACGCCAGCGCCTACGCGAACTGGTGCAAGTCGTGCCACACCGACTTCCATGGCGCCAGCGGTGGCGCCGAGGTCGGCGGACAGAGCAACGGCGGCACCGGCTGGGATCGTCACCCGCAGGCTGACGTGAACATCGGTCAGAACGCGACGTACATGTCCAGCCTCTCGGTATTCAATAGCCGTACGAACCGGGTAAAGGTCATGGACTCGCAGGGCCTCTGGAACGGGACCGCCGCCGACAACACGGTGACCCCGTCCTGCTTCTCGTGCCACAAGTCGCATGGAAACCAGAACGGCTTCGCCCTGATCTTCATGAAGGGCACCGGAACCGTAACGGAAGAGGGCGATGGCGGCGTCTACAAGGACCTTTGCAAGCAGTGCCACACTCAGGGCTAGTCGGGTAGACTCAACTGGGAACGGCCGGTCCCTTCGGGGGCCGGCCGTCCGGCTGCTGACGCCACTCGCGCTTCACACTCTCGCCTTCAGTCCCTCGCGTCGCGGCGAGCGGGACGGTGGTGCCGAATGAGACCGAAGACGAACCGGCAAGGACGCCACGGCGCCCGCGCCACCTCCCTGCTCCACCTCCTCGCGATTCTGGCGTTCGGCGCCGCTACGCTGGCGGCCAAGCCTGGCCCCCAGCGCAGCAGTGCCGAGATCACGAAAGTCCTCGCGACCGGCCCCCACGCGGGGGAGTGCGAGGCGTGCCACGTCGCCCATGGCCAGGAGGGCGAACTCCCCGAACTCCACGCACTCGTGGGGCCCGACGACAATTCACTCTGCGACCGTTGCCACACGACGGCATGGTCGGGCGGTTCCTACCCGGGACCTCTTGTCTATTCGAGGTCTTCACACGGATCGAGCGGCAGCGCCATCTGGCCGGGCCCGACTCCCCCCACGCGCACGGAGCCGGGCGCGGCGGGCAAGTGCCTGAACTGCCACGACCCGCATGGCGAGTCCGACGGTCAGGGAGCGATTCCCCATCTGGGTCTGGCGCGAGAGGAGTCGCTCTGCCTTGCCTGCCACGACGGATCGCCGGCCCAGACCGACATTCAGAGCGAGTTCCTTCGCCCCTATCGCCACCCGACCGCATCCCTTAGCGGGGTTCACACGGGGCCGGCGGAAACACTCCCGACCGATTTCGGCGCCGCACCGCTCAATCGGCGTCACGCGGAGTGCGAGGACTGCCACAATCCGCACCTCGCCTATCACGATCCGTCCGGCCCGCCACAGGATTCGGACCTCTCGAAGCGAAATCTCGGCGTCACGCGCCTTCGCGTCCTCAACGGCGGCGCGGGCGCTCCCCCGATGTTCACATTCGTGGCAGCGGCCGATACGCTTAGCCCGGCCCTGGCGGAGTACGAACTCTGCTTCAAGTGCCACTCCTCGTGGACGTCGCAGCCGACGGGCCAGACCGATCTGGCGCTCGTACTGAATCCGTCGAATCCGTCGTATCACCCGGTCGAGGCGCCGGGACGGAATTCCAACATCCGCCTGGGCGCCTTCACCGCCGGCTGGTCTCCGCTGTCAACGACCCGGTGCGGCTCCTGCCACGGAAGCGATGCCGGCGCGACCGAAGGACCGCACGGATCGAACCATCGCTACATCCTGAAGCAGCCCTACACGGCCTCCTCCGTGGAGCGGACGATGCTCTCCGATGAGAGCTGCTTCGCCTGCCACGTCTATGACGTCTACGCGAACGCCTCCTCGCCCTCCGTGACGCAGGAGAATTCGCGATTCAACGAGCCGGGTGTGGGCAAGGGACACGCCAAGCATGTCGACGAAGAGCGAGTCCCCTGCTACGCCTGCCACACAACGCATGGGTCGACGACGCTTCCCCATCTCCTCGTGACCGGGCGGTCCCCGGGAATCCAGTCGATCACGGTGACCGCGACGGGTGGAACCTGCGCCCCGACCTGCCACGGCTCGGAGTCCTACACGGTGAACTATGCGCGATGAGAAAGCAGAGCGGCGGGACATCGCGCACGGGAGGACAACGGCGGCCGCGCTGACGGCCGCACTCCTGATCGCCGCCCTTCCCTCCGGAGCGTACGCGGAGACACTCCGCGGCTACGCGCAGGTCCAGTATCAAAGCCAGGATCAGCGCGGCGACCGCGGTAGCGATCTCGAGTGGTGGCTCCGGACCGTTCACCTCGACTACGGCACGAAGATCCGAAACGACTACGACATCACCGTACAGGGCGAGTGGAACTACCTCTCCTACGTCGATCGTCCCGACCGGCAGTTCAATCCGAGGGGCGCCATTCGGCTTGCCCACCGCGACTTCGGCGCGACCACGTCGTACCGCCCGCTGCGCGTCACCGATGCGCAGGGCGTGACGACACGGCAGCGCGAGACGACGGTGAGCGCCTACCTGCGCCGCCAGGACCTCCCCCAAATGAACGGAACGTTCGTGCGCCGCTATCAATTCGCGTCGGGCCTTTCGCCCGCGACGACCGCCATGACCGGCACGCTCAACGCCAGATACGACATCGGCGCCGCCAGCTTTCACGCCGGGTGGAACAATCAGATTCGCTTCTCGGATCTCGACGATAGGAACCGGGTCAGCCAGGTGAACTGGACTGGCGGCGGCAGCTGGAGCGTGGCCAGGCGCATGAGTTCCGCGACCGCGGGCTTCGAGCTCCAGGAAGGCAGGCGGCATGCGGAGCTGGGCCCGACAGCCACCTCGGCGGGCCGGTCGGCGAACATCGGCGCGGCCCATCGATTCTCCAAGCGCGTCGACGCCGGCCTGGCGTACGGCTACCGGCACTCCGCTTCACGGAGCGTCACCACGCGCAAACTCGACGACCACGAGGGATCGCTTCTTCTCTCCTACCGGCCAAGACCGGCCGTCACCATTTCCGGCGGCGGCGGATTGCGTACGGCGCGTCTTGCGGACCAGCAGGAGATCGAACGGTATCTCGTCGTATCCGCCGGCGCGCAGGGGTCGGTCCGCTCTGGATGGTCGGGTGGCGCGAACCTCGCCCGCTCCTACAACTGGCTTCCCGGCGAGACGTCCCGGCCGGTCGATGCGGCCTCGCTCACGACCCGCATGCGTCTGGCGCGCGGCCTCGATATCCACGCCCAGAACCAGATCACGGCCGCGAGGGCGAGTTCCACGGTGGCCGATACCTCCGGCGCCAGGACCCGGGTCACGTCGCAAATGAGCGCCGGATTTCAAGCGACCCCGCTCCGTCCGATCACCTTCGGCTACTCTAGAAGCGACTATCGGACCGGAGAGGCGCTCTTCGCTCCCCAGGCCAGGTCCCACAGCGACACCTGGGATGGCCGTTGGAATCCCGTGCCAGCGTTCCAGGTTTCTGGCAATCTCAGCCGCGCGCGCGGCCTAAGCTCGAACGAGGCGTCGCTCCGCACGCGGCAGGCGACCGCCCAGTGGTCCCCGAGCGGGTCTTTCCAGCTCAGCGGCACCTATACGCGAAGCGACAGGAGCCAGTTCAGCGCCGTCACGCAGACGATCGAGGGGCGTGAAGTCTACGGAATGAGACTCCTCACGTCGATCGCCCGCGACTGGCGCGTGCAGGTATCGGTCAACGACGTGGATCCCGGACAGCCGACGCACGTGCGGCAGTGGGATGCCATCGTGACTCGGAATGTCCGGAGGTAAGTCCATGAGAGCCATGCTCGCGAGTTGGGCCCGCCGCGCCGTGCTGGCGGCACTACTCGTCGCCGCGGGTTGCGCGTCGGGGCCGCGCCTCTACGTCAACAGCCAGGCCGACCTCACGTTCTACAAGAAGATCGCGGTCGTACCCTTCCGCAATCTGACCAACGAACGGTTCGCGGGCGAGCGGGTGACGCGCGCCTTCCTGACGGAACTCGTCATGACGGAACACTACGAGATTGTCGATCAAAACGAGTTCGCCGCGGTGCTCGACAAGATCGGCGGCAATCCCGGGTTCGAAGGAATCTACGACCCCGTGAAGGTGAAGGACGCCGCGACGCAGATCCAGGTCACCGGCGTGCTGCGCGGCACGGTCACGGAGTACACGATGCAGCGTAACGGCACCTCCGACATTCCCGTCGTCTCGTTCGACGCCGAATTGATCGACGTGGCCACGAGCAACGTCGTCTGGCGCGGTTCTGTCGTGCGGCGCGGCAAGGGACGCGTTCCCCTCCTGGGCGGTGGCGAGCGCACCTACGGGCAGCTCGTCCAGGACGCGACGCGCTCCCTCGTGCGCCAGATCGAGCGCAAGGCGTTTTGATGGCGCGTGCGCTACTCGGCCCGAGATCGCTGCTGCGGTTGGCGCTTGTATTCGGAGCCTCGCTGCTTGTCGTGGGATGCGCCGGAAGCGCCCCCCCTCGGTCGCACGGCGGGGCGGTTCCAACGGACCATCCACGCATCGCCCTACTTCCGTTAGAGAATCTATCGGGACGCGAAGAGCAGGGCCGCATGTTCACGCAGGCGTTTCTGGCGGCTCTGGTGGAGACCGATGCGGCCGAGATTGTAGACCTCGGCCAGGTGGAGACGACGATGGAAGCACTGCGAATCCGAGCTACCGGCGCCCCCAGCCACGAGCAGTTGAAGGCGATCGGAGAGTCACTTCAGGTGCGCTACGTTCTCGTGGGCAGCGTCTTGGAAGCGGGCACGATTCGCACCTACGACGGAGACATCCCTTCGGTCGGCGCCTCGCTTCGGCTGGTGGACGTGGCGAGCGCCAGAATCGTCTGGGCCCGAGCACACGTGCTGACGGGCGACGATCGGGAGACGATATTCGGATGGGGCCGCGAGCGAAGCGCCGAACGGCTGCTCACGAAGCTCGCGGAAGACATGCTCCGCCCTTTCCGCGAGGCAGGCAATGCCTGGCGGAAGCGGGCGGCAACCAACGTGGAGGCGCGGTGAAGAACGCGAGGACGGGCTGGGATTCGAGGGCGGCGCGACAGTTCACGGCGGCCACCTGTTTTCTTCTTCTCCTGGGAACGGTCGGCGCCAAGCCCGCGACGGCCCCCGTCGCTTCCCACTCGGCACGGGTGAAGACGGTCACGCTTTCGGTGCGCCACCGCGTCTTCAAGACCTTCTCCGACGTGCAGACGGTGACGCTCCAGAAGGAGTTTCCCGTTGGCGATTCCGATTTCTCCGCTCGCGTTATCCGCTACGTCCCCGACTTCGCGATGGATCTGAAATCCGGCAAGGTCACTTCACGGTCGAGCGAACCGAAGAATCCCGCGTTCCAGATCATCGTCCGGGAGAAGAAGGTCCCGCAGGACACCACGTGGGCCTTCCTGAATCTCCCGCCCCACTTCGGGCGAAAGTCGATGCTCGCGTTCAAGATCGCGCGGATCGACTTCCTCGGCGCGCCGCCCGTCGTGGCCGACACGACGGCGGTGGTTCCGCCGGCGGCCGCTGCCGGATCGAAACCGTGACTCCGCTCCGGGGCCCCATCCGGCGCCGTCTGCTCGCCGTGGCGACCGCCCTGGTAGCCGTCCTCTTCCTGGCCGCCTCCCCGTCCGAGGCGGCGAAACCGAAGAAGAAGGACGAGAAACCGCAGCGTTCCTGCTACGACTGCCACAAGACCGCGAAGCAGGAGTACCAGAAGAAGAACGTCCATGCGCCGGTGGTGAAGAACGACTGCTACGCTTGCCACCAGAGCCATGGCTTCAAGCAGACCCTCATCCTCCAGAAGAAACTCCCGGAACTTTGCTTCGACTGCCACAAGAACACGAAAGACTCCGTCCCGCAGCATCAGCACGCGGCCTTCACCCAGGGCGATTGCCTTGGCTGCCACGATCCGCACGCGTCGAACCAGGCGGCACTCGTCCGGGACGGCGGCCCCGTGGCCACCTGCTACAAGTGTCACAAGGGAGTCGCCGAAGCCGCGAAGGAGACCCACGTCCACGCCGTCTTCGCCAAGGGGGATTGCGCCGCCTGCCACGACTCGCATGGCTCCGCCAACCCCGGGCTGATGCGCCAGAAGGGCGACGCTCTCTGTGCCACCTGCCACGTGCCCGCCACGATGGCCGCGAAGCACGCCAAGTCGCCGGCCGCTGGTCTCGCCTGCCTCGATTGCCACGAACCGCACGCGTCCCCGCAGGCGAAGCTCCTGCGCCGGAACGCTCATCCCCCTGTTGCCAAGGGGGACTGCGCCGCCTGTCACGTCATGGAGGGCGGAGCCGCCACGCCCAAACTGACCACCGCCGTCCCCAAGCTCTGCATGGAGTGCCACGAGGAGATCGGCGCGCAGACGGCGAAAGCGCACAAGCACTCTCCCGCGGCAGAGGGCGAGTGCCTGGCATGCCACGATCCTCATCGCGGAACCGAGAATGCCCTGCTGAAGAAGAAGCCCGACGCGCTCTGTGCCGACTGTCACGACGAAGCGGCCGGTGCGAAGTCGAAGCCGGTCCAGCACAAGGCATTCAGCCTTGGAAAGTGTGCCTCCTGCCACGAGCCTCACGGGAGCGACAACGAAAAGCTCACCAAGAGCGCCGACGGATCGATGTGCCTTGCTTGCCACGATCCGATCGCGAAGAAGATCGGCGCCCCGGCCGGAGTCCACCCGCCCGCCGGTAAGAAGGACTGTCTCCGCTGCCACGCGCCGCACGCGTCCGAACAGGTGGGCCTCATGGTCAAACCGACCCGCGACGTCTGCCGGCCTTGCCATGCCGCCCTCGACCAGAAGCTCGCCGGCCTGGAGGTCCACCCGCCGTTCCGCTCCGGCAACTGCCAGGCGTGCCACGATCCGCATCAATCAACCGAACCCGCGATGCTTCGCGACAAAGCGGTCGAAGTCTGTTCCGCGTGCCACCCGCAGGCGATGCGCGAGGCGCAGCAGCCGTTCCCGCACGATCCGGCGAAGAAGGGCGACTGCCTTGCCTGCCATGCCCCCCACGGCGGCCAGACAAAAGCGCTACTCGTCTCCAAGCCGGCGGACCTCTGCGCCAAGTGCCACGCTGACATCGCGGCGAAGGTGAAGGGCGCCGGCGCTCACACGGCGGCGGCGAAGGGGATGTGCGCGTCGTGCCACGAACCGCACGGTGCGAAGATCGACAAGCTCCTGAAGGAGAAGCCGAGCACGCTCTGCATGTCATGTCACGCTGGCATCGGCAAGGAAGGGACGGAGGTTCATCCTCCGGTCGCGGAGCAGGAGTGCCTCACCTGCCACGATCCGCACGGCGGCAATGCGGCGCCGGCGCTGGTGAAGGCGGTACCCGCGCTCTGCGCCGACTGCCACGACCCCGCCGACGCGACTCTCAGGCAAGCGCACGGCGGCACCGCGCTGGCCGGCGTGAACTGCCTTTCGTGCCACACGGCGCACGCCTCCCCGCACAAGGGGCTCCTGGCCGCGAACACGCATCCGGGCTTCGCGGAGAAGGAGTGCTCGAAGTGCCACGCTGCGGGCGTCCCTCCCAGCGCCAAGTCGCTGTCGAAGCCGCTGGGGGCCCTCTGCGCCAGTTGCCACGACATCCCCAAGCGGGGCACGCCCGCCGCGAAGGTTCATCCGCCGGCGGCCAAGGGCGAGTGCATCGCTTGCCACTCGCCGCACGCCTCGGACGGACCCTCGCTCTTGGCCGATTCGCCGAAGCGGCTCTGCGTGAAGTGCCACGCCGCTGTCGTCGCTGACGCCAGTCGTTCGCACGCCCACCCGCCGGCTGCCGAGGGCGATTGCATGAAATGCCATCAGCCCCACGAGAGCATGGAACCGGCGCTCCTCACGAAGCCGGTCTCGCAGCTCTGCCAGTCGTGCCACGGCCCGTTGCTGAAGCGCGTCTCGGACGGCGTGCCGCACAAGCCTGTCGCCTCCGGAAAGTGCTTCCTCTGCCACGCGAGCCACGGTTCCGATAACGAGGGGATGACGAAGGATCGTGCCACCGGCAATGTTTGCGTCGGCTGCCACCTGGTTGCCAAGGGCGAGCTGGACGCGAAACACCAGGGCTTCACGATCGCGAAGTCGAATTGCGTCTCCTGCCACGACCCGCATGTCCAGGCGAAGGGGCGTAAGGGGCTCCTCCTGAACTCGCCCCACGAGCCCTTCGCGCGCCGCGAGTGCGCGAAGTGCCATGGGAGCGACAAACGGGGCGTGCCCACCGGTCAGGGCGCGGCATTCTGCTTCCAGTGTCACGAGACGGCGAAGAGTTGGATGGCGAAACCGGTGGTCCACCAGCCGCTGAAGACCGACCGTGCCTGCCTTTCGTGCCACGGCGCCCATGGAGGATCAGCCGCACCGATCCTCCGCCGCGAGGCCGAGAAACTCTGCATGAGTTGTCACGGGAATCAGCTCTTCAAGGGAAAGGTGCGCCACGCCGCGCTGGAGGATGGCTGCGCCTCCTGCCACGAGCCGCACGCGGGGACGAGGCCGAAGCTCCTCAAGAACGACGTGAACGCGCTCTGCCAGGGATGCCACGACGATCTCACGAAGCACGCCCATCGGACGAGTGGCGGTCGCGACCCGCGGACCGGCCAGCCGCTAACCTGTGTCGGCTGCCACCTGCCGCACACGTCGGATCTTCCCGCGCTTCTACCCTACGAGGCGAAGCGGGAGCTCTGCTTGCAGTGCCACGATCCAACGATGGTGGGACCGAAGGGGAAATAGAGAGGGCGGGGTGAGACCGGGGGGATTCTACCGAAATGAGAGGGGCGACGGTTCGAGAAACCGGCGCCCCTCTCCCTTGCCACCATTCTTCCCGAGTTGGAGACTTTCAACACAAGCCGGGCGTCAGGAAGTGGGAACTACCTCCAACGTGACCTTGGCGTTCAGAAGCCTGGAGATGATGCATCCGGACTTTGCCGCCTCAGCCGCGACGGAAACTTGTTCGGCACTGCTGCCTGGTACCTTGGCCGTCAGCACCAGGTGCGAAGCCGTGACGGTGAATCCCGCTTCCAGCTTTTCGATCGTCACCTTCGCCGTCGTCTCGATTCGTTCAGGCGTCATGCCGGCCATCTGGAACTGGAGCGACAGCGCCATGGAAAAACATGCCGCGTGCGCGGCGGCGATCAGTTCTTCGGGGTTGGTCGCGGGCTCCGATTCGAATCGAGAGCGAAAGGAGTAGGGGGAGTCGCGGAGGACACCGCTCTCGGTCGAAACGGTGCCGTTTCCTTCGCGGAGGTTGCCTTTCCAGACAGCTGAACCGGAACGAATCATCGAAGTCTCCTTCAGGGACGAGATTGGAACGGAATGGCCCATTCCGGCAGCGGCAGTCGGGTTGGTGGCGGCTACTTTGCCATCAGCATCTTGAGGACGTCCGAGGCGACTTCCGTCCCTCGTTCGCCTGTCACGGTGGCCTTCGCGAAGTAGATTCCCGTGGGCGCCTGCCCGCGCGCCGTGGAGCCGTCCCAGGCGACCTCGTGAGAGCCCGCGTCGCGCCAGCCACTCACCAGGCGCTTCACGAACTCGCCCCGCACGTTGTAGATCCGGAGATCCACGCGCCCCGGCTTCGCAATGGAGAAGCGAAGCTTGGTTGTGGGATTGAAGGGGTTGGGAGCGTTCTGCAACATCCGCACGGCCTGCCCCGGAGGGTTGCCGGTGGAGACCTGAACGTAGCCGTACCCGACGAACCGGCGCCCACTGAGATTCGAGTACGCCGTGACCTCGCAGGGCATCATGCGATCGACGAGGCCGAGGCTGACAAGGCGCTCCTCGACAGCCTTTCGATCGAGATTCATCTGGAAGCCGTATCTCCCCGACTTCACGACATTGTCGACGGCGGTGTACGGCGCCCCATTCACCGTCGACGTCGGAGCCTGCAAGCCGAGGAACGTCGGGCCGACGATGATGGTATTCCGGTTCTTCACGCCCTCCGTACCGGCCGGGATGGCGCCGCCATGATCCACGACGTCGGCCTGCGCGCGATATCCCAGCGCCTCCGTCTCGGGAGGCATGGTGACCGTGATCGTGACGTTTTTTCCCTGGCTCCCCAGTCCGAGCGTCGTTGGAGAGACGTCGACACCGAGCGGCAGCGGCGTGAGGCATCCGATCCAGCTTCCGCGCCAGATGCCGACGCCGAACTTGGCCGCCTGGCTGGACGCGAGGAAGAGGCTGTAGGGAATTCCCTCGAGGCTGGTATTCGTACGGCGGGAGACGTCGGGGTCGGCGTCGCCCATGCCGTCGAGAAGAATGTCGCACTTCGCCTGGGTGGCGAGGTCGAGTTTCCAGATGTCGGTGTTCTTCTGGGCCTCCTCGTTCTCCGGCGCATCGTAGTAGATCGCGGCACCGTCTGGAGACCAGCTGGGATTTCGATGGCTCACCGCCGTGAAGTTGGTTTCGGCGAGCCTGACGCTGGAGTCGTCGAGGTCAACGATCTCGAGCACATCGGCGCCGAATTTCTGGGTCACGTAAACAATGCGGTTGCCGGGCCCCCAGGAGGGAGAGCCCTCGGGCGTGCGGTCATCCGTCGTCGCACGCGTCGGAGTGCCGACGATCCGGGCCGCGGCGTCTACCGGAACGGTGACGATGTCGAGCGATGGCCCGCCGAAGTTCGAGGTATAGGCGATCGCGTCGCCCGCTGGGCTCCAGGCCGGATGCTGGTTCCGCCTCCCAGGGCCGCCCTCGGCCACGAGCAGCGGCGTCCCGACCGGAGTGGCCGCCACGGCGGAGATGGTGCTGATCTGGAATTCCTGAACGTAGATATCGGTGCGCGTGAGCAGCGCATCCGTCTTCACGTAGGCGAGGTACTTCCCGTCTGGACTCCAGGCCGGGTCCGTGTAGGAGACGGTGGCCGTGGGGTCGATGAGGAGCGGGCGGCGGGCGTCGAGAATGTCCGTGACCTTGAATCCGACCTGGTCTTGATTTCGCGCGAGCCAGATGGAACGGGCGGTCTCCCTCCCCACGACGACGCTACGGGTAGAAAAGGCATACCAATGCTCGACGACGGCGTGCCCGACAGCCGGTGTGTAGAGGCCGGGGCGCAGCGACGGCTGCTCGCATCCGTTCAACAGTCCCGCATTGAAGAAGATTCCGTTGGAGAGAAAGTCCCACGCCCCGCGAAGGGCCGCGGATGCGGGAAGTGGAAGGAGCAGGAGGACGAGCAGGAGCGGCGGGGCCAGTCGAAGGTGTCTGTTCATGATTCCGTCTCCTCTCCAACGGTGAGCCTCGCGGGCCCGAAGGGGAGTTCGGCCGCGAGATGGATTCGATTTGATGGCGCGGAAGATCGTCGGAGCCAAATTCTGTAAGTTGGCGTATGATATGATATTAGGAGTGAGAAGTCAAGTAATGACGGGCGAGTGGCGGAATTGGCAGACGCACGGCGCTTAAGACGCCGTGTCCGTAAGGACGTGTGGGTTCGATTCCCACCTCGCCCCGATCTCTCAGGCTGGCCCTCGTGGACCGTGGACTCAGGCACTCTAAAGAGTCAGACGGTCGCTGGTCGTGTCTCTCCTACGTCTGACTGACCCGCATCCGCGGACCCGATCCGAGCCCCTCCGCCCGGGTCGTGCTCATCCTCCACCTCACCGATCAACTCCTCGACGATGTCCTCCAGCGTGATGATCCCGATCGCTTCCCCCGCCTCGTCACTCACGATGGCCATCTGGCGGCGGATGCGGCGGAACTCCTTCAACTGATCGGCGGTCGAGCGATCGGCGGGAGCCCACGTCGCCTCGATCATCGCGTCTTCCAGATTCACGAGGCCGCTCGTGGCGTAGATGGCGAAGAGGTCTTTCGAGTTCACGATGCCGACGACGCGCGTCCGCTCTCCGTCGTAAACCGGAAAGCGTGTGTGGACGGAATCCTGTAACGCGACCAGGATCTCGTCCGGCTGCATCCGGTATTCGAGCATGGTGGCGGTCGCTAGCGGCACCATCGCCTCCCCCACCTTCTTCTCCGGGAGCCGGAATGCGTTCTTCAGAAGTTCCGTCTGCTCCACCGACATCTTCCCCGCCTCGCCCACGTCCTCCACCAAGAGCTGCAGTTCCTGCACCGAGTGGAGGTGCGAGCCGTGCACGGCGGGCCGGAAGCCGAGGATCCGCACGAGCCCGTTCCCCGCTCGATTCATCGTGGAGATGAAGGGGCGAAAGACCCTCTCGAACGCGAGAAGCGGCGCGGCCACCTTGAGCGCCACGACATCAGGAATGCGGAGCGCGATCGTCTTCGGCGCCAGTTCACCCACGACGACGTGGAGGAACGTGATGCAGAGGAACGCGATCGCGGTCGCCACTCCGTGCGCCGCGAATGGCTCCCATCGCTCGGGAAGGAATCGGAGCCACGGTTCCATCAGATGAGCCAGGCCCGGCTCGCCCACCCAGCCGAGAGCGAGGCTCATCATGGTGATGCCGAGCTGCGTCGCCGCGATCGTGTCGTCGATGCGCCTCGTCGCTTCCTCCGCCGAGGCGATCCCCGCGACCTTCTTCGCCGCAAGTTCCTCGAGGCGCGTGCGTCGGACGGTGACCAGTGAAAATTCCGCGGCGACGAAGAACGCGTTCCCCAGAACGAGAAATGGAATGAGGAGGAGTTGGAGGCTCGTCGTGACGGTGGACCAGAACGATTCCATGGAGATCAGGCGCGCGGGGTCAGGCGAGGACGGCGGTAAGGGTGGCGACCGTGTCGCCGGTCTCCTCGAACCGCACCGATACGTTCCAGGCGGGGTTCGCCGGAACGCAGACGCCTTGCCCCTCATGGCAGTAGGCGAAGGAGAGCTGCACCTGGAGGTCGGCGGCGCCGCGCGGCTGCGCCGGAAGTTCGAAGGCGAGCGGCCACGACGCGCCGAGCAGCGTGCGCTGGAGGAGCACGTCGCCGCCACGGCTGACACGCACGCTGGCCGGGGCCTCTTCGCTGGCGTGCGTGCCGGACGGAAGGGCGACCGCCATGCTCCAGCGCGTGGCCTGGTTCGCGAGAAGCCTCGCCGCGTCCACCTCGATCGCGCCCGATCGCCCCTCGGCGCCCGCGGCGGCGCGGGACGCAGCAGTCGCGGCCGGCGCTTCGAGCCCCTCGATCGTGACCTCGTTCCACGCCCCGCTCCGGAGCGCAACGCGGACGATGCGGTGATTGTTCGTGTCGGCGACATAGAGGTCATCACCGGCCGCGTGGAGACCACCCGGCTCGAAGAGCGCGAGAGCGGTCCCCCGGTCGGTGCCCGGTTTCCCGTCGCCGTGAAGCGTCCGGATCGTTCGCGACTCCGGATCGAGTTCCTTGATCTTGTGATTGTAGGTGTCCGCGACGACGATTTTCGTCCCCCAGGCGGCAACGCCCAGCGGATGCTGCAGTCGTGCGCGCTTCGCGTCTCCGTCCACATCGCCGAAGTCAAAGAGGCCGCGGCCGACCAGCGTCTCGACCTGCTCCGCCGCCATGTCGATGCGGCGGACGGCGCTCACCTCGCTGTCGGCGAAGTAAAGATGGTTCCCGATCAGCGCCAGTCCCGACGGCTGCGCGAGGGCCGATGACTCCACCGGTCCGTCCACGAGGTTCTCGCGGCCGCTTCCGGCCCACGCACGGCAGAGCCCCATCGGCAGATCGAGCCGCCAGATCTGGTGAGGTCCGGCCATCGCGATGAAGCAGGTGCTCCCCTCGACGGCCAGATCCCACGGCGAGTTGAGTCCCTGCGACGTGCCGCGCTTTCCGCCGGCGCGATCGAATGACTGCTCCCCGGTGCCGGCGACGGTCTTCACCTCGAAGGTCTCCGTGTCGATCGCGCGAATGAGGTGATTCTCGGTATCCGCCACCAGGAGCGACTCGCCCAGGAGCGCGATCCCCTGGGGATGGTGAAAGGTCGCGAGGCCGGCCGGGCCGTCGTCGCGCCCCACGCGCCCGCCGCCGACCGCCGCGATCAGGCGCGAGCAACCCGTGCCATCGGGAAGCGTGGCGACCACGATG
Organism: Candidatus Eiseniibacteriota bacterium; assembly: GCA_031397435.1. Classification (GTDB taxonomy): domain Bacteria; phylum Eisenbacteria; class RBG-16-71-46; order SZUA-252; family SZUA-252; genus SZUA-252. The sequence goes on from JANNMC010000372.1 coordinate 21,675, forward strand.
CGGTTGTGATTCGAATCGCTGATGTAGAGCCGCCCCGATAGGGGATCGGCCAGCACTTTTCCCGGAAAAGCCAGCCCGCTGGCCGCACGCACCGATCGTTCGCGCTCGAAGCGAAGTGGCGCCGGTGCGGCGATTCCCGCGGCTTTCGCCTCGGCCAGAGCTTTGCCCACCGCCTCGTCGAGCGCGGCGCGATTCCCCTCGCCGGCCACGGCTCCGATGACGCGCCCGTCGGCTCCGACGAGGACGAGGGTCGGCCACGAGCGCACGGTGTATTCGCCCCAGAGGGCCATCTCCTCGTCGACGATCACGGGATGCTGGATTTCGTAACGGTTGATCGCTGCGCGGATGGTCTGGCGGCTCCCCTCGTTCGTGAACTTGGCGCTGTGGACGCCGATGACGACAAAGGGCTCCGTGGCGTACTTCTGTTCCAGATAGGCCAGGTCAGGAAGGACGTGCATGCAGTTGATACAGCAATAGGTCCAGAAATCGAGGAGCACCACCTGCCCCTTCAAATCCTTGGAGAAGGTCAGCGGTCGGTCGGTGTTCAACCAGGCGAACTCGGACTTCAGCTCCGGAGCCCGGGGATGAGCGTTCATGGAGCGTAGAGTAGCCGATTTCAGGCTGGATTGCAGGAATCGACTATTCGGAGGTGTTCCGCTGGCCCCCTCGTTGGGGCTGGTTCCAATCCGGTCAAGGCGTCATAATGAAAGGTCTTATGACCGATTCAATTGATTCAGGCGTGGTAATCGTCGGAGCCGGGGTCGCAGGGCTTTCTCTGGCCCGGTCGCTCCGGAGCCGCGGGGTGATGCCGATCGTCCTCGAACGGTCCCGGGGCGTGGGGGGCCGCTGCGCCACCCGCCGGCTCGACGGGTGGCCCGTGGATCATGGGGTACCCTTCCTGCATGGGCGAGACTCCGAGTTCCTGGCCGCCCTCGAAGACGTGGACGATGCGACGCCAGTTCACGGCTGGCCGCACCGCCGGGTCGGCGGAGGGCTTCCCTGCCAGCCCGAGGCGTTCGAGGGCGAAGATCGGCTCCTGGCGTTCCGCGAGGGGCTGACCCGTTTCCCGAAGCACCTCGCCCGCGACCTGGCGATCCGCCTGGGGTCGAAGGTGATTTCCCTGCGCGCCTCGGCGGACTGCCCGCACCTCGTCGCGACCCTCGAGAGCGGGGAGACGATCCGCGCGGGCATCGTTGCCGTGACGCTTCCGGCGCCGAGCGCGCTTCGCCTCCTGGCCGACGTCGAACGTGACTCGGCCGCAGTAGCGGCGATCCGTCCGGTCCTGGAGCAGATCCGGACCATCCCCTGCCTCACCGTCCTCGCGCGTTACGCAGACGATGCCCCGATCCCCGAGTGGGACGTCTTCTATCCCTCCTCGAGCACCATGGTGCACGCCATCCTGCACGACACGACGAAGCGGGCCGCCGGGGCCCCGCGGACACTCGTGATCCAGGGGCGTCCTCGCTTCTCACGGGAATACATCGAGAAACCGATCGAGGAGTGGTCAAAGGAACTTCTCTGGGAGGCGTCGGAATTCGCCGGCTCCTGGGTGGAGCACCCGACCCTGCACCAGGCGCACGTCTGGAAACACGCACGCGTCGATACCGCCAGCGAGCTGGCCGCACCCGTGGCGGTCCGGCTGGAGAACGGGGCGATCCTTGGGCTCTGCGGGGATGGATTCTCCCCCGCCGGAGGCGTACAGGGCGCCTTTCAATCGGGCCGATCTCTGGCCGCGCGCATCGAATCGCTCCACGGGACGCCGCAGCGCGCCTCGTGAAAGGAGAACTCTTGCCCCTGACCCCACAGCGCATCGACGAGATCCTGAAGCGAGAGGCCGAACACGAATGCCCCGGCGTCGGGGAGACAAAGATCTGCGTGAAGATCGTCGCCATCGCCGATCTTCCGACCCGGTTCGGCGACTTCCAGATTGCCGCTTTCTGGAACAATCGCGATGCCAAGGATCACGTCGCGATCCTTCGTGGTGACGTTTTCGGTGGCGAGAATGTTCCGACCCGGGTCCACTCGGAGTGCCTTACAGGCGACGCCCTCGGGTCGCTCCGCTGCGACTGCAGGGATCAATTGGAGACGGCGCTCCGCGCCATCGCGACCGAGGAGCGGGGCCTGGTCCTCTATCTTCGCCAGGAAGGGCGCGGCATCGGACTCCTGAACAAGATCCGCGCCTACGGGCTTCAAGACCGGGGGCTCGACACGGTCGAAGCGAACGTGGCGCTCGGCTTCCGAGATGACGAACGGGAGTACTCGATCGCCGCCCACATGCTCCATAGCCTCCAGGTGAAATCGGTCCGGCTGATGACGAACAATCCACGGAAGATCAACGATTTGGCCCGTTACGGAATCCAAATCACAGGGCGGCAACCACACGTCATCCCGCCCAACGAGCACAACCGGTTCTACCTGGAAACAAAGGCCCTCAAGTCGGGCCATTACATGGACTTCTCCGGAAAGCCTCACCTGGAAGAGCAGGGGGAATCGGTGGTCGTGGAAGGAGGCTCTCGGTGATGACACCCAGGCATCGCGCCGTGGGGTGGGTGGCGCTGGTCGTGGGCCTAGCCGCCGTCGCGACGGCGATGCCGGCAAACGCCCAGCAACTCGTGCAGACGAAAGATCCGGAGCATCCGCGGGTTCTCTACGCCGACTCGCTCCTCTCGCTGAACGATCGCTGCATCGTGCGGAGCGGCAGCCTGAATCCGGGCTACAAACCGGTCTACGTGAATGGGAAGCCGATCGGCTTCTGCTGAAGGACCTGCCCGGGGGTCTTCGTGCAAGACCCGGAGCCATACCTTCGCGCCCAGAATCTCACGGTACCGTGCGTGGTCTTCCCCAAGAAGAAGGCCCGAATCGATTCATCCCTGCGCCGGGTCATCGGCCATGACCTCTTCTATTTCTCGACCGGCCAGGCGATGCGCCAGTTCGACCGCGACCCGCTTCGCTACGTGAAGCGCTTGAGCGACCCGGTGACGAACGACCGCTTCCGGGTCACGCGCTCCTCGCCGAAGGAGGAGTATCGGAAACGCGTCTACTACTTCGCCTCTCCCGGCGAGCAGGGAGTCTTTGACGGGGATCGCGAGAAGTACCGCGATCGGCGATCCGCAACCATGCTGGAGATGGACCAATGATGCATGAGGGCAACGCTTGCTGACGTCGACCGTGCGCGCGATCCAGGACGTCCACGAACCGCTGGCACGCGCCTGGATGGAAGCTGAAGCGGCGCGCCCCGACACGCTCGGCATGATCCTCGTCGGGAGCCGGGCGAACGGCTGGGGCGCCCCCACATCGGATTATGATGCCTTTGTTTACGTGGCGCCCGAGCGCTACCGTGAGATCGCGGTCCGCGACACGCTTGTCTGGCTGGAGGCGGAGGGTGAGTTCCCCGCGCGCGTCGTCGGTGATTTCTCGATCTTCACCGCGGAGCATCTCGAGCTTCACGCCCGCTCTCCGCTCGACATCGACCACTGGCCGTACGCCGACGGCATCGTGCTGCATGACCGGACAGGCGACCTGGAGGAACGAAGGCGCCGAATCGCCGCCTTCCCCGATGCAGGGTGGAAGGAGCGCGCCATCGACAAGTACCTGACCCTCGCCGGCGCCTATGGCTACGCGCTGAAGAGTGATGTCGCCGGCCTCGACGCCCAGCGGCAATTGAACATCTTTCGGGCCGTCCTCGCCGGGGTCTCCCTCTGGTTCACCCTGCAGCGGCGTTGGGCGCCGCCCTACAAGTGGCTGACCGCCGAGATCGAGCGACTGGAAATCCGTCCCGACACCCGCGGCATCGTGGAGGGAGCCCTCCTGAATCCATCGATCGACACCCTGACGCACCTTCGGGATCACCTGAAGACAGAGATGAAATACGCGGGGATCGCGGAGATCGCGAGCCGGGAGGCGCTGCTGGAATCGTTCGCCGCGACGTTCCTTCCCGAGCGGGCTGCCGGCGGGTATCGAAATCTTTATCTATAACCAGGGCCAGCCCCTCCGGGCGGCCCACTTCATTTCACCATCGAATCAAGGAGGACTCGTGTTTCGTATCCGAATCGTCTCCCCGCTTCGGCGCCCACGGCGGGCGAGCGTCCCACTCGGGGCGCTCCTCGCGATCATCCTGGCAGGCTCGGCGCTCGCGGGCGCGATCCCGGCGTGGGCGGCCGCGAAAGGCGCGGAGAAGGCACTCCCGATCCGTTTCTACACGGGCGGACTCGACCCTGCGGGCTTCCGAGGCTACACGGACAAGGAGATGAAAGGCGCCCAGGAGTCGCTCGACCGTCTCCTCGCCGTGAAGGGAAAGAGGACCGTCGCCAACACGCTGGAGCTCTTCAACGAGATCATGATCCACTCCGACAACGCCGGCTATGCCTCGGGGCTCATGGAGTCGGTCCATCCCGATTCGGTTTTCCGCACGACGGCGGAGACGATCACGCAAGAACTCGACAAGTTCCAGACCGACCTGAGCCTCAACAAGGCAGTCTATGACGCGCTGGCCGCGATCGACGCGAAGAGCCTCGATTCCGAGACGAAGTACTTCCTCGAAAAGACACTCAAGGGCTTTCGGCGAAGCGGCGTCGATCGCGACGACGCGACGCGTGCCCGGATCTCGGCGCTCAACGAGACGTTGACGCTACTCTCCCAGCAGTTCGGCCGGAACATTCGGAACGATCGCCGCAAGTTCACCGTCGATTCGGTCGACGAGTTGAAGGGCCTGCCCGACGACTTCCTGAAGAATCACCTCCCCGGGCCGGACGGCAAGATCACGCTCACCATCGACAACCCCGACTACTTCCCCGTGATGCGCTACGCCGAGAAAGGAAAGGTCCGCGAGCGGATGCGAAAGGAGGCGCTTACCGCCGCCTATCCCGCCAACATGACCGTCCTCGATTCGCTGCTTCTCGTACGGCACGAAATCGCCACGACCCTCGGCTATCCGAACTGGGCAGCGTACATCACCGAAGACAAGATGATCGGAAGCGCCGA
>JANNMC010000384.1:0-1084 GCA_031397435.1 Candidatus Eiseniibacteriota bacterium
CACGCCGTCGCGCTCTCCTCCTGCACCGCAGCGCTCCATCTCTCCTTCCTCGCGCTCGGATTGAAGGAGGGCGACGAGGTCGTCACCACGCCCTACACGTTCGTCTCCACCGGCGAGACAATCCTCTACACCGGCGCGCGCCCCGTCTTCGCGGACGTCGAGCGCGCGACGAAGAACATCGATCCCGACGCCGTGGAGCGCGCCATCACGAAGAAGACGCGCGCCATCGTCACGGTCTCCATGGCGGGTCATCCCTGCCGCGCCGGCGAGATCGCGCAGATCGCGAAGTCGCACGGCATCCCGGTGGTCGAGGACGCGGCCCACTCCCTCACCGCACGCATCTGGTCGGTGCCGGTGGGGACGCAGGCCGACATCACCTGCTTCTCCTTCTACACGACGAAGGTCGTTACGGCGGGTGAGGGAGGGATGGTCGTTACGGCGCGCCAGGACTGGGCGGAGCGCGTGCGGCGGTTGTCGCTCCACGGCCTGTCGTCGGCCGCATGGTCGCGCTACGGCAAGGGCGGCTGGTGGGAGTACGACGTCACCGAACTCGGCTGGAAGTACAATCTGACCGATCTGCAGGCGGCGCTGGGCCTGGCGCAGTTCGCGCGCGCGGAGGAGATGCTCGACCGGCGCGAGTCGATCGCGGATCGCTACACGGCGGGACTGGCGGGCGTGCCGGGGCTGACGCCACCGACGGTGATGCCGGGGATGCGACACGCGTGGCATCTCTACCAGATCGATGTCTCCACCGCCGAGGGCGCACGGCTCGACCGGAATGGCCTGGCGATGGCGCTCCGAGAGGACGGCATCGGCACCAGCGTCCACTTCAAGCCGCTTCACCTCTTCCCCTGGTATCAGGAGCGGCTGGGGGTGAAGCCCGGGCAGTTCCCCGTGGCCGAGGCGATCTTCGCAGGGACTCTGTCGCTCCCCATCTGGCCCGACATGAGCCAGTCCGACGTGGACCGCGTGATCGCGCGTGTCCGCTTTCACCTGACAGGCAAGGAATAGCGAGGGGGGCCGGTGACCACCATCGACGAAGAACTCGAGTGGGGCCTGCTGCACGAAGCGACGTCGCGGGGCG
>JANNMC010000072.1:0-1083 GCA_031397435.1 Candidatus Eiseniibacteriota bacterium
GCAGCCGAGCCGCGATGCCTACAGAGGCCTGAGCAATAATACTCTGGGCCTCGAGGAAACCGCCGGCCGGGCTCGTGACTCAGGCAGTGTGCTTATTGCGGCACACCGCTTCTTGCGTGCACGGCGTGTCCGGCACGTCGCGCGAGTGGCGCGAGTTGCTCAGAAACGTCGCGCAGCGCTTCCTGCCGGCGATATGCTGGGGCGATTCGGAAGGAGCGTTGGTCCGCGGTCGCTCGAGACCGGTGCAGCGGAAACACAGCGCGTGAAGAGCGGAGTCCGAGTTGGGGCGCTGGATCGCGAATGCATTCCTGCGGCTGAGCGGCTGGCTGGGGGGTCGGCGGGTTTCGACCGACGTCGTGAGCGGTGTCTTCGATCTCGCCGAGGGGATCGCCTCGCTCCCCGGCTTCGACGACCGCATGGCGCATCTCTGTCGCTGGACGGCGACGCTGCTCGGCTGTGATCGCAGCAGCATCTTTCTGCGCGAAGGAGACCGCCTGCGCGCACGCTTCAACCACGGCAACCCGCCCGATATCGCCGCGCTGTTCCCGGCCTTCAGTCTGCGGCTCGACGACCCGCTCGTCAGCGAGGCATTCGAGCGCAAGAGCTTCGTCGTGATCAACGACGCGCAGCGCTCGCCGATCCTGAGTCGCGGGCTCGCCGAGCGCGCAAGGATCCGCGCGATCGCGATCGCGCCGCTGTTCTCGGAGGACGGCTCCCGGCTCGGCTTCATCACCGCCGAGTACAACGAATCGCACGGGAGCTTCGACGAGATCGAGTCCACGCTCCTCCTCGGCAGCGCGAAGCTGGCTCAGGTGCTGGTCGCCGACGACTCCAACGTGCGGCGTCGCCTGGCGTCCGAAGAGCGCACCGAGCTTCTCGATCGGCGTGTGCGCGACCTCGAACGCCTGGAATCCCTGGGGCGGCTCTCGGGCGGTATCGCCCACGACATGAATAACATCCTCACGGTGATCCTCGGGAACTGCGACTTGTTGCAGCTCCAGCTCGGCGCCGCCGCTGCGCCGCTCGACGAGCTCGACGAGCTCAACGAGATCCGCACCACGGCGGAGAGGGCCGCGGATCTCA
>JANNMC010000404.1:0-52983 GCA_031397435.1 Candidatus Eiseniibacteriota bacterium
GACGTTTGCGACCCAGATTCCGAGGAGCGCCAGTCCCATCCCGCGGCGCGCATCCTTGGTCTCTTGTAGCTGATTCTGAAGCACCTCCAAATCGCGTAGGCGGACCACTCTCTCCGAAGGCCCAGCACTATCGACGAGCAGGGCGGCCCAATCGGTCTTCGTCTGATTCTGATCGACGGCGCCATTCGCGATAACAAGTCCCGCACCCGCGGCGAGTGCTGCTCCCAGCCAGACCGATCCACGGAACCGATGCCCTGCAAATTCCTGGCCTGCCCCAGGCACCATCAGCGAGCGCCAGAGAGACGCTCCCCGGGTCGTCGACGGCACGATGAGCGAAAGACGCGACGGGGACGATTCCCGCACCGAAAAACGGGGGCGGATCATGTAGTCGAGTGCGCTCACACCCCAGACGGCCGCGCCATATACGAGCCAGGACCCACGGGCTCTGCGTTCGTCGACCATTCGATCGGAGGCGTAGTCGCCAAACTCATCGAGGCGTGCGCGGTAACGAAGGTGAGAGCGAACGGATCCGAAAATGGCGCCAGATCCGGCTAGCGCGAGAATCGCTCCACGCTCCTCGCGCCTTGCCGTGATATTGGGGAAACCCGGGAAATTGAGTGAGCGGACCAGGAGGCCCGCACTCATTCCTGGCGGCTCGGACAGTGCTTCGGCCTCGTTCCCCGCACCCGATATCCGGAAGGCCCCCTGCGTGCGGGCTATGCCCTCGCCTGCGGCAAGAAGTGAGAATCGTCCGGACGCGGCGGGCGGTAGCTCGAGCGGAGAGTGGCCGTTCACCGAGAGCTTGCCCGAGAAGTTGAGCCGCACTCCGAACGGTTCCGCGAGGATCGTGACACCGGGTGCCACGGAGGACGTGGCAGGCGACTTGAGCGACTCCTGCGCGTGCGCGGTGGCGGCTGCGAGGATCGTGGCGAGGAGGGCCATGTGAATCGATCGTAGCTTCATGCGACCGGGAACATAGGTGTCCTGTCGATCGCTGTCAAGCGCGATGCCCCAAACGAATCGAGCCCGCTCGGTGTTGCCGAGCGGGCTCGAGGATTCTTTGCTTCTGAGTGGCTACTTAGGAGCGCGGGCGCCGTACCGCCAGAAGCCCGGCAAGACCACCGCCGATGAGCATCAGCATCCCTGGCTCGGGAGCCGAACCGCCACCGCCGCCAGTTCCGCCACCGCCACCAGACTCGCCACCACCCGTGTTGCCGGTAACGTCATGCGAGAAGGGGGCGAACGCACCGTGAAGCCTGTAATTGGCGCGTCCCACGGTGCCGGTGAAGTAGTGGTCGAAGGCGTCGAAGTGAACCTGATCGTAGCCGGTGACGTGCATCATGTACTTGTTGATCTGGCCGTACTTATTCGAATTCGGATTGGGAACGGATCCGGTCGTGTAGTCCTGGATCTGATCCGCCGTGCTCGTGAAATCGCCGATATCCCAGTAGATGTGACCATCGGCGTTCTTGAACTCTGCGTGATTCTGAACGCCCTGTGTAAAGCCGGGCTTCGACGCATAGTCCGGGTCGAGCGCCAAGCCAGGGGTAGGTGTGACCGTTCCCGAAGATCCGTAGAACGATGCGGCGAGGGTCACGTCGTAGATCGTGCCGTAGTCACCCACGGCGCCGATCACCCAGAGTTCGAACGTGTCGTCCTCGATCGTCCAGGTTTCGGAGGCCATGTCGTACGTCGCATCAGGGCTGTAGAGCTGCAGGGCGGGAATGGCGTGAGCCATCGGCGCGCAGAACAAAAGCGCCACCATCGATGCAAGAGCAAGATGTGAATTTCTTCGGATCACGATTGGTTTCCTCGTCCCTTCCCTGCGTCAGTACGGGATAGTGCGCTCGGCGAAGGCATATATCTCCTTGCCGACTGGAAGATACTACGGCCTCTTGGCTCCGGGTGTCTAGAACTATTTTTCGGAGCCAGGATGAATATGTATCCCCCCAACTGGAAACTAGTCTAGCAGTTAGGTTCAGATAGTCAACATTGAATTACATCTATCCAGAACGAATTACAGGCTAGACCGTAACTGATTGTCAATGTTAGACCTACCTACTCGGGCTTGGGCCCGGTGGATGAATCTCCGAGGTGGCTGGCCCGCTCGAGCAGCATGGAATAGCGCCTAGCCGCGAAATAGAGCAGCCTGACGTCTTCTCGGCGTGGACGTCGCCCATCGCGGCGGGGCCCGCAGAGGAGAAAGCCGATCATCTCCTCCTCGCCCCAGAGCGGCACCGCGACGCGCGCGTTGCAGGCGGCAATGGCCACCTTATTCTCGACATAGATCGAGACGTACTCGAGGTCGTCCGTGGGTCCCTGCAGTCGAATGGCGCGGCGTGCACGCCGCAACTCCATCGCCAGAGGGTCACGATCACCCACCTCTACACTCGGCGGTGGCGTCATGGTGCTCGACGCACATCGGAACTTCGCGCTCTTTCGGTCTGCGAGGAAGAGCGTGACGGATGCGAGGTCGGCGATTCCCAGCGCGTTCGCCGGGATCGATCGACAGAGCTCCTCATAGTTGGTGCAGCCGTCTAGCGGGGCCACGGCGCGATTCGCCGCGACGCGAAAGGCCCCTCTCCAGTCTTGTAGAAGCGGAGCGAAGGCACGCTCCAGGCGGCGCCGCGCTCGGTTCGAGATCGCGACCGCCGTCGTGCCGAGGATCACACCACCCAACGCCACGAGCCAAAGGCCCCGGACGAAGCTGAAGCCCAGGGAGTGCGTCATCCATAGCAGCGTCGCCGTTCCCGCGAGAAACGCTGCGGCGAGCAGGAACGATGTCGTGGCCGTGACGGGATGGACGGAGGGCGATAGCCGGGCTTCCCCCAGGCGTCCGCGAACGTAGGAGAGCGGCAAGAGGAGCGCGACCAATGCAACGGGCGCGGCCCCCAGCGTCAAGTCCGCGACGACGGCGCGGCCCGAAAGCAGCCCGCTCGCCGCCACCGCGGCGTAGAAGGCCGAGCAGACGATGGTGCCGAGTAGCGCCGGACGAAACGCGCGGCGATATCGACGCGGAAGCGAGAGATAGGTCGCCTCCAGACGGACGGTGTAGACCACGATGTTCGCGAGGATGATCCCGAGGATGACGCGATCCACCACGCCGAGCGCGAGGGTGCCGCGAAGGTGCGTCGGCGCCGGCGGCGGCCCGAGCGCGAGCCACGCCGCGCTGGCGGCGGAGAGAATAGCCTGGAGGAACAGATACCCTCGCCATCCGGCGCCAAGGCGGGTGATCCGGGGGCGGCCGAGCGTCACCGCGGCCAGGACCCAGAGCAGGGTGACCGGGAGCGCGAGGGCCATGGAGTAGCGGAACCAGAGTGCTTCCCCGCCCCACGGAACATCGAGCGCCACCCGCGCGAATCCGATTTGAAGGAGGCCCAGCAGCGCCACGCCCACGCCCGCGAGCAGCGCGGGGAGCCGCCCTGGCGCGAAGAGCACGATGAGTCCCCCCGACAAGGCGGCGAGAACTCCAGCCAGCGCGAGGATCAGGGCATCGGACGTCATGACGATGTCACCGTGAGCAGACCCAATTCGCGAAGCCGATCGGCAACGGGCAGGAACCGGGCGCGCGCCACGATGCGGCGGAGGATCCTCTCCGTGGCGCCGAGCCGCGCGTAGTGCGTCCAGGGTCGCCGGGAGGGCCCCACGGTCGGTTGGCCCGGATCAAGCTCCCACGGATGAACGTTGACGACGAGAGGCGTGCCGGTCGCGGCATGCCGGTCGAGCGCGCCGAGGGAAAGCCAGGAGGGGAATAATCGCAGGTACGCCCCGGCGAGAACCGGCAGCCGCAGCGCCCCCACGGAGAGCGTCGGGAGGGGGAACTCCGCGATCGTACCCTGCCCGGTCGAGATCAACGCCGGCACGCGAGGGCCCTCGGGATATCCGTAGCGGCGGCGACGGATCGGATAGACGCTCGAGTCGTACGCGTATCCCGATTCCACGAGGATATCGAGCGCCCAGAGGGTCGATTTCCCGACGCTGTAGCTTGGCGCGCGATAGCCGAGGATCCGTTGTCCTGAGAGGTCCTCGAGAAGGGCCTTCGAGTCGATGGCCTGGGACCTAAATTCGGCAGGAGTCAACTCTGTGATCATGCGGTGATCGACGCCGTGCGATGCGACCTCGTGACCCCTGGCGGCGATCTCCCGGATAAGCGACGGTCGCTCCCGCGCCACGCAACCAAGGGTGAAGAAGGTTCCCCTGGCCCCCGCACCATCGAAGAGATCAAGGAGGCGATGCGTATTCGCCACCACGCGAGAGGGATATCGACCCCACGACTCGCGCGGCGCGTACGCCGCGAAGGCCTGAACCTGGAAATAGTCCTCCACATCCACGCTCAAGGCGAACGCGGGCTCGGTGCGGCGCGGCGCGACGGGCTTCTGTGGTGGGGCGTCGATCATGGTGGAGGCGCAAGCGCGCGCCATGGCGCGCCGCGCGACGGGTGGAGGATACCGTGTGGCGAGGAGAACGGGAAGCGTGGCCGTTCGAAGTCTACGGAATGATCGCGAGTTGTGTCACGCTTCGGCCCGAGGGTGCGTCGACGATCACATTGTAGATGCCAGGTGCGACCGACTTCCCCGCATCGGAGCGGCAGGTCCAGTCGAGCGCCTGCTCCCCACTTGGGAGGATTCCGTCGAAGAGGGTGGTGATGCGATGCCCGGTGAGATCGTAGATCACGACCCGAACGCGGCCCGGCGCGCCATCGGTGGTGCCTCCGCGAAATCGAATCGAGACACGGTCTCTCGCGGGATTCGGATAGCCGCGGACGGCGCTCGTGATCGTGGCAAGCCGATCGGACGGAACCGTGGCCGTGGCCACGGCCGGCGGACTCTCGAGACCGTTCTGGTGTGTCGCGACGCGATATTCGTACGATTCCCCGCCGCGTACGGTGGTGTCCGTGAACGCGGTCTGGACAACCGGCAGCGTCGCGAGCAGCGTGTCGGGGCTAGTGGAATCGCGACGATAGAGGCGATAGCCCTCACCCGCTCCCGCCGCCGGTTCACTCCAGGCTAGCCGCACCCCTCCCGTCACGACCTGCGCCGTGAAGTCGCTCGGCGTGGCGAGCGCCCCGCCCGGCGTGCCGGCCTGCCGGACGGAGACATTGGAGTAGGCGGAACCATTCCCCGCGTCGTCGGTGCTGCGAAGCACGAAGTGGTAGGTGGCGCCGGTCGTCAGGCCGATCACCGTGAATCGTTCCCGGCTCCCCGCGGTGAGCGGTGGCGGGAGGACGCCCGCGGCCTGAGCGCCGTTCCACCATCCGGTTGTGTCACCGGAGGCGATCGGCGACGAGGCATAGCGCAACTCGTAGGAGGCGGCCCGTCCCGTTGTGCCGTCGTCGCCGGGCGCGGTCCACGTGAGATCGATTGTGTCCGCCACACCCCGTGACGGCGTGAAGGCCGCGAGCGCCAAGGCGCCCGCGACCATCCACGCCCGAGCGCGGGGCGTGCGAAGACTGTAGGGTCGGTTAGAAGGCGTCATGTCTTTCGGCCGCCGGAGACTCGCGGAAGTGCGTCGCCGCGCCACCCGCTGCTCCAGTCCCACCTCCAAAGGAGAGATCGCGCACCGCTGCCGGTGGAATCGTGTCGGCGGTGCTGGCGCTAGCGACGTTCGAGAGCGCGGCGACGTTGCTTCGGTCGTCCGTTGCCCGCATGGCGACATAATAGATCTGGCTGCCCGCCAGGCCCGCGACGGTGAAGGTCTGCACGGTCCCCGCGGCGGTCGGAACTGGCTCTCCGGTGACTGGAGTCGCGCTCGCCCAGTTTCCACTCGTGATGGCCGACGTGGAGTACCGAATGTCGTAGCTCGACGCCGTGCCGGTGCTGCCGTCGTCGCCCGGCGCGGTCCAGCGGAGCGACAGCGTCGTTCCCGTGGCGCCGGTGATGGTGAGGTCCGCGATCGCGGCAGGTGCCGTGACGTCACCCGACGTGGTCTTCAGGGCGACGTTCGAGTAACCCGCCCAGTTCGGGATTTCGTCTGCGGTCTTGATGATGAAGTAGTACGAGGTGAGCGGCTGGAGTCCCCTTACCCGGAGCGAGTCCGAAGCGCCCGATACGCCGGGAATCGGTTCCCCCGTGACGGCGGTGGCGCCGTTCCACCAGGTGAGCGTGTCCGTTCCCGCGACAGCGGTCGTGCGGTAGCGGAGGTCGTAGGTCGTGGCGCGCCCCGTCGTGCCGTCGTCGCCGGGAGCCGTCCAGTTCAAGACCACGCTTGAATCGGCCGATGTCTGCGCGGTCGCCTCTCGTACCGACAAGGGTGAAACCGAAAGAGTCACGATCATGGCGGCGATCGCGAGTGGACTACGAAGGTCTTTTCGATTCAGACGGGAATTCGGTTGAAGCTCGAGCATGGGTGTCCTCCCCGCTTGCCGACGACTCGACGCCAACGACGCGACGAGCCGTCAGTGACTCGTAGGTTCCATGGTGGCCCGGCCGGCATCGAGACGTGGCGCCACGGTGGCGCGCACGCTCGGAAGCCCCGAAACTCTGCGTCCCGTTCTTTCGTACGGTTTGCTCTGATCATGGATGAAAGGCGTACCCCCCGGCCCGACCGTGAGACAAGCACGTTCGATGCCAATGCAAACGCTGACGATTTTGCAAAAGGGGCCGCGGAAAAGTCGTGAGTTACGCGCCAAACGTGCAGAGCGCCCGGCGGCATACGTGCTGCACGGGGACGGTTGCAGCGCCGTCGTCTGAAGATGCACGGGCAAGCGACGTGGAACGGCACCGCTGCGAAGCGAAGAATGGAGCGTGCTCCACAGATGATTAGGCCGCACGACGCTTGTCGCCATCCTTACCGATAGGCGCGAGCGCCAACGACAGCGATCGCTCGGCGTCCCGCATCGAGAGATCGCGAACTGGAGAAGGCGCGATGGTGTCGGTGGTCGTGCCGCTCACGACGTTGGAGAGCGCTCCGACGTTGCCTCCGCCGTCCGAGGCGCGGATGGCGATGAAGTACGTTTGACTTCCTGAGAGTCCCGCCACGGTGAAAACCTGCTGCGTCCCCGAAACGGCGGGAGCTGGTTCGCCGGAGGCTTGCGTGGCAGATGCCCAGTTCACGGAGGTGATGGGGCTGGTCGAGTACCGGATGTCATAGCTGGACGCCGTGCCGGTGTTTCCGTCATTGCCAGGAGCGTTCCAGCGGAGCGAAATGGTGCTCGCCGCGGTGCCCGTTATGGCGAGCGTGGTGATGGCCGCCGGCGCGGTGTTGTCGCCAGTCGTCGTCTTCGTCGCGACGTTCGAGTATCCCGACCAGTTCGGAACTTCGTCCGCCGCACGGACGATGAAGTAGTAGGTCGTGAGCGGCGTAAGACCTCGCACCCGTGTGGAGTCAGTCGAGCCCGCGACGGCGGGCGCCGGCTCGCCGGTTACTTGGGTCGCGCCATTCCACCAGCTCAGCGTGTCCACTCCTGAAATCGGTGTCGTACGGTAGCGAAGATCGTAGGAGGCTGCCCGTCCACTGTTGCCATCGTCCCCTGGGGCCGTCCAGAGGAGCACGACCGATGAGTCCGCCGATGTCTGCGCGAAGGCTAGGCCCGGGGATACCGCTGCTAGAACGAAGGCGACGACAAGAAGCAGGCGATGCGTGGGTCGGCGCGAAGCCGTTGGGTGGACCTTGGCGGAGTGCGGGAAACGCTGGCGAGCATGCATGATGTTCCTCCTCGAGATGCGGCGCTGTACCTTGGCGGACGATTGCGTCCACCGCTGTCCCGTTTACCACACACCTGCACACTGGCCTCGCGGTCGAGACGCGCCCGATGGTGAGATGCCCACGATTGTTAGCAGGATCCCCTCCTGCCACACGCCGCAGGTGTTTGCAGGAATTGTGCCACGACATCATCTCTAACTCGTGCGGACTGCACGGTTGTGGAGCGATGGGGAGGAAATGTTGGGGATGGCTAGCGAGCGTCGTAGACGCTACGTAGCGAGCGACGAATAGCAGGAAGCATTTCAGCGCAGAAGTTCGCGAGAAGCCGTTCCGCGTCGCGCGGTTCGCGTGACGATGCGGTAAGTACGATCATCGCAGCGTGGTCGCGCCGTCCCAAGATGCGCGCGCGCGCCTGCAGAAACTTTGCCCGAATCGGATTGGTGGTGTATTCATCCGGGATCCAGTACCAGTGCCATACGACCAACTGTTCGTCACGTGAGCGAAGCACCGTCTCCCGGAGCGTGAAGGCTGATCCTCCGTCCGCGACCTGCCGATCCACCTCTCGGACCGTTCGCCACTCCGAGTCCTCCTCATGGACGATGCTGTTTCGTTCGCGCAGCAATTCCCTGCCCTGGGATTGATTCGCGTAGTACGCCATGTAGCACTGGACCGAGCCCTCGGTCGCTCCGTACGCCCTGTTCGACTCTGAAGTCGCGCCATGGAAGAGGGGGCGCCACATGCCGTGCGCCGCGGCCTCGACCTTCCAAGCCCCGGACGGCGGCGGGGTGGCGACGGTCGCGATCGCTGGCTCCCCCTCGTGTGAAGCCGCGAAACGGTCGAAGGCCGGCCACGCCACCACGGCGAGGAGGGCGAGGCCGGTGACAACGAGTCGCTGTCCGCCCGGGGCGGCCCTCGAGACGTCCGATTCCGGCTCCTCTCTCTCGCCAGGCGCCCCACTGGTTTCACGGTCTCGGAAGTGGGCGCCAAGCAGGAACCAGCCGCTCATGATGATGGTGAACACGAGCCAGCCGTAGAAGTAGTGATCGAACCCCTGCCCCCGGCGCATCTCCGTCAGATGTCCGATCAGGATGAGCACGTAGGCCCGGACTCCGTTGGCGAAGATGGAGACGGCGATAGCGGAAACGACAAAGAGCGCCCGTTTCAAGATGGACCGGTACGTGAGGAAAGCGAAGAGCGTGGCCAGGACGGCGCCCGCGACGGTGAAACGCAATCCGCTGCACGACTCGAGAATCTGCCATCGCGAGTTCGGAAGGATGATAAAGAGCCCTTCCCGGGCTACCGTGAGCCCGCTCCAGCGAAGTGCCTGCTCCGCGAAGTCGGCCGTGATGACCATGAGCGTCGGTTGGAGAAAATCGCCGAACGGCACCGAGAAGAAGAGAAACGCGAGCGGAAACGCGAGCCGGTGCGTCGCCCGCCAGCCGAAGTGCGCCACGACGAGAACCGGGATCATCGCAACGAAGCTAAGCTGCTCGAGAAGCAATGTGCTGGCGGCGCGGCCCACGAGCCAGGCGAAACCGATGGGGATCAGCGCGAGGAGTGCGAGCGGCGTGGGATGGGGCCGAAGCGTCGCCAGGGAGGCGCGGGACCTCCAGGCGAGGTAGACACAAGCCGGAGCGACAAAGAAACCGTATACGAAGGTGTCGGAGTGGCTCCAGATGTTGACGAGCGACGCGATTGTCGTGCCGTACGCGAGGAGCGTGGCGAGGAGCGTGAACGCGAAGGCAAGGAGCGCCCCTTTCCAGGCGCGCGGGGGAACGTCCAGGTTCACTACGGGAGAAGGACCAGGCGTTCGCGTACCCGCGTGCTCCCGATGCTGCCCAGGAGTTCGTAGTAGCCCGGGGCAACCTGTTGCCCGCCACGTCCTGCCCGATTCCACGTCACTTCGGATAACCCTCGCGGGTAGGTGCCGTCCACTACCGTTGCAACCCAGCGGCCCGTCATGTCGAAAAGCCGTACGTCGACGGCCATGGAGGTGCTCGACTGAACGTCCACGACGATCGTGACGGGACCGTTCGCTGGATTGGGATAGACGTGGAGATTTGAGACGCTGGTCGAAGCGGCCGGCGGCGGTATCGTTCCGGGCAAGGTCACCGTCCTCGTGGCCGTGGACGGCCCCTCGCATGTGGGCCCCATGTACGCGGCGCGATAGCGGTATGTCGTTCCTGGGGAAACGGAGGTGTCCAGGAACGAGGTCGTGCCGACCGAGAGGTTCTGGATCTCACTCCAGGGGCCTGTCATTCCAAGCGCTCGGTAAAGGTGGAGCGAGGTGGCAAGCGGATCGCTGGTCGTACCCCAGGACAACGATACCTGCCCCGTATCCGCCACGGCGTCGAAAAGGTTGGGTGCGTCCGCGGGAGCGCTGCACGGCTGGGTCGTGCCCGAAGCGACG
The DNA here is from genome assembly GCA_031397435.1 of Candidatus Eiseniibacteriota bacterium. Taxonomy (GTDB): domain Bacteria; phylum Eisenbacteria; class RBG-16-71-46; order SZUA-252; family SZUA-252; genus SZUA-252. The sequence continues at coordinate 10,052 of JANNMC010000404.1, forward strand.
TTGGAGAAGTCGGAGATATTGAGACTCTCGTCCAGCGCTCGAAGAATGAAATAGAACGTGGTCCCGGGCGTCAAGCCAGTGACCTTCGTGGAATCGGCGGCTCCGGCCGGCGCGAGAGGGGGGCCCAGCGTCAGCCGCTGGGAAAAAGGAACGGCGTTATCCCACCACGTGGTCATGTCGGATCCCACGGGTGTTGTACTGTAGCGAAGTTGGTAGCTGCTGACCTGTCCCTGATTGCCGTCGTCTCCCGGGGCCACCCACAGCACCGTCAGGCTATTCGCCGGCGTCGCCTGGGCATGCGCGGGAGGTGCAGCGACGAGTAGCGCTAGCATGCAAATGGCAAGCGCACAGGCGACTCTCGCCGCCCGGACGACTCGCGGCAATCCGTTCCTGAACCGCAGGCTCATTTCACACCTCCGCGTTTCCAGCTACCCTTCGACCCAAGCGATCAACCGAGAATGACGCAATTTGCGATCCAATGCCACCTCACTTCTCGCGGAAATCTCTTGCACTCGAAGTCGCGTCGTAACGTGCTCCGAGGAAGGTGGTTACCCCATTCCATGGGGAAACCTAATCGCCTGGGTCACGGGTCCTTTCAGAGTCACCGGGCACGCCGGGGCCGGTCGGTAGTTGGCCGGCCGTTGCACTTTCCCGTTTCTCGTGTTCACGGCGCCCGGCTCGCCCCTACGGTTGTCCCCGCTGGCTCGAATCGTGCTAATTTCAGAGCGGCGCTGGCCCACGAATCTGGAACGATTTTGCGGCTCGAGGGTACCCTTGATCCAGACGGCCCCAACATCAGGAGAGCGGAACATGAACGGCTGGCGAGTATGTCCCCCCTCCTGACCCCGGCAGGCCTCGATACGAGAAGGTCTGCCTTGGCGCACTCCGCCATCGCGGGAGCGCTGCTCCTCTACGCCGCGATGGGTCCAGGGATGGCCAACGCGCGAACCTATGTCGCGAATCCGCAGGCAACCTCCGGGCAGGCGGGTTACTACCAGACGCTTCGGAATTCGTTGGTCCCTGGCGATACTCTCTACCTCCCAGCCGGCTTCTATGCGGAGCGGCTCAATCTCGATGGTCTGAATGGCACCCCTTCGGCCTGGATCGTCATCACGGGTCCCGAGTCGGGCCCGCCGGCCACGATCACGACGACGTCAACCTGCTGCAACACGGTGCAGCTCGGCGGTACGTCCTACGTCGTGCTCCGGAACATCACTGTCGACAGCGCCGGTCTGGACGCCATCGACGGTATCAACGCGAAAGGCAATCCGACCCACGACATCGTGATCGAGAACTGCACCCTGATCGGGCAGGACAACAGCCAAGGTACCATCGGAATCTCCACAAAATCGCCGGCCTGGCGCTGGACCATTCGCGGCAATCGCATCATCCATGCGGGGACTGGCGTCTACCTCGGGAACTCGGACGGAACACAGCCCTTCGTCTCGGGGATCATCGAAGGCAACCTGTTCTTGAACTCCATCGGGTACAACATGGAGATCAAGAATCAGCTCGCCTATGGGGCTCAGGCGTGGGCCTCTCAGCTCCCGCCTGATCCCCATAGGACGATCATTCGGAACAACGTCTTCATCAAGGAGAAGAATGACTGGGCGCCGGGACAAGTGGTGGGGGCGAGGCCCAATCTACTCGTCGATCCATTCCCCGATACCGGAACCGGAAGTGCCGATCTCTATGAGATCTACGGCAACTTCTTCTACAAGAACCCCAACGAAGTCCTGCTCCAGGCGACGGGGCGGATGACCGTTCACGACAATGTATTCGTGGCCTCCTCCGGAGGCCGCGCGGCGGCTCTCTTCACGGACCACAACGGACCGCTAAAGCTCGCGCACGTCTACAACAATTCCGTCTTCAGCGCGGCCGGCGGTGGATTCCATTTCTCCGTGGCGCCTCGCGAGGGAGGAATTGTGCGCGGAAATCTGATCGTGACCGCTGGGAGCGCGCTGAGTGGGGCGGTACCGACGGCGGGCGGCAATCTCGTCGGTACTCCCTCGGACGGGAAGACCTACTTCACGGCTCCTTCGGAATCCCTAGGGCAAATGGATTTCTACCCCGCGGTTTCGTGCGTGGGATGCAGCGGGACTCCCCTCGATCTGACCCCCTTTGCCGGGAACACGGGCTTCACGCTCGACTTCAATGGCGCATCCAAGGGGGACTTTCGGTTCCGTGGTGCCTACGCCGGGGAAGGTGCGAATCCGGGGTGGCGGCTGCAAGCAGTCCTGAAGCCACAGGGGTTCATCGGCTCCGATACACTCCCTCCGGGTCCACCGATCAACCTGCGCACTCCCTGATCCTTCCGCCCTCCGGCTCCGGGTCCGGCTCGGGCTCTGGTTGTGAGAGCGCCCAGGCCTCCCGGTGTGCGAGCGCCTTCAGAATGATCGTGGCGGCGACCAGGTGATAGTAGAGATCGAAGTTCGCTCGTCCCAGAAACGCACCGCTCGCCATGTAACCGATCAACGCGATCTGAAGCATGTTCGCGTAGCTGGCGACCCACTTCAATTCCGGCCACCGGCCATAGCGGCGGCTAAGCCCCTGAAGGCTCACGATCGACGACACGAGAATGGTCAAGAAGAGGCCGAGCCCCAAGAAGCCTTGTTCCCCCAGCATCTCGAAGTAAATGCTGTGCGCGGCATGAAAGTCGGTGGGATCGGGGGCGTACCGAAGGAATAGATCAGGCGAGAAGGTGTTAAAGCCGCCGCCGAGGATACGGTCGGACGCGACATTGAAGGCGAACCACCACGCATTGATCCGCCCCAGCGCCGATTCGTCGTCCATGTCGCCGATGGTCATCATTCGGTCCAGCCACTGACCGGGCATTAGAGAAAAGCCGCCGACGGCCACGACCAGGAACACGATCATCGCCAGAGCCTTCCTCTTCGACTTCAAGAGTGCCCAGCCCGAGACGGCCGCGAGCCCGACGAATCCCCCGCGCGAGTAGGTGAAGATGACGGATATCGCGGAAAGCGCGCCGGCGGCGCGAAGTCCCCACCGCAGCCATCCGCGCGCCTCATCCCGGGCCAGATAGAAGAGGATCGGTAGGACCATGACGGTGGCCAGGGCCAAGTCGTTGTTGTCCTCCAGGAATGACCCCGGGGGCCCGTAAATGCGATCGGTTCCACCGCCTCGTAGGCTGAAGATCCCGCCTTTGACGCCGAAAAAGCCCACGGAGAGAGCGATCACGAGGAGGAACATCCGGAATCGGTCCCGTGACGTGATGAGAGCCATGGTGGTGGCGGTCATCAGGAGTATCTTCGAAACCTGCTGGAAGCGATCCCACGCAGCCGCCGGGTAGAACGCGAAACTCGTCGTGACGATGAAGAGGACATAGAGGGCAATCAGCAGGATTGTCTCGCGCTCGAACGGGATCTTCACGCGATCCTTGGTGAACATGAGTCCGAGCAGCGTAGCGGCGCCGATGGCCATCGCGGCTGGGAAGTTGTAGGCGATGCCCCAGGTGAGCCGGTGGGGATTCATGTAGCTGATCCAGCACCAGTAGAGGACGCCGAGGAACGGCCGGAAGATGGCGATCGGAACTCCGGCGAGGATGATGGCCAGCACGAGATAGTCGCGCATCGATGCTCCTCGGTCAGCCTCCGGTTATGGAATCGAGCAGCGCCGCCAGCTCGCGCGCCCTCGCGCGGCGTGAGTACCGCTCGACAACATCCAACCCCGGCACGGTGGCCGTTCCCCGCCGAACGGAGTCGATGAATCGCGCCAACCCGGAGGCGATCTCCTCTTCCGAGTCGAGGGGGACGACGCTTTCGACACCGGCATCCAGAAGGACACGAGCCGTGTCACCGTGGGAATCGGTCATCGCGAAGATCGGGCGCCCAGCGCGCAGGTACTCGTAGAGCTTCGCCGGAATCTGGTGATTGCAGTTCGCGGCCTGAAAGAGCAGAAGCCCGTCGGCCGCCAGCAGCTCAGCCAGAGCGGCGCGATACCCGATCGGTGGCTCGAGCTTCACGATGTCGTCGATCTTCCGCTCTCGCAGCATCGGACGATAGTGATCGTCGGAACCACTCGCACGGAGAACGATCTGCACGGTTTGCGGCGAGATGACGCCGCTCCGCCGGAGCGTGCCGACCGCGTCGAAGAAGGGCCGGGGGTCGCGCTCATCGGGATAGAGCAGGCCGCTGTGCACCAGTACCGCCGGCGCCCCCTCAGCGCGCGCCGGAACTCGGACGCCTTCCGCGTCCTGGAAGGGCCCCTCGTCGAATCCGTTCGGAATCACCGCCCACCGGTCCGCCGATAGATGGGGGTAGCGCTCCGCGTACATGCGTCGGGCGCCGGGGGTCGTGAAGACGGAGCGCGAGGCTCGCTCGACGGTGCTCCGTTCGATTCGCTGCCGGACTCCTCGGACCGTCGCGTCGGGCGGAAAGTTGGGCTCGGTCATGGAATCGCGAAAATCGGCGACCCACGGAAGACCCGAGGTCCGGTGCAGGGAGAGACCGACCAGGTGCGCCGTGGTGATCGGATAGGTGGACCAGATGGCGTCGGGGCGATGGCGCCGGATGATCCCCCACCCCGTCGGGACAGCTCCCAGGAGCCAACTCGCCCAGCGATCCGGAAGCGCAAAGGCCTTCGGATAGGCGCCGCGGATCGAGAGGTGCCGGGATGTGTCGAGGGCGAAGGGGCGGTAGACCGGGACATCAGAGGGGATGTCGCCAAGTTGGTCGGTGCCTGTGGCTGGATAGGCTCGTGGATGGGCGGACAGGATGATCGGCTGCCAGCCGAACTCGCGGAGATCGCGGGAGAATGCGAGTGTACGCTGGATCCCGCTGCTACCCCGGAGTGGAGGGTAGTGGTAGGCAATCATGAGAATCCGCTTCATGCCCTTCGGGAGGGGGCCGACCTTCGGACGTTCAGGAAAGGTCCCCAAGGGTCTCCTCGTAACTCCCCGCCCGGCGCGCCACGATCGCCTCGCCGTCGCGGATGAAGATCTCCGCGGGCGTCGGCTGGCTCAGGAAGCCGAGCGGACTTGCCGAGCGGGCGTAGGCTCCCGACTGAAAGACTCCGAACAGGTCCCCCACTTCGACCGCCGGGAGCGCCAGATCGCGCGCGATGACGTCGAGCGGCGTGCAGAGCGGGCCGACGACATCGGCTTTCAGGAGTGGTTCCTCGCCGAGTCGGTTCAGAATCGCCGCCGGGAAGTTCCGCTTGATCACCTGGCCGAGGTTACCCGACGCGGCCAGGTGGTGATTCATTCCGCCGTCGACGATGAGAAACGTCTTTCCCCGCGATACCTTCATGTCGTTCACGCGGGTCACGTAGATCCCCGCCTCACCGGCGAGGTAGCGGCCCGGTTCGATGATGAAGCGCGTACCCTTGAAGCGGGCGTCGTTCGCCAGTTCCCCCACCAATTCCGCAAGACCCTCGGCGAGCGGCGCGAGGGCCAGGGGCGATTCGCTCGCGAAGTAGGGGATCCCGAGTCCGCCACCAAAGTCGAGCGTGCGGAGCGGGCGCGCCATTCGGTCGGCCACGCGGCGGGCGATCTCGATTCCGCGGCGATACTGGGTAACGAGGATTCGGTGGTCGAGGATCTGAGTTCCCGCGTAGAGGTGGATCCCCTGAAGGTCGAGCGATGGCAGGGCGAGGAGGCGGTCGAGGACCTCATCGAGAATTTCCTCGTCAACGCCGAAGGGCGCTGGCTTTCCACCCATCCGCATGGCGCCTCCTTGCGCCTCGGCGCCCGGGTTGACCCGAAGCGCGACGCGCGTCCGAATTCCCAAGCGAGTGCTGATGGCCGCGACCCGCGCCGCTTCGAGCGTCGACTCGACGTGGATCTCGCCGATTCCCCGCTCGAGCACGTAGGCGAGTTCCCGCTCGGTCTTTCCGGGACCCGCGAAGAGGATTCGGCCCGCCTCGCATCCCGCGTGGAGTGCCTGGTGAAACTCCCCCGCGGAGGCGATCTCGAGTCCCAGGCCGCGCGACACGAAGTGACGGACGACGGCGGGACACGGGTTCGCCTTGACGGAATAGTAAATCTCGAAGGGGGCCGGATAGGCCGAGCGCAAGCCCTCGAACTGACGGTCCAGCGCGGCCGCGTCGTAGATGAAGATTGGCGTTCCGTACGAGGCAACCAGATCTCGGATCGCGAAGCCGCCCACCAGAAGCTCTCCATCGCGCGATCCAAAATGGCGGGCCACGATCTCCCGGACGTGCTCCACGGTCAGCTCTCGGTTCGGCGGCGCAAGGCGGGATAGTCCACCTTTCCGCTGCTCGTCTTCGGCAGGTGGTCGAGCACCTCGATCGTCTTCGGCAGCATGTAGGGCGGCATCTTTTCGGCGCAATAGGCCTTCAGCGCGGCGGGGTCGAAGGCTTCCCCTTCGCTCGGGACCACGAACGCGACGACGATGGCGCCGAGCATGGGGTCGGGCACGCCGATCACCGCCGCGCCCTGCACCATCCCGCTGTGGAAGAGCACCTCCTCCACTTCGGTCGGGCTGATCCGGTAGCCGGACGACTTGATCATGTTGTCGCGGCGCCCGATGAAGTAGAGGAAGCCGTCCTCGTCGGTCTTCACGAGATCCCCGGAGTAACAGACGCGTTCCGTCGCGCCCATCTCCGCGGGGAGAAACGGATGTGGCCGGAGCACGCGAGCCGTCAGCTCGGGCTGCCCCCAGTATCCCATCGAGACGGTGGGGCCGCGATGCACGAGCTCGCCGATCTCGCCCGGGCCGCATCGCCGGCCGTTTTCGTCCACGACCAGGATCTCCGTGTCGGGAATCGCCTTCCCCATCGACGTCGGCCTCCGGTCGAGTTCGGAAGGTGGAAGATAGGTCGAACGAAACGCTTCCGTAAGCCCGTACATGAGGAAGACGCGTGTCGCGGGGAGCGCACGGCGAAGCGTCGAGAGCACGTCCTGCGGCATGACCCCGCCCGTGTTCGTGATGTAGCGGAGATGCGGATAGGTCCCCTTGCTGAGGGACGAACTCGGCTGCGCCAGAAGGCCCCAGAGCGTCGGGACGCCCGCGAGTCCGGTGATCCGCTCGGCTTTCAGCGCCGACACGAGTTCGCGGGCGAAGACGAACGGCTTCAGAACGATCGTCGCTCCCCGCTGAAACGCCGTCATGATCTGGTTCATTCCGGCGTCGAAACTGAACGGCAGCACGGCGAGGATGCGCTCCGACTCCGTGATCTCCAGATAGGTCGAGACGATCGTGGCCCCGGCCATCACCTGGGCATGACTCAGCATCACGCCTTTCGGTTTTCCGGTGGACCCCGATGTGTAGAGAATCGCCGCGAGGTCACTCTCGATGGAGCGCTCCGGCGAATCCGCCCCCGAAACGTCGGCGCAGAGCGCTTCGTACGAATCCGCGGGGAGCGGCGTTCCAGGCGGGGCGGCTCCTCCCACGACGATGAGCCGCTCCAGGGTGGGGATGGACGAGAGCGCCGGAGCGATCGCGGCGAGTTTGGAGGCGGAGATGATGAGACAGCGCATCCGGCAATCGCGGGCGATGTGCGAGACCTGATCTTGTAGCAGGACGCCGTTGATCGGCACGAAGACGCACTCCGCGCGAGAAACGGCGAAGATCGAGATCGCCTGCTCCACCGAGGCGTCCAGGAAGATCCCGACGCGATCCGATCGTTCGATACCGGCCCGCTGGATCCCGGCGGCAAGGCCTCGGACCCGCGCCCAGACCTCGGCGTACGAAAGTCGCTGATCGCCGCCGACCAGCGCTTCTTTCTCGGGAAGCCGGGCGGCGCTCGAACGAAGCATGTGGTGAATGAGGAAGTCCACGGTACCCCCTACGCCTCCGTCCCCTGATCGCACTTGCTGTCGACGAAGCGGGCCATCGTGGCGATCGACTCGAAGCTCTCGGGAACGAGTTCCTCGTCGGCGATGGTGATACCGAATTCCGACTCGATGAAGACGACAACCTCGAGAATGCCGAGGGAATCGATGATCCCCGTGCGAAGCAGGGGGTCTTCGTCGGCAATGTCGCGTTGGCGCGCCAACGGAAACTGATTCAGGATGAAGTGCCGGATCCGTCCGGACGTGGTCTCAGCGCTCATGGCACCCATCGGACCGGGATCAACTTTCCCGATCTCCGTGTGTGAGAGGGATGTCGCCATCGGCGAGAGCCGGGCGATGATGAAGTGCCGGGCCGCCATGAAAGATCACGGGACTCTCCTCGCGGCGACGGAATCCGCCACGACGCAAGACCGCGGCCATCGGGTACGCCGCGAACAGCGACATCGACAGCGTGACGGCGCCTCGCCGCCACAAGATGGCGCCCGTCTCGTCGACGAGCGCCCGTGCCGCCCCATCGTCCAGAGCCGCCACGTCGGAGAGTTCCGCGTCGGAACCACGCTGCGTGAATACGGCGTAGCCTCGCAGTCCGCGGCCATCCCGAGCGGCCAGGATGTCGTAGCGCGGGCCAGGATTCGATCGATACCGCCAATTCAGATGGGCCGCCGAGCGGTCGAGATGGAGACGCGACGTCTCGCGGCGTTCGCGATCGAGTCCATCGAACTCCGCGCCGCACGCGTCGGCGTGCGGACGCATCGACAGGCCAGCGGGCACCCGGGCTCGGATCGGTGGCAGGAGGTCCGCGATCGATGCGACGGCCTCGACTCCCTCCCGCAGGCCCGGCACCGGAATCGCGCGCCCCAGTCTGCGACCCCATCGGAGGACGCGGGAGTGGCGAACGACGTTGCCGATCGGGCTGATCCGGAGGCGTCGGTAGACGGCCATCATGCTCTGGCTCGGAAAGTCGTAGCAGAAGGCGACGGCTCCGCGGTCGACAGCATCAAGACAAGCCCGATTGAGCTGAAGCGCGGGGCCGAGCGTACGGTACTCGGGGTGGATGCAGAAGTCCCCGAGTACCCAACCAAGTACCTCGACTCCGTCCAGGACCGCGCGCCGCGGAAAGGCGCTCGCCACGCCAATCGTCTCGCCGCTCCCCTCATCGACGGCAATCCAGGCACTCGCCGGGCCGTGCGGACTCCCGAGGTAGAGCCAATCGTAGCGAGCGGCGTCGGCCTCCGGCGACAAGAAGCGGCGGAGGCAATCGATGATGACGTCTCGATCCGCGCCCAAGTCCGCCAACCGGATCCTCAGCGGCACCGAGTTCGATCCGGTTCAGGACGGGAAAACGTGACCGAGTCGGGATGGCTCGGCGGAGTGCTTAAACGGCGTAGGTTGGCTCATGACTGCCACTTATTGTAGAGCAACCGCACCCCAAATGCAAATAGGTCCTCGTCCCATGGAGTGCCCCGGCGGAGCTCGAACGCGTCCGTGGCCGCGTCGTTCGCGCCGGGCGAAGTGGTTACCGCGAAACGATAGCCGCTGTCGCGCAGGAGCGCCTTCGTCTCCGGTAGAAAATCCGCGGGAGTTCCATTCGGATAGGCAAAGCCGTCCACGGAGACGCCGACCCGTTCTTCGATGATCGACTTCGACTCCTCGAGTTCGCGCCTCGCCCGGTCGCGGCCGACGCGAGAGAGAATCGGATGTGAAACGGTGTGAGAGCCGAATCGAATTCCGCCGCGGCTCATCTCCCTCGCCTCTTCCCAGGAGAGCATGAGTCCGGGAACGGCGCGGGACGGTCCGACGCGAAGCGCTTCGCGAAGCCGAACGACGGCTTCGGCCCGTTCCTCGTCGCTCACGGAGCGCAGCTCATTCAGCACCATCTGCTGCACGCGGAGCCGCTCCGGAACCGTGTTCAGCGGGCCACCGATCGAACGGGGGCCGAAAGCGACCAGGGCGGGCGCCGCGGTTTCCCGGAATGCCGAGAAGACCTCGTCATGCCAGAGCAGACGCTCCGACCCGATGGCGGACGTCGCGAGGAAGATCGTCGCGGGAATGGAATAGCGCCGGAAGATCGGGAACGCGTGAAGATAGTTGTCCCGGTAACCATCGTCGAGCGTGACGGCGACCGCATTCGGCGGGAGCGCGCGTTCACGAGTCGCGCTAACGAGTTCCGATAGCGGGAGAACGGTGAATCGTGACGAGAGGTAGGCCATCTGGCGCTCGAACCGCTCGGGCGGGATGCCGCCGAAATACGGGTCGCCCTCATCGTTCACGCGGTGATAGACAAGGATCTGCGCGTTCCGTTCGAGCCGTGCGACCAGGCGCGGGCCGGGCCATCGGCCGGGGCCCCCCCGGACCAGGCGCGTGCGGTTCACCAGGCGGCTCGCGAGCGGGAAGCTCCCGGATCCGTGGAGGAGCCGTGAAGCGAAGCCGAAGAGGCGCGCGCGAATCCCGGGCGGCGTGTGGCGCATTTCCCCGACGAAGGTTCCGGTTTCTAAGCCCGGCTCCTTCCCTCCTCTTCTTGACGCCGCAACCACAACTCGAGAATGACCAGGTTCCAGAGCGTGGTTCCGTAGAAGGACGTGGGGTCCTCGCGATGGCGCTTCAGGAGGTTGGCGAGCGCCTCCGGGCGGAAGTAGCCGCGCGATAGGGTGCGAGGGCTCAGGATCGCGTCGTTCATCACCTCAGCGAGCGCCGGATCGGTCCGAAGCCACTCCGCGATCGGGAGCCCGAACCCGTGCTTCGACTTCGATCGAATTTCCGGCGGGAGCAGATCGGCGTAGGCGCGCTTGAAGAACGTCCGCAGCTTCCCTCCCCGCATCTTCATGCCGGCCGGCACAGTCATCGCGAACTCGGCGAGTTTCTGGTCCAGGAACGGGAAACGCACCGTCACGCCGGCCGCTTCGGTCATGCGCGTCACCTTGACGATGTCGTTGTCCGAGATGGTGAGATGGAGATCGAGATAGAGCTGCCGATCCAACTCGGTGGGACCGGGGGCGCGATCATGGAGCGCTTCCAGCGCGGCCCCGGGCTGATAGACTCGACCAACCTGTTCCGCGAACTCGGGGGTCAGGAATCCTTCCAGCGGGACGACTTGAAAGAAATCGTAGGACGTCAGCCGCTTCGCCGGCGGGAGGAGCGCCCGTCGAATGTACTTCCGGCCCTTGATGAACAGGTTCCACTTCAGCAGATCCGCCATCGCTCCTACCATCGGCTCGACAAACCCCCGGCCCAGCCAGCGAGGAACTCGACGGTAGTGCTCGAAGACCTGCTGCGTCTCGTAGCGAGAGTTTCCGGCGAAGAGTTCATCGCCTCCGTCTCCGGCGTAGAGGACGTCCACGCCGTGCTGCCGGGCGAGCCGCGCACAGAAATACGTGGGGATGGCCGACGCGTTGGCATACGGCTCATCGAACGACGCGAGAATGGTCGGCAGCGCTTCGGAGACGTCTCGGGGCACGACGAAGTACTCGTGATAGTCGGCATGGAGCGCATTGGCGGCGAGTCGCGCGTACGAGATCTCGTTGTACCGCGCTTCACCGAATCCAATCGAAAAACTCTTCATGCGGCAGGCCGCGACTTGCTGGAGAACCCCGGTGACGGTGCTGCTGTCGACACCGCCGCTCAGGAACGCGCCGATCCGGTCCGGTGCGCCGTCCACCTGGACGCGCCGCGCCATGGCCCCTGAGAACACGTCGCGGAGCTCCCTCGCCAACTCCGCCTCGCCCGAGCGTCGTGGACTTCTGAAATCGATCTGCCAGTACGGGGCGAGCGACGTGCCGCCCGCTCGATGCACCAGCCGGTGAGCCGGGGGTACCTTGAACAGTTCGCGATAGGCGGTGTGCGGCGTCGGAATGATCGAGGTGCCGACGGCGTCTACAATCGCCTCAGGGCGGAGCGTCGCGGGAATCGGGATGGGCGACGCGAGGAGGGCACCGATGCGAGACGCGAAAACGAACTGATCGTCACGGTCGCTATAGTACAGCGAGTGAAAGCGAAAGCGGTCCGTTGTGAGGTGAAGCTCTCCGGTTCGTCCGTCCCAGACCGCGAAGATCGCTTCCCCGCGGAGGCGCTCGACGAAGCCGATTCCCTCCTCGACGTATCGCTGCAGGAAGTGTTCCGGGACCGCGGAACGCGGCGCGTCCTGATCGTAGAAGCTGCCGAGGACCGCGATCGCGATCGCGTGGCCGTCCCGCTGAATGCTGGCCACGCCGCCGAGGTGGCGCCCGAACGTCGAGGCGCCGAGCGATACGGGACCCAGCGAGAGTGTGGAGCAGCCGCCGGGGCCCGTCCCGGATTCTCCCACGGTGAGTCGCCGGCACATCGCCTCGATTCCACCGGGAGCCATGCCGGGGCCACCGGGTCGAGTTAGGACGCCGCAAATGCCGCTCACGTCGGTGAGGGAGTGAAACGCGGAAGATGTCCGCCCCATGGATTCATGAACGAATCAGCCTAGATTTGGATGCCCCGAAAGTCCATTGGAAAGTTCCCGCAGGCTCGCACCTGGGGGCACCTGGATCGCCCCGCGGAGGTGCGGCGTGACAGGCACGATCGCCGGTTGGTACTCTGCCCCCATGCGCCAGGGTCCCGCGGCAGAAGTTTCGTCTCTCCCTCCCCTTCGAGTCGCTCACGTTGTCGACATGCTGGCGCTCGCCGGGATGGAATACGGCGTCGTGAAGCTGGTGAACCGGCTCGATCGTGATCGGTTTCGCTCCATCATCGTCTGCATGCGCCACCAGCGCAATGAAGTGAAGGCGCTTCTTTCGAGTGAGGTCGCCGTTTTCGAGATGAGGAAGCAATCGGGGCGGAACTGGCGGGTGATCGGACGCTTGGCGACGCTCTTTCGGTCGGAACGGATCGACATTGTCCACTCGCACAACTGGTCCACGTTTCTCTACGCGGTCCTCGCCGCACGACTGGCGCGGGTGCCGATTGTGGTTCATGGAGAGCACGGCAAGGACGACACCCTCCGTCACCCCCAACGGCTCCTCGGGAGCCGCCTGCTGGCGCGTGGCGTCGATTGCGTCTGCGCCGTCTCGCGAGACCTCGAGGGGGAGGTGGTCCGGGATTGGGGAGTTCCTCCCGAACGCGTTCGCTGGATTCCCAACGGCGTCGACCTCGAGGCCTTCGGCGGCGACGACCGCACGGAGGCGCTCCGCGGTGAGCTCGAACTGGCGCCCGGCGATCTGGTCGTGATGAACACGGGGGGCTTCCGGACGGTCAAGGACCACCCCACCCTGCTTCGAGCCTTCGCCCTGGTCCACCGCGCGGATTCGCGCGCGCGGCTCCTCTTGATCGGCCACGGAGGCGCGGACGAAGCCCGCGCGAACCTCGAGCGCGAAGCCGCAGCCCTCGGCGTTCGGGAGGCAGTTCGTTTTGCCGGCGTGCGGACGGACATGCCGAGACTCCTTCGGACCTGCGACGTCTACGTCAATTCGTCTCGATACGAGGGAATGTCGAACACCATTCTGGAGGCCATGGCCGCCGGAAGGCCGGTGGTGGCGACGGCGGTCGGCGGAACACCCGACCTCATCGGCGACGGCGTCACCGGATTTCTCGTACCGGCAGGCGAACCGGAACCGATGGCCCGCCGCGTTCTCGAACTCCTGAACGACGCGGGGCTTCGGGAGCGGATGGGGACGGCGGGTCGGGCTCGAATGGAGGCGGTCCATTCCATGCCCGTGATGGTGCGAGCCTACGCAGCGCTCTACTCCGAGCTCGGTGCGAGGCTCAAGGGCCGGAAGCGGCACGCTGCGCCTGCAGCGCGGGGCTGAGCCCGAGGCGGCTCACGACCGTCCGGTACTTGCCCGACTTCTCGCGCGGAATCTCGCTCACCAACTCGAATTCGACGCGCATTCCGTCCCCCAGGTGGGCGCGGAGTCCATGAGCGATCGAGGAAGTCACCTCGGCGGGCAACTCCCCCGTAACGACGAGCAGAACCCGCACGAGGTCCGGTAATTCCTGGACGAGTTTGAACCCCCGAATCTCGGGCCGCCCCTTGACCAGGTGGACGACCATCTGACCCGGCACGCGGGATCCATCGAGCGCCAGGAGCAGATCGTCAGCCCGGCCGTGCAGTTCACGGAGGAGTGGTAGCCCCCGTCCGCATGCGCAAGGCGCTTCGTCGAGAACTCCGACGTCTCCGGTGTCGTAGCGGACGAACGGAAAATCGCCGCTCGCCAGGTTCGTCACGATGATCTCGCCCGCGATTCCTCGCGGCAGCGGCGCGCCGTGGTCGTCCACGATCTCGACCACCACGTCCTCGGCGCTCACGTGCATTCCGCCCTGAGGACACTCCTGCGAGACAAAGCCCGCGTCGCGCCCCCCGTATCCGTTCGCCACGGGGCAGCCGAAGATCCGCTCGAGTTGCTGGCGCTGGTGGTCGTACAGCTCTTCCGACGTGACGAACACGACGCGGATGCCGAGTCCGGAGAGTGACCGGCCGGTGCGTTCCGCGTGCGCGGCCAGTTCACAGAGCACGGAGGCATGCGAGAAGATGTGCGCCGGCCGGGCCCGCACGAGGGCATCCAGGTAGGCGTCCATCCGCGGCGCCGTCATGCCGGCCGCGGAGAGAAGCGTGCTGCGGAAGAGCCGGTCACGAATCGCCCGCACACGGTCCTGCCTCGTGATCTCGATCGGAGATCCCCAGAGAACGACCTCGGGGTCGCCGATGTCAATTCCCCACCACCGCATCGCGCGTCGCCTGGAAGCGACGTCGGCGGAGATGCGGGCGCGTCCCACGAAGAACTGGAGCGGCTCCCCGGTCGAGCCTCCCGTGCTGTAGGTGGTGAGCCCGTGGGAGCCTTCGCGGAGGAAGGCGGCATGGTGCCCGCGGATCTCGGATTTCGTGAGGATCGGAAGCTGCGTCAGATCTCCGGCGCTTTGAATCGACGCCGGTTCGAAGCCGATGCGGCGGAAGAGGTCTCGGTAGTACGGGACGTGTGATCCGACGTTGCCGAGAAATTGCCGAAGGCGCGAGAGCTGAAACGCCTCCAGGGTCGGGCGGTCCCACCACTGGCTTCGCTCGAGTTCGCGCAACCGGCGGCCGGTTTCATGACCTTTGAGGATCTCATGCAGCGGAAAGATGACTTCGGATACGAGCGCGCTGTACGCGTCACGCCCCAACGTGTGGTCTCCTTGTGCCGCGGTAGAACTCGTGGGATCCGGCTTGCGGCCGCCGCGGCACGGGGCATCGTCGAAAATGCCGGAGCATGCGCGGCGCGATTTTCGATAGAATAGGCGCTTTCCCGGCACCGGCGGTAACGGTTATTTCCCGAACCGATTGCCCCGGACTCCTGGGGCGCGCCCCCCATCCCGTATCGAGGAACGAAACCGACTATGTGCGGAATTGCCGGCATTCTGGACACTCGCGATCTCCGCCGCCACGATCATGCCATCCTCGAGCGAATGAGCGAGAGCCTCCACCACCGCGGACCGGACGCGTTCGGCTTTCACGAGGAGCCGGGCGTCGGGTTGGTCCATCGCCGACTCTCCATTATCGATCTCTCCGGCGGGCAGCAGCCGCTCTATAACGAGAACGGGCGCATCGTCGTCGTTTACAACGGCGAGATCTACAACTTCCCGGAGTTGATCGACGAACTGACGGCGCTGGGCCACGTCTTCAAGACCCGGTGCGACACCGAGGTCGTAGTGCACGCCTGGGAGTCGTGGGGAGAACGGTGCGTCGATCGGTTCCGTGGAATGTTCGCGTTCGCCCTTTGGGACATGGACCGCCGGACACTCTTTCTCGCGCGAGACCGTCTTGGCGTGAAGCCGCTCTACTACGCTTCGCTCCCTGACGGGACTTTCCTCTTCGGTTCGGAACTGAAGGCGATTCTCTGTCATCCGGGCGTCGCGCCCGACCTGGATCCCTGCGCCGTGGAGGAGTACTTCGCCTACGGCTACATCCCGGAGCCGCGCACGATCCTCCGGCAGGTCCGAAAGCTCCCACCGGCCCACACGCTGACCATTCGGCATGGCGATCCCGTCCCGGAGCCGCACGAGTTCTGGGACGTCTCGTTCAGTTCGACCGTCCAGGGCTCGGAGCAGGCCGTCGGCGAGGAGTTGATCGAACGGCTCCGCGAGGCGGTGCGGATACGGCTCGTCTCCGAGGTCCCGCTCGGCGCTTTCCTCTCCGGGGGTGTCGACTCGAGCGCGGTCGTGGCACTCATGGCCGGACTATCTCCAGATCCGGTCAACACCTGCACCATGGCCTTCGGGGAGCGCGGCTTCGACGAATCGGACTTCGCGCAGGATGTGGCCCGGCGATACGCGACGAGTCATCAAGTCGAGCGAGTGAGTTCCGACAGCTTCGACCTCGTCTCCCGGCTGGCTGATCTCTACGATGAGCCGTTCGCCGACAGTTCCGCGATTCCGACGTACCGCGTTTGCGGCCTGGCCCGGAAGCGCGTCGTGGTCGCCCTCTCCGGGGACGGCGGCGACGAGAATCTGGCCGGCTATCGCCGTTACCGCTGGCACCTCTACGAGGACAGACTTCGGCGCATGCTCCCCGCATCGATCCGCCAGCCGCTCTTCGGCCTCATGGGCAGGGTCTATCCCAAGGCCGACTGGGCGCCGCGCTTCCTGCGCGCGAAGACCACCTTCCAGGGGATCGCACGTGACTCGGTCGATGGATATTTCCACAGCGTCTCGCTCTTCGGCACACAGCAACGCCGCGAACTCTTCAGCGACTCGTTCCGTCGGGGGCTGCAGGGATACAACGCGGTCGAAGTGCTCCGTCGGCACGCTCGCCGGGCCCCGGTCGAGGATTCCCTTTCGATGGTCCAGTATCTCGACCTGAAGACGTACCTTCCCGGCGACATCTTGACCAAGGTCGACCGCGCGAGCATGGCGCATTCGCTGGAGGTCCGCGTCCCGCTGCTGGATCACCCGCTGGTGGAGTGGATGGCGAAGCTTCCGCCGTCCCTGAAACTGCGCGGAAACGAGGGCAAGTACGTCTTCAAGCGCGCCTTGGAACCGTATCTTCCCGCGGACATTCTCTATCGGCCGAAGATGGGATTCTCGGTTCCCCTGACGTCGTGGTTTCGCGGTCCGTTGCGGGACCGCATGCGGGAGGCGGTTCTCGGCCCCTCGATGCGCGAACTCGGAATCTTCAACTTCACCACCATCGAACGGATGGTCGACCATCACCAGGCGGGGCGGCGCGATTACAGTGCGCCGCTCTGGTCGCTCCTGATGTTCGAGTCGAGCCTGAAGCGGCTCCGCGGGTTGCGCCCGCGCGTCGACAACGCCGTTCAGGTCTGAGCGTGCGCATCCTCCACGTTCTCGACCACTCCGTGCCGCTCCACAGCGGCTATACATTCCGCACGCTCGCCATCCTCCGCGAGCAGCGTAAGCTCGGCTGGGAAACGATTCATCTCACGAGCCCGAAGCAGGGCCCATCCCCCGAGGAGCGGGAGCAAGTAGACGATCTCCTCTTTCATCGCACGCGCCCTCGCACCGGGCGTGCCCTCGACCTTCCGATCGTGCGGGAGTTGGTCCAGATGCGGGACGTGGAGCGGCGCCTCTACGCCCTGGCGCGGGAGACGCGGCCGGACATCCTGCACGCCCACTCCCCGGTACTGAATGCCCTGCCGGCCTTGAACGTGGGGCGGCGCTTGGCTATTCCGGTCGTCTACGAGGTTCGCGCGTTCTGGGAAGACGCGGCGGTCGATCATGGAACCACGGGCGCGTGGGGCCCGCGTTATCGGCTCACGCGCGCCCTCGAGACCAGCGCGCTCCGGCGCGCCGCCGCGGTCACGACGATCTGCGAGGGACTGCGCGGAGACATCGTCGCGCGCGGGATTCCGGCCGACCGCGTCACGGTCATTCCGAACGCGGTCGACCTGCTGAGATTCGCGGGGTCGCATGCCCCCGATCCGGAACTGGCGAGGTCGCTGGGCCACGACGGCGGCCCGGTCCTCGGATTCATCGGATCGTTCTATCACTACGAAGGTCTCGAGATCCTGATTCGGGCGCTGCCCGCCATTGTTGCCCAGACGCCAAACGTTCGAGTCCTTCTGGCGGGTGGCGGTCCGGAAGACGCCAGGCTTCGCGCCCTTGCCGCCGCGACACCGCAGGGCGACCGAATCCGATTCGTGGGTCGCATTCCCCATGCCGACATTGACCGCTACTACGACTTGATCGACGTGTTCGTCTATCCGCGCCTTCCGACCCGCTTGACCGAGCTGGTCACACCGCTCAAGCCACTGGAGGCCATGGCCCAGGGACGGTTGGTGGTGGCCTCCGACGTCGGCGGGCATCGCGAACTGCTTCGCGATGGAACGACGGGCACCCTCTTTCGCGCGGGCGATCCGGCCGCGTTGGCCGACGCGGTCGTCCGCTTGCTTCGATCTCCGGAGACCCACCCGTCGCTCCGGCGCGAAGCTCGCGCGTTCGTGGAGCGCGAGCGCTCGTGGCCGACGGTCGTCAGCCGATACCGGCAGGTCTACGCGGCAGCGCAAGCGCCTCGGCCCTGATGCCCGGATTCGTCGGACTCCGCGTGCTGCTGGTCGGGCCCGTTCCGCCGCCCGACGGCGGTATGGCCAACCAGACCGCGCAGCTCGCCAGACTCCTCCGGCAGGAGGGCGCGGTGGTGGAATTGGTGGCGGTGAATGCCCCTTATCGGCCGCGCTGGGCGGGACAGCTTCGCGGCATCCGCGCGCTCTTTCGGCTGATCCCCTTCCTCTTCGCCATGTGGCGCGCGGCGGGACGTGCCGACCTCATCCACGTCATGGCGAACTCTGGATGGTCGTGGCATCTGGGGGCGGCTCCCGCTGTCTGGATCGCGTCGTGGCGACGCCTCCCCGTCGTGCTCAATTATCGTGGGGGAGGAGCGGCCGAGTTCTTCCGGGCCGCACGCATCTGGGTGAGGCCGACGCTCGCGCGTTGCTCCGCGATCATCGTCCCTTCGCCGTTTCTTCAGCGCGTCTTCGGCGCCTTTGGATTCGAGGCGGAGATCGTTCCCAATGTCGTCGACCTCGATCGATTCGCGCCGGCAGCGCCTTCGCGCGGAGATATCGCTGCGGCCCGGCCGCCGCATCTCTTCGTGGCGCGGCATCTCGAGTCGATCTACGGGAACGATACGGCGCTCCGCGCGTTTCGCGTCGTCCGCGAGCGCTTCCCCGGCGCCACGATGTCGATCGCGGGTTCCGGCGCGGAGCGCGCCTCGCTCGAGGCGCTGGCGGATGAACTTGGTCTTCGGGACTCGGTCGACTTCACGGGACGCATCGAGAACGCGCAGATGGCCGCGCTCTACGGACGTGCGGATCTGGTGCTGAATCCAAGCCTCGTCGACAACACACCGAACTCGATCCTGGAAGCGCTGGCAAGCGGGGTTCCGGTGGTGAGCACGAATGTCGGAGGGATTCCGGACCTGGTCGAGGAAGGGGTCACGGCGGCGCTCGTCGACCCGCGAGATCACGGGGCCATGGCCCGCGCGGCGATCGAACTACTCTCGAATCCGGAACGGCGACGAGCCCAGGTCGCCGCGGGCCTCGAGCATGCCTCCCGCTTCAGTTGGAGTCGGGTGCGCGAGACCTTGGTGGCGGTCTACGGACGTGTCAGCGGCTCGAACACGCGGGGTTGATTCGGAAATTTCAGGGGCGCCTCGTCGCCAGCGCCCGAATGCCTCGGTGGATTAAGCCGGGTCCACCTGTTACCCTGCGGGCTCATGACCCCCGATCGCCCCACGAGCAGCCGACCCGGTGGCCCTGTCGACGTCGCCATCGTCGGGGGCGGCATCGTCGGCCTTGCTACATCCCGTGAAATCTTGCGTAGAGCGCCTGGTTCCCGCGTGGTGCTGCTGGAGAAGGAAACGGCAATTGCCCAGCACCAGACGGGTCACAACAGCGGCGTGATCCACACCGGGGTCTACTACCGCCCCGGAAGTCTCAAGGCCCGCCTCTGCGTCGAAGGGCGAGTTGAGCTGCTTCAGTTCTGCGAGGCGAATGGCATCCCCTACTCGATCACCGGGAAGCTGATTGTCGCGGTGGAGGAGTCGGAGCTTCCGAGGCTGAAGGAACTCCATGCTCGAGGAATCGCCAACGGTGTGGAAGGGCTCGATCTCCTCTCCGGATCCGCCCTCCGAGAGCGGGAGCCGCATGCAGCGGGAATCGCCGCGCTCTGGGTGCCGGGCGCCGGCATTGTTGATTATGCCGCGGTGGCTGGTGCCATCGCCCGCGAGGCCAAGGCCTTCGGCGCTGAAGTTCTCGTATCACACGAGGTACGTTCCATACGCCGCGAGGGGGATGAAATTCGCATCCACTGGAGAGGCGGATCGCTCGTGGCAAAGCGCCTCATCGCGTGCGCCGGACTGCAGTGCGATCGGGTCGCGTCTCAGTCGGGCCCTGTTTCCGAGCTCAGGATTATTCCCTTCCGCGGGGATTACTACCGGCTCCGCCCGGAGGCGCGATCGCTGATCCGCTCGATGATCTATCCCGTACCCGACCCTCGCTACCCGTTCCTCGGCGTGCATTTCACGCCGCGCGTGAACGGCGAGGTATGGGCGGGTCCCAATGCGGTGCTCTCCCTGGCGCGGGAAGGCTACGGCCGCACGGCCTTCTCGTTCCGGGACGCGCTGGATATCTTCGCGTGGCCGGGGCTCTGGCAAATCATGCGGCGCCACTGGCGCGCGGGCGTGGCGGAACTGTGGCGCGACTGGGTGAAGGAGGTTTACACCCGCGACCTGGCCCGCTACGTGCCGGAGATCCGCTCCACCGATCTTCTGGCCGGACCTTCTGGGATTCGCGCGCAGGCCGTCGCGAGAGACGGCAGCTTCATCGAGGATTTCGCGATCAAGTCCGAGGGCGCCCAGTTCCACGTGATGAACGCGCCCTCCCCGGCGGCGACGTCGTCGTTCGCCATCGCACGCGAGATCGCGGATCGCGCGGGATTTCCCCTTGCCAGGTCGCCGTCGTGAGTGGTCGTTCCGCTCCCCTGATCGGCATCGGGCTCCCCATCTTCAATGGAGAGACTCACGTTGCGGTCTCGATCGAGTCTCTTCTGGCGCAGACCGTCGAGGATATCGAGATCGTTATCTCCGACAATCACTCGACCGACGCGACCGAGCAGATCTGCCGCGATTTCGCCGCGCGTGATCCCCGCATTCGCTATGTCCGCCACGCGGAGAACCGGGGCGTGGCCTGGAATTTCAATCAGGCCTTTCATCTATCGCGGGGCCGCTATTTCAAGTGGGCCTCCTCCAACGACATTCACGAGCCTCAGTACATTCGCCGGTGCCTGGAAGTCATGGAGTCCGATGCGGGCGCCGTGCTCGCTTACCCGAAGACGAGCATCATCGATGAACATGGCGCCGTGACCGGAACCTACGAGGACAAGTTGAACCTTTGGTGGCCGCAGGCGCCCCGCCGGTTCCGGGAGTACCTCCGTCGCGTCGGCCTCTGCAATGCCTTGTACGGGCTGATGCGACCCGAGATCCTGCGCCGGACCGCGTTGCTCGGCGACTACCCTGGGTCCGATATGATCTTCCTGGGCGAGTTGAGTTTCCACGGAACGTTCGCGGAGGTGCCGGAGTTCCTGTTCCGCCGCCGCTACGATCCGCAGAGCGCGATCCGAAACGCGACACTCGAAAACTGGCAGCAGTTCTTTGCCCCGGCCACGCGGGGAAAGCTCGTGATGCGCACCTGGCGGCACCAATTCGAGTATCTCAAGGCCGACCTCCGCTCCCCGCTCTCCCCTTTTGACAAGGCCCGTGTCGGGGGGATCATCGCCAGGAATTTCGTCTCCGTTCGCGGCGCCGTCCTGCGCGAACTGGTCGGGGCGGCCCGAGCCAGGGCCTCTCGGGGGCGATGAAGTCCCCTCGGCGAGTCGGGATCCTCGGGCACGTTGGAAACGGGAATCTCGGCGACGAGGCGATCATCGACGCGCTCCTCCAGGGAGTCCGCGGGGTCATCCCCGAATCGGAATTCATCGCGCTCACGATTCGCCCGGCCGACACCGAGGCGCGCCATCGGATCCCCTCGTATCCCCTGAGGCGAGGGCTGGCGACAGCCCACACCGCGCCACCCGCGGTCGTTCCCGCGCCAGCCGCTTCCTCGGGCGTTCGCTCCCGGCTCCGCCGAGTCCCCGGGCTTGGGGATCTCCTGGCGGCAGGCGCCGCCGCGCTTCCCTGGCTTCGCGACATGGCGGGAGAGGCCGCCTTCTGGGGCCTACGCTATCGGTTGATGCGCCGCGTCGACCTCTTGATCGTCGCCGGCTCCAATCAGCTCTCCGACTACTACGGAGGTCCGTGGGGTTTTCCCTACACGCTCTGGGCCTGGTCGGCCGCGGCTCGCCTCGCAGGAGCGCGCGTCGCCTTTCTGAGCGTTGGCGCCGGCCCGATCCGGGCGCGATCGAGCGGGCTCCTGATCCGAATGGCCCTTGCGCTCTCCTGGTACCGTTCCTATCGGGACGCGGGATCGCGCGATGCGATCGCGGCGGTCGGAGTGCCGGGTCCCTACGTCATCGCACCCGACCTGGCGCACGGATTGCGCCCCGCGGCTCCTCGAGGCGCGGCCGCCACGTCGGAGGGAGCGAGGCTCATCGTGATCAATCCTCTCCCCTACTTCGATCCGCGCTCCTGGGCGGAGCGCGATGCGGCGGTCTACCAGCGATACGTCGACACCATGGCGGAGTTCGCGGTGACGCTTCGGGCACGAGGGTATCGCGTTCGCTTCGTGCCGACGCAACTTCGCGCCGATCCGCTTGTCATCGCCGACATTCTTTTCGCGATGGAACGAAAGTCCGGAACAGCCGAGGGACTGACGTCACTCGCCGCCGTCGTCTCCAACTTCGAGGATCTGGTCGCGCAGCTCTCGGCGGCGGACTTCGTGGTCGCTGCCCGTTTTCATGGCGTGCTCATCTCCCAGATTCTCGGCAAGCCAACCATCGGCATCGTCTACCGTCGTTCCACGCGCGACCTTATGGTCGACGTGGGCCAGGGCGCGTATGCCATCGACATCGAGGGAATGACATCGGAGGAACTCCTGGAGCGGCTTTCGGCCCTGGAGGGAGATACCCATGCGGGGGAGCGCATCCAGCGGCGCCTGGAGGGGTACCGGAGGGAGCTGGAAGCGCAGTACGCGACCCTGATCAGGCAGGGCGAATCCCAAGGCGCTCGTAGAGCCACGTCTCGCCGCGGAAGTGTCGGTATTGCTCGGCTCGCAGGCGATCCGCCAGACGGCCCTCAGGCAGGTCCACGTCATCGTAGGTAAGGACCTCGTCTCGGGCGAGATCGCGCCGCAGCCGGCAGCCCTCCACGAGCCCTTCCGGAAGGTAGCGCCCTCGGCTCATCTCTTCCGCGTTCACGGCCTCGCCGTACGTCATGTACATCCCGTAGGCGTCGAGCGTCTCCCCCGCCTTCAGGTCCTGTTTGGCCAACGCGCAGACCTCGACCACGGGACCCGCTAACGAGGGTGCCACGTCGTCCTGGAAGAGCACCACGCGGGCGATCGCGCTGGGAGTCTCGAAGTGAACGAGATGATAGGGGATCCAGAAGGGATAGAGCGGGCCCTCCCCCATCTTGTAGAGGTTCAGATAATGCTGCTGCTTCGGATCCGGGTGCTCGGCCAGACAGAGCACCTTGACCAGCGGGAGTCCCACGACGTAGTCGACGATGCCGCCCAGCGCGCGCAGCTCCTCCACGTCATACTGCTTTCCGATGTCCATGACGGAGCCTTCGAACTTGAGTCCACGCGACATCCCGCGAGCGCGGACCTTGAAACCGGTGGCGTTCGCCACGATCGCCTGCTCGAAGCTGATCTTCGAACCGTCAGCGAAGGACGTCACCATCGCGGCATTCTGCGCCCAGCGCTCGGCCCACGCCTGCTGCGTCGTCGGATTTCGGTAGGGATCCTGTAGCCCCTTCACGTTCACCATCGCACGCGGTGTGAGACCAAGTCCCTTCACCCAGCGGTAGAGGTTCATCTGAACGCCAGGCTCATCTCCGTCACAGGCGGAGAGAATGACTCCGTGCTGGCGTGCGTGGACGCGAAGGATCGGGCCGATGGTCGCGTCGACCTCCGCATTCATCAGGACGACCGATTTGCCGTGCCGGAACGCCTCGAGGATCACCTGGGCCCCGAAATCCACGGACCCGGTGACATCGACCAGGACGTCGATCTCGGGAGAGCGGCAGATCGTGAAGGGATCTTCGGCCACGGCGGGAACTCCGCGCCGAACGGCGTCATCGAGAGCCGCCTGCGTCCCCGCCATGACGACATCGGCGCAGCCGGAATACGTGTAGACTCCCACGGCCCGCTCGGGCTTTCGGTTGTAGATCGCGGCCATGCGCATGCCGGGCACGCTGTTCACGATTTGATTCGTGAGGCCCTGCCCCATGAATCCGGCGCCGATCATTCCCACGCGGATCGGCT
Source organism: Candidatus Eiseniibacteriota bacterium (assembly GCA_031397435.1). GTDB lineage: Bacteria > Eisenbacteria > RBG-16-71-46 > SZUA-252 > SZUA-252 > SZUA-252. Next base: position 34,193 of record JANNMC010000404.1, read on the forward strand.
TCCCCTGTTCCTCGCGCGCACGAAGCGCGGTATCGACGAGGATCATGCCGTCATCCGGCGCTTGAGTTCCGGCTCCACCTCGCTCAGCGGCCTCCAGACGGCGTCCTTGGGAGATATCTCGGTGACGGGAAGCGGCCAGCGGAGTCCCAGCCGCTCGTCCGAGTAGAGCAGGCCCCCCTCGGTTCCGGGCGCGTAGAATTCACCCACTTGGTAACTCGTCTCCGTGACGTCCTCGAGCACCTGGTACCCGTGGGCGAAGCGCTCCGGCACGTAGAGAGCGCGATGATTGTCGGCGCTCAACTCCACCGCCACGTGCTGCAGATAGGTTGGGCTCTCGGGGCGCAGATCGACGATGATGTCGAGAATGGCTCCCCGCGTGGCGCGAACCAGCTTCGTCTCCGCCGCGGGGGGGAACTGGAAGTGCATTCCCCGGAGCGTCCCCTTGAGCTTGTTGAAGGCCACATTGGCCTGGGCGATGACCGGCTTTAACCCGTGCGCGACGAACTCGTGCTGGCAGAAGGAGCGGGCGAAGAACCCCCGGCTATCCTCCCGGAGCTCGAGGTCGAGAATGAACGCCCCCTTCAGCTTGGTTTCGGTGAAGATCATGAGGTCACTCCTGGGGATGCTGGTCTGGAGGGGAAACCCTAGAGCACGATTTTCCGGCCGTGAAACGCCTCGGCGTAGCGGCGTGACCGCGACTCAACACCCCGGAGGCGCATGAGGCCGCGAAGCGTCTCGTCGGTGAACCAGTGCTTGGTTCGTTGCGTGGCGTAGCACGTATTGAGGTAACGGATCTTGCGCGCGCACGTCGCGGCGTCGATCTCGGCGAAGACGTTCGGAATGCCGAGGTCGCCATCGTACTTTGGAATTTCGTACTCCAAGATCATCGCGTCGCGAAACGTCTGCCAGGTGATGTCGCTGACGACGCGGTGGTCCTGGTGGCGATCGTCGCGATAGTGGGTGAAGATCAGGTCAGGCGTGGGCTCGCGCTTCAGTTCCTCGAAGACCTGCTTCATTTCCGCGCCCTGATACGGAAAGTGGCCGTCGGTGAATGCCTCGATCCGAACAGCTCTCTTTCGCGACCCGCGCAGAAAGAGCGCCGCCGCCGCGGTTGCTTCGCGCGCACGCTCCGGGTTGGAACTGAGGACGACCCAGCGCACCGAGACATCGCGGCGGGCGCGAAGGATCCGGAGGATCGTCCCACCGCAGCCGATCTCAATGTCGTCGCCATGCGCCCCGAGACATAGAATCGTCGGGTTTCGCGGAAGGCGATCGAGAATACCAAGCGATCTCAATCCCGTGGACCTCGCCGCCAGAGCTCCCACGGAGCCTCGCCGCGCAGGTGGAGTTCCTCCAGCGCCTGCTTGTCCTTGAAGGTGTCCATGCTAGCCCAGAAGCCCGTGTGATGGTATCCGAGGAGCAGTCCGTTCGGAACGAGACGCGGGAAGGCGTGCACGACGAGGTCCTCCCCGTCTTCGTAGTAGTCGAAAACGGACCGGCGCAGAACGAAGAAGCCGCCGTTGATCAACGGCCCGACCTCGCTGAATGGCCGGATGCTCTCGACGCGGGAGCCCTTGCCGATCTCGACAGCATGGTAGCTGAGGGGAGGGCGAACGCAGACGACCGCGCCGACGAACGAGCCCGCGTGGAACTTCTCAATCAGGGTCGGCAGGTGGAGGTCGGTCACGCCGTCGCTGTAGTTGGCGAGAAATACCTCATCGTCCCCGAGGTGCGTGCGAACGGCGCGCAGGCGCTGGCCGATCGTCGAATGCAGTCCCGTCTCGACGAAGGTGACGTGCCAGTCCTCGATATCCTGCTGGAGAAGTTTGAGGTCGCGGCCACCCTGAGACAGGACGAAGTCGTTCGATACCGCCTCGCTATAATTGAGGAAGTAGTCCTTGATGGCGGCCGACTTGTGTCCGAGGCAAAGGATGAAGTCCTTGTGGCCAAAGTGGGAGTAATACTTCATGACGTGCCAGAGGATCGGACGTTGGCCGACCAGGGCCATCGGCTTCGGGATGGCGTTGGGGCCGTCCCCCAGTCTCAATCCGAGCCCACCGCAAAACAGTACGACCTTCATCGATCTCTCCTCAGCCGGAGGAACGCCCCGAACCGGTCACGGCTTCGGGGCCTGGTTTCGTGCGGCGAAGTTCCTGGTCCAGTTCGCCACTTGCCTGCAACTCGGTGACGCGCTTGATGCGAAGGTAGCGTGAGCTGAGGAATTCCTCGCGGGTGAGGCCGTTCCGCTTGTAGGCATCGAGCAGTTCCTCGATGCCCCTACGGACCGTCCACTCCGGCTTGAACTCGGGGATCATCCGCTGAATCTTGCCACAGTCGACGCGATAATCGCGCTGGTCGGGACCACCGCCTTCGGCGTACTGGACCTCGCTCGTCGGGATAGATTCCCGGACCATCTCGGCTAGCTCTCGAACGCGGAAATTCTCCTCGTTCCGTCCGACGTTGAATGCCTCGTTGTGGATACGTGAGCGGGACGCCTCCAGGAGCGCCAGAAAGGCCCGCGAAATGTCCTCGAGATGTACCAGGGGACGCCAGGGCGAGCCGTCGCTCAGGATCAGGATTCGCCCGGTCGTGTAAGCGAATCCGACAAGGTTGTTCACGACCAGGTCTGCCCGAAGGCGCGGGGAAGACCCGTACGCCGTGGCGTTACGAAGGTAGACGGGGCTAAAGTGGTCGTCCGCGAGTGCCATGAGATCGCGCTCGACGAGCACCTTCGACTCGGCGTAGGCCGTGACGGGATTGAATGCCGCGCTTTCGTCCAGCATGGCCTCACCCGCCTTGCCGTAGAGGCTGCAGGAGGATGACTGGAGAAATCGAGTGACCCCCGCCTCCTTGGACAGCCTGGCGAGCCGCACGGTAGCCCGGTGATTGATGTCGTAGGTGATGCTCGGGTTCAGATTGGAGAGTGGATCGTTCGAAAGCGCGGCCAGATTGATCACGGCATCGAATCCGCGCAACGCTTCCACCCCGACGTCTCGAAGGTCGACTCGAATCGATGGAATGTCATCGGGGGCGGGGCCAAACGTGCAGTCGGCGAACAGCGCGCTGTCGAGTCCGACCACCTCGTGCCCGGCGCGCTGGAACAACGGCGTCAGGACTGAGCCGATATACCCCTGATGTCCCGTTACGAGAACTTTCATTCAGACGGCCTCGAAGAGTGTGAAAGGGGCAGTCCACTGGAGGCTCATGTCGTGGCAGTACCTGGCAGGTGGGGGTTCGAGGTCGAAGGTGACGCGTTCGCTGGAGTCGATCGCGCCACGCCACCGCACTTCAATTCTACGTCCGCCACGCCTCCCCCATAGGTCCGCGTCTCGCTGACCGCGAATAGTCCCGCGGGCACCAGATGTGAGATCGGCGAATGGGTCGGATTATCGTAGATGTGCGAGGCGATGTGATACTGGCCACGCACCAGGTGGGCGCGGAACGTGAAGTCCACCGTGTAGCACGTGCCAGCCGGGAGCTCATCAATCCCGAGGTCCTCGCTTCGCAGATTACCGTCGAATACCTTCAAGCCGTCGGTGGAACGGAAGAGGATGAACCGCATGTGGAAGTCCTTGGTCGGCCTGTGCATCTGATAGCTGACCCGGAGGGTCATCGTGGCGCCCGGTGCCACGCTGACGGCGGCGTTCGCATGCTCATCGAGCAGTTCCGCTTTCACGATGTCGATCGGGCCGCCGCGGGGGGACACCGTTTGCTGGGCGGCAGACCGGACGTAGGCGCCGATTGCCTGATTGGCAGGACCAATCTCCCGCACGCTTCCCGCGAGAAAGACCCCTGTGTCGCAAAGCTCGGCCACGGCTTGCATGTTGTGCGAGACGAAGGCGATGGCCACGCCCTGGTGCTTGAACTGCTTCATCCGCTCAATGCAACGCTCCTGGAACGCCATGTCCCCCACCGAAAGGACCTCGTCGATCAGGAGGACGTCCGGATTCAGGTGCGCCGCCACCGAAAAACCGAGCCGCGCGTGCATCCCCGACGAGAAGCGTTTCACTGGCGTGTCGATGAACTCCGCGACACCAGCAAAGGCCACGATCTCGTCGACCTTCTTCGCGATCTCCGCGGAACGCATCCCCATGATGGATCCCTGGAGGAAGATGTTCTCCATTCCCGTCAGGTCGGGATGGAATCCAGCCGCGACTTCGATGAGGGCGCCCACCCGGCCACGCACCGTGCAGGTGCCCCGCGTGGGTCTAAGAATCTTCGTCAGGACCTTCAGCATCGTCGACTTGCCGGCGCCATTGGGCCCGATGATTCCCAGCGCTTCGCCGGGCTTCACCACGAAGTCGATCTCGCGAAGGGCCCAGAAGTCGCCCTTCTCGAGTTCGGTCGGCTTGGGGCCCCGGCCCACCATGCGCTTCGCCAAGGCGGGGACGAAGTCGCGGAGGCTGTCGTGAATCGCTCCCCGGTGGAACTTCTTCCAGACATTTGCGACTTCGATGGCGTATCCGCTCATGAACTAGATGCTCTCCGCGAACACAAATTCGAGTCGGTGGAAGTAGAGTCCCGCGGCAAGGAAGCCGCCAATGCTCCAGATCAATGCGTAGAGCAGATACCAAGGGCTCCAGACGAGGATGCTCTGCCCGGCGACGCCGAGAGTCGTGAGCGGCTGAAGCAGGTTGTGCTGCTCGACGACGCAAAGCCGTAGCCCCTCGAGGAATGGCGAGACGGGGTTGAGCATCACGAGCACCGACCCCTTTGCCCCGAACATGGAGGCTTCGAAGAGCACCGGCGTGAAGAATATCCCGAATGTGAGAAGCACCTGCACAATGTACTTCACGTCGCGGAAGAAGAGGTTCGCACAGCTCAGAAAAAGACCGACGGCAGTCGTGAACAGAAAGAAGAGAACGGCGAGAACGGGCACCCAAAGGAGCGTCCACGAAAACGGAACCCCCATGAAGGGGAGCGCCAAAGCCGCCACGGTCGCACCGATCAGGGTGTCGAAGGCCTGAGCGATCGTGGCGGCCAATGGAAACACCTCGCGCGGCAGGTAGACCTTCGTGACGAGCTGGATGTTGGCGAGAAGGCTGCCCGCCGCAAAACCGATCGCGCCGACGAAGAACGACCAGGGGATTGCCTTCACGGTCACGCTGGCGATGTCGGAGGATTGGAGCTCCCTCCCCGCAAACGTGGCCATGGCGACCTTGATCAACAGCCCCGCCAGCACGACCAGTGCGGGCATCAGCAGCGCCCACCCGAATCCCATGACCGCCTGCTTGTATCGGATGCGGATATCGCGAAGTGTCACCTGGTAGAGCAGATCGCGATAGTCCCAGTAGTCACGCGCAATCGCGGCGAGATCGCCCAGAGCGGATGTGCGGGGTGAGGCGACGGACGTGGACTCGGATGCCCGGGATGGAGGTCTCATAGGCGGTTCGCCCCACTCGTTTGGGGATACGCAGGGTTCAGCCACCGCCGAGGACTCACAATGTTTCGTATCGTAATCATGACTTTCTAGCATAGCAGGTGCGACGCTTGGTGCGAACGCAAAATCTGGTCATACGCCCATCCGCGGCGCCGGTGAAACCAACCCCGAGAGGATGCCGTCAAGTTGCTCGCCAAGGCGCTCCCAGTGGTGATGACGCTCGACGTAACGACGAGCCGCCTGACCGAGCGTGCGCTGCAACGCCGCATCCGCCAGAATGGTGACGCACTCCCGCGCAAGCGTCTCGGGCGTATCTGCCATTCGTACCCCGTCCGTCTCCCCTGCCCCGAGTCCCTGAAACGCGACACGCGTCCCGACCACCGGAAGTCCCGACGCCATGGCCTCGAGCACCTTGCTCTGCACTCCGCGAGCGATGCGAAAGGGAGCGACCGCCATTGCCGCCTCGGCGAAGTACGGTCGGACATCGGGGACCGTGCCGGTGACCTCGACGCCCGGAAGGTTTGCCAGCCGCCTGACGTCGGCGGACGGAGATCTTCCGACGACCACGAATCGCGCCTCGGGCACACGATCGCGTATGAGCGGGAGCACCTCCCGCGCGTAGTAGGAGGCGGCGTCTACATTGGGGTAGTACCCCATCACTCCGGTGAATACGATTTGCGGCACGCGTGGCGACGGGGGATCCGCGACCGGCCTGAAGTAATCGAGATCGACTCCCATCGGAAGCACGCGGAGATCGCGACGAGCGGTCCGGCGCTGCACGATCGCCGCTTCCGCGGAAGAGACGAAGAACGACGCATCAAATTCGGTGGCCACGCGTCCCTCGTACCGTGCAAGCCGGCCCGCTTCGATCGCGTAGAGGGTCGATTGCGGAAACGGGCGAACGCGGCCATACGCGAGCCACTTCTCCGAATCAGCGTCCACGAAATCGATCGCGCGTGGGAGGCCGCTTCCCGCTTCCGCGTACTGCGCCATGGCGGAGGAGTAGGCGAAGATAAGGTCGGGCGGGTTGGCGCGAAGGCGTTCGCCCACCAACCGTCGGAGTTCTCGGGATCCAAAGGCCGCAACCGAAAGCGGTCGCCCCGTGAACAGCGCCGCGAGCGCCAGCAACCCCGCCACCCGTGGCGAACGGTAGACGACATCTACCGAGGCGCATCGCTGGAGCAAGAACGCGACGTGCTCCTCGTCCACGCCCTGATCCGCAAGACAGGCAAGGTGGACTTCGTGCCGCCGCGCGAGCTGCGTGAGGTGATGGTAGGCGCGAATCTTCTCGCCCTTCGTCGGCGGGTAGGGAACGCGTTGACAGAGGAAGAGGATTCTCATGGAAAGTACCGCACGAGAGCGGGGCCGATCCGCCGGGAGAGCCAGAGCGGGGTCCTCTTCCACATCTCGATCGCGAAGGAGAAGTGCCGGTTCCGGGGACTCAAGTCCGGCAGCGACCGCTGGCGAACGAGTTGGTACTGATAATGAAGTGGAGTCGCCTCGAAGCCCCAGTGCCGTTTGAAGTCGTACGAGCCGCTCTCCCGCTTGCTGCGGCCGAAGTCGAAGACCTTGTAGCCCTGCTCCATTCCGTAGCAGAGCAGGCTCCAGTACATGAAGTCGTTCACCGCGTACCGGAAGTCCTCCCGTCGCGCTCCCCCGTAGTACGGGAGAACCTGATCACGGTAGAAGAACGTCATGACGGCGGCGGCGGGACGCCCTTCCCTCCGGACGACGAGAATCCGGCAGTCGGTTCCAAATGCCTCGAGGAGGTTTTGGAAGAGGCGGCGCGGAAAGACCGGTGTGCCGAGATTTCGGACGCTCTGGGAATAGAGATCGAAAAAGGGGTCGAGGAGTTCCTCGCGGCCGACCTCCCACGCCAGATCGTTCTTCATCGCGATGCGGATGCTTCGGCGCTGATTTCGCGGGATGGCGGCCATGTTCTCGTCGGCCGTGGGGAGAATCGGTTTCCGGAAGGTCACGTACAGATCCTTGCCGGGAAGATCCGGGAGAGGCGTGGTATTTCGGAATTCAACGTAGCGGGCCCCCAATCGCTCCGCCATCTCGCGGGCGCCGCGCACCAGGGCGTCGAGGCTGTCGCTACCGTCGGCGATCGGGCCCCCGTAGACCGCTTGCGGCGCGGAAACGAGCGCCCGGCCCCAGGGGAGAGTCGGCACCACAAAGAGCGGTAGGATCCCGGCGATCTGCCCCTCGCGCCGGGCCACAACGTGGCGAGCCTCGTATTTGAAGGTTTGGCGCACGGCCCGCTGCCAGGCGGCCCTGTGGAAGAGTGTCGCGTCGGGATGGCCGTCCGCGAACGCGTCCCATTCCACTCCGGGGTCGGCGACGATCTCGACGTCTAGCGTGGGCGCCGGCGCCGCGGATCCGAGCGACGCGGTACCGTCAGCGCTCAAGGCGGAAGTGCTCGACGGTTCGCCGAAGGCCCTCCTCGAACCCGATCCCGGGCTGAAAGTCGAACAGGCGCCGCGCCTTGTCGATCGAAGCCTGGGAATGAAGCACATCCCCGGCTCGCGGCGGAAGGAACGTGGGGTCGGCATTCCGTCCGATGATCTTCCCCAGTTCCGAAAGCAGTTCCAGGAGCGAATAGCGCTCGCCGCAGGCCACGTTCACGGCCTCCCCTGCCCCGGTGGGGCATGCGGCCGCGCGGAGGTTGGCGTCGACGACGTTATCGATATACGTGAAATCCCGGCTCTGGGTCCCGTCGCCGAAGATGACCGGACGCTCCCCTTTCAGAATCGCGCGAATGAAGAGCGGAATCACGGCCGCATAGGCCGAGTTCGGATCCTGCCGGGGACCGAAGACATTAAAGTACCGTAGCGAGATGGTCTCGAGTCCCATGGTTCCCGCGAAGACGCGCGCCATGTGCTCCCCGGCGAGTGTGTTGGCGGCGTACGGCGAGAGAGGCGACGTCGGCATTTCTTCGTGCTTCGGCAAGGTCGGCGTGTCGCCGTAGACCGAGGAGGAACTGGCGGCGACGACGCGGCGCACACCCGCGTCGCGGGCCGCGGTGAAGACATTCACCGTCCCCAGGACGTTCACCGCGGTGCTGTCGGCGGGATTCTCGATGGAGCGCTGGACCGAGGCGAGCGCGGCCTGGTGAAAGACGAACTCGACCCCTTCGCAAGCGCGACGACAAACGTCCCGGTCGCGAATGTCTCCGAGAATTGGCTCGAAGCGCTCCCCGTACGTGCGCTGCAGGAGGTCGAGGTTTTCCTGGCGGCCGGTCGACAGGTTGTCGAGGACCCGAACGCGATGGCCCTCATCCATGAGACGCGCCGCGACGTGGGATCCAATGAAGCCCGCCCCACCGGTGACGAGACGTAGACCCATGGCTTAGATCCGGAACACGCCGCGTGAGCGGCGGCCCTTCAAGGCATTCCGACAATCCACGACCGTTCGGGCGTGCCGCGAGACGAGGCTGTAATCGAAGGCCTTGTGCGCGGTGGAGATGACGACGCAGTCCGCGGCGCGAAGGGTGCTCGCCCGGAAGGGCACCGACCGCTTCTTTCCGCCGCCATGCATGATCGAAGGGACATACGGGTCGCAGAAGGAGACCCGTGCCCCTTCCTTCTCGAGGATTTCCATGATGTCGAGCGATGGCGATTCGCGCACGTCGTCGATGTCGGCTTTGTACGCCATGCCGAGAATGAGCACGTTGGCGCCCCGGACCGACCGGCGCCTTGAATTCAACGCATCGGATACGAGCCGAGCGGCGTGATACGGCATGCTTCCATTGACCTGTCCCGCGAGTTCGATGAACCGAGCCTCGAATCCGCTCTGCCGGGCCTTCCACGAGAGGTAGAACGGGTCGATGGGAATGCAGTGCCCGCCGAGGCCGGGGCCAGGGTAGAACGGCATGAATCCGAACGGCTTCGTGGAGGCCGCCTCGATCACTTCCCAGACATCGATGTTGAGCTTGTCACACATGAGCGCCATCTCGTTCACGAGGCCGATGTTCACACTACGAAACGTGTTCTCCAGCAGCTTGACGGTCTCCGCGACCTGGGTCGAGGAGACCGGGACGACCTGATCGAAGATCTGCGAATAGAGCATCGAGACCGCGTTGCTGCAGGCGGCGGTGTGGCCGCCGGTGACTTTTGGAATATTCTTCGTCTGGTATGTCGGATTCCCCGGATCGACACGCTCCGGCGAGAAGGCGAGGAAGTAGTCCTTCCCGGCCCGCATCCCGCCTTCCTCGAGCATCGGCCGAACCAGCTCGTCCGTCGTACCCGGATAGGTCGTGCTTTCCAAGACGACCAGCGCCCCGGGGCGAAGTCTCGATGCGATTTCCTGGACCGAGGCAATGATGTACGAAACATCTGGGTCCCGTGTCTTCCGGAGCGGTGTGGGAACGCAGATCTCGATCGCGTCCATCTGACGGAGCGCGTCGAACTCCATGGTGGCGCTGAGTCGCCCCGATCGGACGAGATCGCGCAGTTCCCCCGTCGGTACGTCTTGGATATACGACCGGCCCGCGTTCAGGGCCGTGACGCGCTTGGCGTCGATATCGAATCCGGTGACGCGAAATCCGGCCTTCGCGAATTCGACCGCCAGAGGTAGGCCGACGTAGCCTAGCCCGATGACGCCGATCCGAGCCTTCCGGCTCTCTACCTTGCGAATGAATCGCTGAAGGGTTGGTGACGTTCGATTCCTGGATGCCACTAACGATCTCCTTCGAAATCTCGAGCACGTCGTGGCGCGTCCGGGTCCTGTCCTGGGGGCGCGCCCGCCTTGTCGAGTGGTGTGGGTCGGCGTTCCTTGTATCCGTAATAGCGATAGTCGTAGTAATACGGCAGCCCGTTCATCGCGTTGTTCAGCACGACCCCGACAATCTTCGACACAACCGGATCGAGAATCTGCATCGACCGCCGCACCGCCGTGATCGGCGTCTTGCCGGCCATGGCGATAACGAGAATTCCGTCGACATGCTCGGCCATCAAGATCGGCTCGATGACCGGAACCACTGGAGCCGCGTCGACGAAGACGAGGTCGTAGCGTGACCGCGAATCGGCGAGCAGGCTCGCGAACACCTCGTCGGAATAGGCTTCGCTGGCCGGAGCGGGCGAATCGCCCCTCGGAATGACGGAGAGGAGCGGGAGCGCGGTCGAGCGCGTTGCATCTCGAATCGAGACGCTTCCCTGAAGGATCTCCCGCAGCCCCGGCCCGCGAGCCACGCCCATCAACGAATGGACCGTGGGCCGGCGGAGATCACCGTCGATCAAGAGTGTCCGGCGGCGAAATACTCGCGCGGCTACGATGGCCATGAGCGCGCACGTCGTGCTTTTTCCCTCGTCTCTCGCCGCGCTCGTCACCATGTAGACCTGCCGTTCGGCCTTCTGGCTGCCGTGATGCCGCGAGATATTTTGCAGCAGTCGCCGCACCTCGGTAACGTAGGGGGCGTCGATCTGGAAGCCCTCGAGAAGATCCTGCGACTGCTGCTTGGCGAAGCTCATGGCCGCGCCCTCTCGACCTGGCCGGACTTGGTCGGACGTGGGGAGACCACTTCGTCGTACACGACGACGAGCGCCGAAACGAGCAGGACCGCGAGGATGGCGAATTTGGGCCAGTGGACTCTCAAATACCCACCGGGCTTCGGACGGGTTTCGATGCGCGGCACCACGCCGACGACCTTCAGCCCGTACTCGGCTTCGGCCTGCTCCACGGTGCGCACGACGGCCGCGAGGCGCTCTCCCGCGAAGACGATGGCGGCATCGATGACAAGTCCGAGGAAGAACGCCACTGCGAAGGTCGCTGTGGCCCCCATCGACGTCGGCGTCAAGGGCAGGAGCGGCTGTTCGAGGATCTGGAGGCGCGGTCCCACCTGACTCGTGGCGTAGGCCTCCGAAACTCCCGACGACACCGACTCGTTCCGCATTGTCGTCAAGATGTTCCGAGCGGACGTGACATCGTCCTGAAGCCTCTGGAGTTCGATCTCATCGCGAGGCGCCCGCTGCACGCCAGAGAGGAAGTCGCTGACGGCGGATGCAAGGCGGTTCCTCCGAGCCTGGAGCGAACGGAGCACAGCACGGTCGAGCGCTATCCCCGCCGCCGTGCTTCGAGCTCCGGGCGAAGCGTCGCCCGCCACCTCCTGAGACAGCCGGTCGAACTCAACGAAGAGCGCTTGCCGTGTTGCACTGATTCGTACCTGGAGCGCTTCCCCTTCACCGGTCAGGTCAGACTTGCCGGCCAGTTGCGCCAGCGCCGCGCTCTCCTCGATCTTGACGAGTTGTGTCCCCAGAGCGGTCGCCCGCGCGCTCGAGAGACTCGGCATCAGCGCGTCTCCGGAACTGCTCCGCCACTCCTCGCTGCCGGCCAGGATACGCAGTCGCAGTTGCGCCATTTCGTCTTCTGTCGCCCGCCGCAGTCCCTGGGCGAGTTGTAGCCCGGACTCGCTGGAGATGCCGGCGGTGATTCTCATATGGAGATGCGATTCCTGGAAGGCTCGGAGCTCGTTCTCGGCCTTGCGAAGTCGTTCCTCGAGCACCACGACCTGGTCCTTGCTGAATTCACCACGCGCCTGAACCCTCTCCAAGGTGGTTTGAAGCGCCTGCTGGAGGAGCGCGTCGCCGATGGTCGCAACCAGATCGCGTGCGACTTCGGCGTTCGGGTCTTTCACGGAGATCTGGATCGCCGTTCCACGTCCCGGCCCGACGGAGATCTTCGTCCAGAGAATTCCCACGGCGAGCCGCAGCGCATGCTCCTCTGGCGTGATCCCTGGCGTCGCCTTTGTCGCCGCCCTGGCGCGCGCCATCAGGACCGGATCCTTGTCCATTCCTCGTCGCTCGGCAATGCCTCTCAAGAATGTCTGATTGTGGATCATCGCATCAACGATCGCGATCCGTTCACGGGGTGCGTTCACCGTCGCGTTGCCAGGAGCGTAGGCGCGCATCGCCGGCGACATATCCGAAGGGGAGTCCACCGAGACCACCAGGAAGGACTGATAAATGGGCACGGTGCGGCGTGCGACGATCGTGGCGACGCAGAGGCATGCGACGATGGGGAGGACCAGAATCCACCCGTAGCGCTGAATGCGCCACAGCAAATCCTGGACATCGATCGATGCGGACGGAGCAACTCCGGGAGGTGGACCCGCAGCACTCCCTCGCATGGAGCTGCTCACCGGGCCAGCACGAGGATGGAGGCCACGACGCCGATAATCGAGCCGACGGCGCCAACGATGCGGAGTGGACTGAAACCGCCGGATTTGCGCTGGAACCGGATTGTGTCGCCGGCCTGCAAGCGCGGATTTCCGACGAGGTCGCCATGATCGAAGTACTGATCCATGCGTATCCGCATCTGCACGACCTGAGCCCCGTTCCGCCGAATGATCTGGATGTTCTCGAAGTCGATTTCCTGCGACGGGCCCGAACGAATGAAGGCACTGACGAGATCGGGAGACAGATTCAGCGGCAGCGACCCCTGCATCCCGACCGCGCCGAACACGTAAACGACGTCCTCCTCGCCGCTCACGAGGCTGTTCTGCCGCGGGACGCGAACCGTGTCGCCAGGTCGGAGGCGCGGCAGGGTGGAGAGATCTCCACCCGACCCCGCTGTGACGTTCACGAGGGTCGGCTTCGGTTGAGACTCGGAGAGAATTTCCACGCTGCTAAGGTCCGCGTCGTCCGACGGCCCCCCCGCCTCTGCAATGGCCTCCCAGACGGTCGGACTCTGCTCGAAGGTATACATCCCCGGAAGAAGGACCGCACCGAGGACATAGTTCCGTCGCGAGGCGGCCTGCACCATCGTCACGGACACCTGAACGATCTTGCTTGAAACGAGTGACATTCTCCGAGCGAGGTCTGTGCTGATCTCCGAGGTCGTCCGGCCCGTCGCTGACACGCGGCCCACGGTGGGCAACGTGATGTGCCCACTCTTGTCGACGATCACCTCGCCCGAGATATCCGCTCTCCCCTCGATTTCCACGCGGAGGATGTCGCCGGGGTTGGCGCGCGCTACAGATTCAGCTTTGGGAGCCTGCGGGTACGCGGGCGTAACCGCTAGGGTCATGCCGAAGAGCAGGCCAACGATGCCTGCCGACATGACCAGCTGGCTCCTCCTCATTGCCTCTCGCATTTTCATCCGTCGAATCTCCATAAACCTTCCTCTTTATAGGGACTTACAGGATTCTAACATCGACCCGAAAGGGTGTCAACCTGGGGACAGATGGGCATGAAGGACGGTCGCGATTCGCTCGCCGGCGTGACCGTCCCAAAGCGCGGGGCATCGAGGTGGCACGGTTCCCCCGTCGAGAACTTCAAAGGCAGCCGGGACGATCGACTCGGGATCGGTGCCGAGCAGGCGATTCGTTCCCTCCGAAATGGTGATCGGCCTCTCCGTGTTGGCGCGGAGCGTGAGACAGGGAACGCCGAGTGCCGTCGTCTCCTCCTGCACTCCTCCGCTATCGGTCAGGACGAGGCGGGCCGAGGCCTGAAGACTCAGGAATTCCACATAGCCAAGCGGATCGACGAACTGGAGCGCCGGCGAACTTGGAATGCCGACCTCCGCGATCCGCCCCCTCGTTCTCGGGTGGACCGGGAAGATCACCGGAATGCGCGCCGACAGCGCCTCGAGCGCTCGAACGATGCGATGCAGCAAGTCCGCTTGATCCACGTTGCTCGGCCGGTGGAGCGTGACCAGGGCGTACTTCCCCTCCTCGAGGCCGAACTTCGCCGCGGCCCGGCGCGCGCGCGCCGCCGGCAGGTGAAGCCGGAGCGTGTCGATCATCGGATTCCCGACGAGGTGCACCTTCGCCCTCGGAACTCCCTCCGCCACGAGATTCTCGATCGCGTCGGGCGACGTCGCGAAGAAGAGGTCGGTCACCGCGTCGGTCACCAGCCGATTGATCTCCTCCGGCATGCTCCGGTCTCGGCTTCGGAGTCCCGCCTCGACGTGAGCCACCTCGATGCCCCGCTTCACGGCGACGAGGCTGCAGGCGAGTGTTGAGTTGACGTCGCCGACCACGAGGACCATCCGCGGCTTCCGCTCTTCCAGGACCTCGTCGAAGCGGGTCATGATGCGCGCCGTCTGCACGGCGTGGCTGTCGCTTCCGACTTCCAGATCGCGGTCGGGCTTCGGGAGGTTCAATTCCCCGAAGAAGACACGCGACATCTCCTCGTCGTAGTGCTGCCCGGTGTGCACGAGATAGGCACGAAGATCGGGATAGGCGCGCAATCCCTGGAGGATTGGCGCCATCTTCATGAAGTTCGGTCGCGCCCCGACGACGCAGACGATTTCCTTGGTCACGGCTTCCCCCTCATCGAAAATCCCGCGACGAGCCCCAGTGCCGTGGCTACCGCGGAGACGAATACGTTTCTCCCGAAATGACCCAGGGCGCGCCCGAAGGCGGAACCCGCGATGATGCTCTCGAACAGCGCGGCTCCGAATCCTGCCGCCCCCGCGAACGCCGCCATTCCAACGCCGTGGATCAATCCGGAGGCGATCGCGGCCGCGGCGACGGCCATGCCGCCGACGGCTGTCGCCGCAAGTCCGGCGGCGCTGACGGCTCCGGCGAAACCATGCGGCCGTCGCACCAGCCTCCTGCCCTGAAGGCCGTAGGCAGCCCCCCGTCCGAGCGGTCCCACCTCGGTTCCCGCCGTATCGGCAAGGGCGCCCGCCAACGCGGCGGTGAAGGCCACCGAGAGTTCCCGCGTGAGCCCGGTCAGGCCCGCCACCACGGCAACGAGGGCAGGGATCGCCAATTTCGCAGCCACGTGTTGCGCACCCCGCTTCCCCTCGTTCGGTTCCGCCGCGGCCATCGCGCGCTTCCGCGCGCTTCCGAATTTCGTGAGGGTACCGCCCCCGAGTACGAAGAGAGCGAGCGGAGCGAGCGCGGCCGGGCCGAGACCGACGATCGAGGCCGCTGCGACCACCATGCCTGACGCGGCAGCGACAACCGAGCCTTGCTTCGTGAACGCCACCACAGCCGCGCCGCATGCCGCCAGAGCGAGCGCTTCAATCGTCGTGATCGGTCGCATCGCTCGTCAAACCAGAACGCTATAGGCGGCCGCCACGGTGAGCGGGACGGTGAGGTTGTCCCATCCGGACGGCGTGATCGCCTCGGCCACCGCGCCGAGGGCTCCGCACCCAACGCCCACACGCCATGGCAGCGCCCCGGTGGCCTGCGCCGATGCCACGAGCCCGGCGGCAACGCCCGCCACGAGCAGAAAGACGAGCGACCCCTCGAGCGTTCGACCATGCCCGAACCGGTGAAATTTCCGTTGCCCGAATCGCTTCCCCGCGATCGCCGCGGCGGGATCCGCGAAGGCCAGCGCGCAGAGCCCCGCCAGGATGGCGGGACGGATGCCCGGCTCCCAGAAGAGCGCGTAGACAAGGACGACGCCGGCCGGAAAGGTCCAGAGCCCCTTCGCACGCTCGGGCGTGCCTTCGATCGCGCGGAAGAGCGGGCGCGCCCAGGGCGAAGCATTCACGAGCAAGAACAGACTCGGAAGGACGAGCGCCCACGCGAGCGAATGAAAATATGGCGTAACAAGCAAGGTCCAGGCGCCGACGGCGGTATGGAGCGCCATTCGAATGCTGCTCGGGGAGACTCTCCGCCAACGAGCGAGAGCGTATGCGGCCAGGACGAAAGCGGAGACGGCGAAGAGCGAAACGGCCACCACCACGACATCTTGGTGCTTGGAGTGCACGTGGCGACCTTACCGACCCCTTACGGGGAAGTCAAAGTGATTACAGTTCATCCTCGGCGTCCGAGCCGCGCGAGCCGCGCGCTCGGGCCGACTCGATCCCACTTCCGTCGGTGGTCGCCACCGTGACGCGATTCTTCCCCGACTGCTTCGCGGCGTATAGCGCGATGTCGGCCGACTCCAGAATTTCACCCGCCGTGATTCCATTTTCGGGATAGGTCGCCACGCCAAGGCTGACCGTGATCGTGCCCGGCTCCGCCAGCGGGAATGCCGCGGCGGCGACGGCGATCTTCACTCGATCCGCGAGGACGCAGGCTCCCTCGCGCGACGTCTGCGGGAGAATCGCCACGAATTCGTCGCCGCCGTACTTGGCGACGAGGTCGATGGAACGGGCCTCGCGCACAAGAATCTGAGCGATCACGCGAAGCACTTCGCTTCCCCGCAGGTGCCCGTTCTTGTCGTTGTACTTCTTCAGGTTGTCGACGTCGATCATGAGAATGGAGAATCTCTGGTTGAAGCGCGCGGCCCGCTTCACCTCTCGGCGCAGGCCCATCTTGAGGAAACGGTAGTTGTAGACCTGCGTGAGATCGTCCGTCACCGCGAGCTGTTCGGCGCGGCGATAGAGCTTCCCGTTCTCGATCGCGATGGCCGTCTGGTTCGCGAGAAGCGAAAGGACCCGAAGGTGGCGGTCGTTGAACGGTGAGGCGTCGATCCGATTCACGGCCACGAGCACGCCGAGCGTCGTGTCTCGGACCCTCAGCGGCGCGGCGAGGCAGGCTGCGGTTCGGATTCCGGGGAGCGAATCGATGCTCGGATGGTAGCGGGGGTCGGCTCCGACGTCGGGGACATGGACAGCCTGCCCCTCCAGAAGGACCCACCGGGTGATTCCGGCCTGGCTAGGGAGTTCGTAGCGTTCGAGTCCCAGAATGTGCCCGTCGGGGGTGGCCCGAAGGGCGAATTTCCGCACCCGGGACCCCTCCACCGTGATCAGGAAAACAGCCTGTGCCTCAAGCATTTGGAGGGCGCAGCTGAGAACCGACTCGAAGATGGTCTCCTGCGCCTTCCCCCCATTGATCAGGCTGGTAACTTCCTGGAGGGTGGCAAAAAACAGGTCGCTCCCCGCAAGGTCATCCGTTGCGGTTTGCATGGGCTTACGCGGTTCGGTAGTCACGGCCGGAGTGGAACTGCAATCTCCGTGCCTTGGCGCGGGTCATTCCCCGGCTTGGAAGGCACTCCAGTGCTTCCGGAGGCGGAGCACCGCGAATACGAGAACCGCCGCGATGCCGGCGAGGATGTACCAGTAGGAGGCCAGGCCGCCCGGCAGGCCGGGAGCGATGCGGAGGAAAAGGACCAGCAGCCAGACGTCGGCCACGACGACGATCGCGCTTACCGCCATCGCGATCGCCCGCGAGACTCTCGCCTCAGTCCACTCGTGGTGCTCTGGATTCTCGGTCATGGAGGAGAAAAGTGGTGCGCCCGAAGGGATTCGAACCCCTGGCCTTCTGCTCCGGAGGCAGACGCTCTATCCAGCTGAGCTACGGGCGCAACGTGCAGTCATTCTAACGGCTTGGAGGGTTCTTGGAAAGGACTGCCTGCGCGGCGGGTTTGGTGACCTCTTCATACGCGCCGCGGATGGTCGCGATGTAGCGTTTCAGCACACCGATCCGCGTCAGAGCCAGCGCCTGGGGCCCGTCGCAGAGCGCCAGTTCCGGGTGGGGATGGAAGTCTACGAGGACCATCGTGGCGCCGGCGATGACCCCTTGCCCGATCACATGGAAGATGTCGGGCAGACCGTCGGGAGCGTCGTCCAGCCGGCCGACACTGTGCGACGGATCGATGCAGACCGGCAGGCGCGTTTGCCGGCGCACCACCGGTACGTGGGCGAAGTCGACGAAGTTCCGGTGAGGCTCTCCCAGATGCGTCTTCATGCCTCGGAGACAGAAGACGATGTTGGCGTTCCCTTCGCTTGCGACGTACTCGCACGCGTTCAGCGACTCCTCCAGCGTGATGCCCATGCCCCGCTTGAACAGGACCGGGAATTCCCTCTGCTGCCCCACGTACTTCAAGAGTTCGAAATTCTGCGTGTTGCGCGTGCCGATCTGGAGCATGACGCCCGTCGGCTTGCCTGCCGCTTCCAGCGCTGCGCGGATCTCGTCGACATGCCGCGCGTCGGTCACCTCCATGGCGATCACCTTCATGCCGTACTTGCCGGCGAGATCGAAGACCCACGGAAGGCAGGCTTTGCCGAGCCCCTGGAAATCGTAGGGGCTGGTGCGCGGCTTGTAGGCTCCCATGCGCGTCGTGTCGATTCCCTCGGCCTGGAGCGCGGCCATCATTTCCGCCACGTGCTGGGGGGTGTCGACGGCGCAGAGACCGGCGAAGAGCTTCACGCTTCGCTCGTCGAAGCGGACGCCGTTGTACTCGAAGCCCGGAGTCTCGGCGCTCGAGTGCCGGCCAATGAGGCGATACTTGACGGAGACGCGCACCGCCGCGAGCACGCCGGGCACGTTCTCGAAAACATCGGTCGGAACCGCGCGTGTCGAGCCGATCAGGTGAATCTCGGTGATGGCTGTCGAAGCGCCGCGGAACTCGTACTTGCGCGCGGTGACCCCCGCGAATCGCTCCGAGAGTTGCATGACGGAAGCGATGGCGCTTTCCGGAGCATCGGGTTCAAACGTGATGATCATGCACGGCATTCTACCCGGTTGCTTGGGTCGTGTGAAGCATCACGTCGCCAGGTCGCCGTCGTC